>NZ_JAWJBQ010001439.1:0-203 GCF_046535955.1 Pseudoalteromonas sp. SIMBA_162 | reverse complement strand
GGAGTGGACGGGACTCGAACCCGCGACCCCCGGCGTGACAGGCCGGTATTCTAACCAACTGAACTACCACTCCGCAGTGGTATGTGCATGGGGTAATGCACTTACTAATTTTGTTACGATATCAAATGGCGGAGTGGACGGGACTCGAACCCGCGACCCCCGGCGTGACAGGCCGGTATTCTAACCAACTGAACTACCACTCC
>NZ_JAWJBQ010001438.1:0-203 GCF_046535955.1 Pseudoalteromonas sp. SIMBA_162 | reverse complement strand
GATAGCTCAGTTGGTAGAGCAGAGGATTGAAAATCCTCGTGTCCCTGGTTCGATTCCGGGTCGAGGCACCATTTATAAGTTTATCAATCTTTAAAATTGATGAAGTGCCTTAGCACACAGTTTAGTGTGCCGACTTAGCTCAGCTGGTAGAGCAACTGACTTGTAATCAGTAGGTCAACCGTTCGACTCGGTTAGTCGGCACC
>NZ_JAWJBQ010001437.1:0-204 GCF_046535955.1 Pseudoalteromonas sp. SIMBA_162 | reverse complement strand
AGTGGTGGGCGCAGGAGGATTCGAACCTCCGACCGCCTGGTTCGTAGCCAGGTACTCTATCCAGCTGAGCTATGCGCCCACTTTTACTATTTGCTTTTTTATACTCTAAGCAGAGTGTGTAAAGAGTGGTGGGCGCAGGAGGATTCGAACCTCCGACCGCCTGGTTCGTAGCCAGGTACTCTATCCAGCTGAGCTATGCGCCCA
>NZ_JAWJBQ010001436.1:0-205 GCF_046535955.1 Pseudoalteromonas sp. SIMBA_162 | reverse complement strand
GGATTTGAACCCTAGATAGGCTACAAACCTATGCCGGTTTTCAAGACCGGTGCATTCGACCACTCTGCCATCTCTCCTAAAGTGCTATAAACTACAAGTAAGAGTGTACTCATAGTTATTGTAATAAGTGGTGGAGAGATAGGGATTTGAACCCTAGATAGGCTACAAACCTATGCCGGTTTTCAAGACCGGTGCATTCGACCAC
>NZ_JAWJBQ010001435.1:0-205 GCF_046535955.1 Pseudoalteromonas sp. SIMBA_162 | reverse complement strand
CAGTAGTGAAACGAAACAGCGCCGATGATAGTGTAGCATTTGCTATGTGAAAGTAGGACATTACCAGGCTTCAAATTCAGTCGAAGGACTTTAACCTTAATAAAAATAAGAAAATTGAAAAGAATTTTCTTGGTGACAATAGCGTTTTGGACCCACCTGATCCCATGCCGAACTCAGTAGTGAAACGAAACAGCGCCGATGATAG
>NZ_JAWJBQ010001434.1:0-206 GCF_046535955.1 Pseudoalteromonas sp. SIMBA_162 | reverse complement strand
GGGTCATGATGGATTCGAACCATCGACCAATTGATTAAAAGTCAACTGCTCTACCAACTGAGCTAATGACCCGCTCATAAACTTATTCAATAATATAAATGCGTAAATCCGCCGAACCAGACACTTTAAAAGTGGTGGGTCATGATGGATTCGAACCATCGACCAATTGATTAAAAGTCAACTGCTCTACCAACTGAGCTAATGAC
>NZ_JAWJBQ010001433.1:0-206 GCF_046535955.1 Pseudoalteromonas sp. SIMBA_162 | reverse complement strand
GGGTCATGATGGATTCGAACCATCGACCAATTGATTAAAAGTCAACTGCTCTACCAACTGAGCTAATGACCCGCTCAAATATAAACTTAAAAGCTTACTTGCGTGAATCCGCCGATTAGAGTTTTATAGAATGGTGGGTCATGATGGATTCGAACCATCGACCAATTGATTAAAAGTCAACTGCTCTACCAACTGAGCTAATGACC
>NZ_JAWJBQ010001432.1:0-208 GCF_046535955.1 Pseudoalteromonas sp. SIMBA_162 | reverse complement strand
GATGGAGCAGCCTGGTAGCTCGTCGGGCTCATAACCCGAAGGTCGTCGGTTCAAATCCGGCTCCCGCAACCAATTTCTTAAATTGGACGCCACGTTGTAATGTAAGCAACGTTAAATAAGTATGCATATTTCAGGCGCGGGATGGAGCAGCCTGGTAGCTCGTCGGGCTCATAACCCGAAGGTCGTCGGTTCAAATCCGGCTCCCGCA
>NZ_JAWJBQ010001431.1:0-215 GCF_046535955.1 Pseudoalteromonas sp. SIMBA_162 | reverse complement strand
GTCATTAGCTCAGTTGGTAGAGCAGTTGACTTTTAATCAATTGGTCGATGGTTCGAATCCATCATGACCCACCACTTATTTTTAAGTGGTTATTTACTAAAGCATTAATTGCACTCAATAATCTAAAAATTATAGAATGGGTCATTAGCTCAGTTGGTAGAGCAGTTGACTTTTAATCAATTGGTCGATGGTTCGAATCCATCATGACCCACCAT
>NZ_JAWJBQ010001430.1:0-220 GCF_046535955.1 Pseudoalteromonas sp. SIMBA_162 | reverse complement strand
TGATAGCTGATAGCTGATAGCTGATAGCTGATAGCTGATAGCTGATAGCTGATAGCTGATAGCTGATAGCTGATAGCCAAATAATATTTTATTGAATTATTTAATCAAGGACTTTATAAGCTCGTTATTGAGGAAATAACAAGTGGCGGAGTGGACGGGACTCGAACCCGCGACCCCCGGCGTGACAGGCCGGTATTCTAACCAACTGAACTACCACTCC
>NZ_JAWJBQ010001429.1:0-221 GCF_046535955.1 Pseudoalteromonas sp. SIMBA_162 | reverse complement strand
GTCATGATGGATTCGAACCATCGACCAATTGATTAAAAGTCAACTGCTCTACCAACTGAGCTAATGACCCGCTCTAAAATTGTACGTACTAAAAAGATAGTGTTTGCGTAGATCCGCCGATGTTTCAGTTTTTACTTACAAAGCAAAAATGGTGGGTCATGATGGATTCGAACCATCGACCAATTGATTAAAAGTCAACTGCTCTACCAACTGAGCTAATG
>NZ_JAWJBQ010001428.1:0-224 GCF_046535955.1 Pseudoalteromonas sp. SIMBA_162 | reverse complement strand
GATGGAGCAGCCTGGTAGCTCGTCGGGCTCATAACCCGAAGGTCGTCGGTTCAAATCCGGCTCCCGCAACCAATTTCCTTTATGGGGTGAGGTTACTGTAAACTCTAACTTAAGAGATTAAATTAAGTAGTCGATAGACTTTAAATATACAGGCGCGGGATGGAGCAGCCTGGTAGCTCGTCGGGCTCATAACCCGAAGGTCGTCGGTTCAAATCCGGCTCCCG
>NZ_JAWJBQ010001427.1:0-228 GCF_046535955.1 Pseudoalteromonas sp. SIMBA_162 | reverse complement strand
TTGCCGAACCACTTCTCGTAGATGGCGTCGTACTGGCCGTTGGACTTGAGCGTGGCCAGGGCCTTGTTGACCTGCGGCACCAGTTCGCTGCCCTTGGGGAAGGCGATGCCGTAGAAGTCGCCGCTCTTGGCCGAGCCGGGTACCTTGACGCGGCGCTTGCCGGCCGTGTTGGCGTAGTACTGGGCGTTGGGCGTGTCGTGCACGGCGGCATCGACCCGGGCGGTGGCC
>NZ_JAWJBQ010001426.1:0-228 GCF_046535955.1 Pseudoalteromonas sp. SIMBA_162 | reverse complement strand
CATCATCATGTCGATGGCCCTGTGGGGCACGGTGATCGGCGCCATCTTCGGCAACTGGCCGACCGATCGCTTCGGGCGCCGCGCCACGCTGATCGGCATCGGTATCCTCTATCTGGTCTCGGCGCTGGGATCGGCGCTGGCCACTGACCCTTATGTGTTCTCGTTCTTCCGTCTGCTGGGCGGACTGGGCGTGGGGGCGTCATCCGTCGCGGCGCCTATCTACATCTC
>NZ_JAWJBQ010001425.1:0-228 GCF_046535955.1 Pseudoalteromonas sp. SIMBA_162 | reverse complement strand
CCCGTGGGAACTGGGGCTGCCCGAGGTGCATCAGGCGCTGCGCATCAACCAGCTGCGGCACAAGATTCGTCTGCAGACGGATGGTGGCCTCAAGACCGGCCTGGACGTGGTCAAGGCCGCGATCCTGGGCGCCGAGAGCTTCGGCTTCGGCACCGCGCCGATGGTCGCGCTGGGCTGCAAGTACCTGCGTATCTGTCACCTGAACAACTGTGCCACCGGTGTCGCGAC
>NZ_JAWJBQ010001424.1:0-228 GCF_046535955.1 Pseudoalteromonas sp. SIMBA_162 | reverse complement strand
ATCGCCACCACCAGGATGATGACCCATAACGGCCGACGGCCGCGTGTTCCTGTCCTGCGCATATCTCGCTCCTTGTGCCACCCCGGATGACGTAAAAGTCGCTGATCACGCCACAATCAATAAAAGTAATAAAGGAATTCTTCTTTATTACTTCAAGAACCAAGCAAAACGCGAAACAATGGTCGTCTCATGCTGGCAACACTACGCCTCGCTTGCCACGCTACAGGC
>NZ_JAWJBQ010001423.1:0-228 GCF_046535955.1 Pseudoalteromonas sp. SIMBA_162 | reverse complement strand
GCCATGATTATTGCACAGGCTCTTGGTCACTGAATTCCTCCTCAAATAGCGCGCGTGATAAGTACCGTTCAGTGGCACTCGGTAAAAAAACAACAATATTTTTGTCGGCATTTTCTGGTTTTTCAGCAATAGGTTTTGCTGCCACTACAGCAGCGCCCGATGAAATACCCACTAATATTCCTTCTTTTTTCATTAGCTCATGTGCCATAGCAATTGCATCTTCGTTAG
>NZ_JAWJBQ010001422.1:0-228 GCF_046535955.1 Pseudoalteromonas sp. SIMBA_162 | reverse complement strand
AACATTGCGCATATGTTGGTGCTGCCTTCGCTGATGGCGGCAATCGTCACCCAGCATCGCCACATCTCCCGCGACGTATTGATGGAGCACGTCAATGTGCTTTACCCAATGCTGAAAGCGGAGCTGTTCCTGCGCTGGGATCGCGACGAGTTGCCGGACGTTATTGATGCGCTGGCAAATGAGATGCAACGTCAGGGGCTGATTACCCTGCAAGATGATGAGTTGCAT
>NZ_JAWJBQ010001421.1:0-228 GCF_046535955.1 Pseudoalteromonas sp. SIMBA_162 | reverse complement strand
GTCTACACCAGTGGCACCACGGGGCGCCCCAAAGGTGCGGCGCGTAGCCAGCGTGGCGACCTTGCATTGGCGCAGAATCAGGCCGAGGTCATGGATGTGCGCATCAACGGCCGTGTCTTGGTGATGATGCCCATGTTCCATGCTGGCGGTATTTCAATGATGCTGTCGGAGTTCTGGCATGCTGGCTGCGTCGTGCTGCACCGCAAGTTCGATGCCCGCGAGGTGCTA
>NZ_JAWJBQ010001420.1:0-228 GCF_046535955.1 Pseudoalteromonas sp. SIMBA_162 | reverse complement strand
CGCTTTGCACGTCGATCACGTCGCCGTTCTGCGGCGTTCCCTTGACCACGACCGAGACGCCGCCGAAATCGATCGATGCATCCGGCGTGTACGCGGTCGGGGCGGCCGGCGGCGCGGGCGTGGTAACCGGCGGCACCGGCGGATTGGCGTTGGGATCGGTCGTGATGACGCGATAGCCCATGTTGCCCGTGGCCGGATCCGACTCGAACTGCAGGCTGAAATTCTTGC
>NZ_JAWJBQ010001419.1:0-228 GCF_046535955.1 Pseudoalteromonas sp. SIMBA_162 | reverse complement strand
CCGCCGCCCGTCAGTCTGTGTGGGCCGGGGCGGCGTACCTGCCAGGGTCATTCAGGTAACACTCACATATTGCATATTGCATGTCGCTGGCACGGGCAATGGCAATGGCAGCAAGACTGGCGCGTCCGCCAAGCCGTTGTCTCTGACATGCGTGAGGGGAAGCGCGCCCCGAGGGGCAGGCGACCCGCCATCGTGCATGAGACACAAGGCATCGGTTCAAGCGGCCAG
>NZ_JAWJBQ010001418.1:0-228 GCF_046535955.1 Pseudoalteromonas sp. SIMBA_162 | reverse complement strand
ATGGCCGTTGAGGTAGAGATTCTCACCACCGCTGGATTGGCCGGAACGGTCGTCGCCGTCGAGATGGATGTAGGGCTCACGCTCCAGGTTGCCGAAGGCGTTGCCCAGCGCCTGCACGACCCCGCCCTTGCCATTCTTGAGCTTGTACATGCAGCCCAGATCCAGATCGATCGCGCTGTTGCCGCCGCCAAGCAGGCTCTTCAGCAAACCACCGCTCTTGCCGTTGCC
>NZ_JAWJBQ010001417.1:0-228 GCF_046535955.1 Pseudoalteromonas sp. SIMBA_162 | reverse complement strand
GCTCTGGCGCCGGGGCATCATTCTGTTCCATGACACCCATGCCAAGGCCGCCCAGGCGGTTCCGGCCTTGCTCAAGGCCAATCAGCACAACGGCGTGCAGTGGCTGGATTGCCGGACCTTGCGCTAGCGGTGGCCTCCTTTAGCGGCAAGCCGGCTACTGCGCTGGGGCTGGCTTGCCGATGAAGCTTCTTGTGCCCGGTATCATCCGGTAGCGCTTTTCCTTCGACC
>NZ_JAWJBQ010001416.1:0-228 GCF_046535955.1 Pseudoalteromonas sp. SIMBA_162 | reverse complement strand
CCAGGTTAAGGCTCTCGACCACGGCAGTCTGTTCTTCGGTAGCGGTAGCCACCGACTGGTTCATGCCATCGATTTCGCCAATGCGCTGGGTCACGCTGGCCAGGCGCACACCGGCCTGGTTGGCCACCTGCACAGTCTGCTCGCTGGACACCTGGCTGGTGTTCATGGTGTGCACCGCTTCGCGCGAGCCTACTTGAAGGCTGGTGATCATGCGGTGAATCTCTTCCG
>NZ_JAWJBQ010001415.1:0-228 GCF_046535955.1 Pseudoalteromonas sp. SIMBA_162 | reverse complement strand
AGCTTCTCCATATACATATCTGGCGCGTTGAGGAAACAGCCTTTATCGCCTACTGCCAGCACCGCCAGCGCGTTAGCCTGGCCCATCGCCGTCATGCGCGTGCCTTCAATCGGATCAACAGCAATATCTACCGCGTCGCCGCGACCAGTACCGACTTTTTCACCAATGTAGAGCATCGGTGCTTCGTCGATTTCACCTTCACCAATGACGATGGTGCCGTCAATGTTG
>NZ_JAWJBQ010001414.1:0-228 GCF_046535955.1 Pseudoalteromonas sp. SIMBA_162 | reverse complement strand
GGCGACAAAGCAGCAGAGTTATTACTATTAGCGCCAGGCGCGGTACAAATCTTTTATGGTGATGAATCCTCGCGTCCGTTCGGTCCTACAGGTTCTGATCCGCTGCAAGGTACACGTTCGGATATGAACTGGCAGGATGTTAGCGGTAAATCTGCCGCCAGCGTCGCGCACTGGCAGAAAATCAGCCAGTTCCGCGCCCGCCATCCCGCAATTGGCGCGGGCAAACAA
>NZ_JAWJBQ010001413.1:0-228 GCF_046535955.1 Pseudoalteromonas sp. SIMBA_162 | reverse complement strand
CAGGCGGCTGACATTGGCACTCAGCGTGATCGAGGACAGCAGGTTGTTGGCGATCAGCGGCAGCATGACATTGAGCTGGAAGTTGCCGCTCTGCCCGGCGATGCCGATGGTGGCGTCATTGCCCATCACCTGCGCCGCCACCTGGGCGGCCGCCTCGGGAATCACCGGATTGACCTTGCCCGGCATGATGGAGCTGCCCGGCTGCAGAGCCTCAAGCTCGATCTCGCC
>NZ_JAWJBQ010001412.1:0-228 GCF_046535955.1 Pseudoalteromonas sp. SIMBA_162 | reverse complement strand
CAAGGGTTTCATGAAGCAGGACATGGCGTGAAAGCGCAATATAGGCTAAGCAGCCCCGCAGTGTTGCGTATCACGCACTGCCATTACGTTGATGTAAGTCATTGTGTTCAAGGGGGCGGCAAGCCTAGCATGGAAGCAGGTGCACGACGCCACTCGAATGGCCAACCTCTGCGGGAGGATCTCAGGATGAGCAACGAATACAAGCATGTACTGGTCGCTGTCGACCTG
>NZ_JAWJBQ010001411.1:0-228 GCF_046535955.1 Pseudoalteromonas sp. SIMBA_162 | reverse complement strand
AGATCTGCTTCTGCAAGGCCGCCACCCTGGCGGCGATCGCCTCGCGCGCCTCGAGGTCGGCCACATGCCGGTAGTAGTTGATGCGCTCGTCGACATAGCGGCGGAATGCGTCGCGCAATGGGGGTTGCGCGGGCGCGGCAAGCATGTCGATCCGCAGCCAGGCCGTGCCGATGGCGTTGACCTCCAGCACCAGGAGATTGCGACGCTCCGCCATGCGCTGAGCCGCGC
>NZ_JAWJBQ010001410.1:0-228 GCF_046535955.1 Pseudoalteromonas sp. SIMBA_162 | reverse complement strand
CTACTCCAAGGTCTTCGAGCCGCAGACCAGCGAAGGCGAGGACGGGGACCTGATCGACCCGCGGGAAGGCGAGCAATACGAGATCGGCATCAAGGGCAGCTATCTGGATGGCGCCCTCAATGCGCGCATCAGTGGCTTCCAGCTGACCGACAGCCACCGCGCGGCATCCTCCACCGACAGCAGCGTCGATTACTCGGTGGATTCCGGCAAGATGCGCATCACCGGTGC
>NZ_JAWJBQ010001409.1:0-228 GCF_046535955.1 Pseudoalteromonas sp. SIMBA_162 | reverse complement strand
GATTTTGGAACAGGGTATAGTTCATTAGGGTATTTAAAAGAATTTCCAATTGATGTATTAAAAATCGACCGTTCGTTCATCGTGAATATGAATGAAGGCGAGTCAGGTATTGCCATGGTTGCAGCCATTATCTCTTTAGCCCATGCACTAAATTTAAAAGTGGTTGCAGAAGGGGTAGAAACAGCAAAAGAACTCGAATGTGAATATGGACAAGGCTATTACTTTAGC
>NZ_JAWJBQ010001408.1:0-228 GCF_046535955.1 Pseudoalteromonas sp. SIMBA_162 | reverse complement strand
ATTCATGCCTAAACCGATCACCGCAGCAGCAAACGGCTCAAGCTCAATACCTATTTGTGGCCCACCAAAATAGATAATGAACAACTGCACCAGGCAGGGTGTACCGCGAAATACGCTGACGTAGATGTTGGCTGCCCACCGCAAGATAATAAATTGTGATAACCGGCACGCCAACAGAACGGTTGCAAGGAGTAAACCCAGCAAGAGTGATAGCACCGAGATCTGCAC
>NZ_JAWJBQ010001407.1:0-228 GCF_046535955.1 Pseudoalteromonas sp. SIMBA_162 | reverse complement strand
AAAGTGGCGGTTGGAGTAAGCAATCAGGTGCTCATGCTGCGAGCGGTAATGCCAGCGCAAGCGCCGCATGGGGAACAAGGGTAGAGCAGCATCCAGAATACTGTCAGTTTGTACCATTGCCGCCACATCTTCTTCTTCACCTGAGACATCGGAGCGGTCGAAGAAACTGGTAGGCGGTAACTGTTTGGGGTCTCCCACGACCACCAACTGACTGCCTCGAGTAATGAC
>NZ_JAWJBQ010001406.1:0-228 GCF_046535955.1 Pseudoalteromonas sp. SIMBA_162 | reverse complement strand
ACAGGCGAAAACATTGAGTTGAACGTTAACAGAGTGGGGTTGTTTAATGTTTTGTTTTTGTTGTATTACTTTGCTTACCCATTAATTTATAAAAAATCATTTGAAGGAGGGGGCTCTAGTATCGGCTATATATTCTTACGCGTTTCTCGCATTTTCGCTAACTTGCCTATAATAGCGAGATACCTTGCCGAGTTTTAATAAGTAGCTAATATTACAACGCTTCCAAAT
>NZ_JAWJBQ010001405.1:0-228 GCF_046535955.1 Pseudoalteromonas sp. SIMBA_162 | reverse complement strand
GGGACGAGTAAAGCCCGCCGAGGCTTTTAGGGCGCTGGTGGCAATCACTTCCGCGACGATAGCGAAAATCAGATAAACAAACGTCATGAACGCTCCAGGTCAATGCATAACCGCCATAATGCCTGACCACTCTGGTCGTATTTGGCTTCAAACGGTGTCAGGTAGTCAGCGTTGGGTGTTACCTGAGTGATGCTCGCCTGTTGGCCGTTCACTACCGCCACGGCTTGG
>NZ_JAWJBQ010001404.1:0-228 GCF_046535955.1 Pseudoalteromonas sp. SIMBA_162 | reverse complement strand
CTATCAGAAAGGACAGTTTTCACCTGTTTCAAATGGGCGAATTAATACCATTACACCTACTAATGCTTCAGTGGTAGCGGTGAATGAAGCTTTGGAAAAAAGATATATAGATAGACAAAGCCTATTTTTCTATAATCCAGCTATTGCTACTTCTCGCTGGTTAGATACTAGAGAAACGGTTAGGGTAGTTGGCAACCATGTATTCAAAAAATGACGAAATTAAAGAAC
>NZ_JAWJBQ010001403.1:0-229 GCF_046535955.1 Pseudoalteromonas sp. SIMBA_162 | reverse complement strand
CACGCGGCGTGACCACTGACGATGTGATCAATGACACGATTGGCGAGGACTGTCGTGTGAGCCTCACAGTCGAGGATGGAGCCGATGCCTATGTGATTGCCCGGCACCGCAAGCACCACGTCAACAAGAACCGCCTGACGCTCAAGCACAACGGCACCGATATCACCTACGGCACCGACAAGCAGACACAGGAGGCGGTGAATCGCATTGTCGGTTCATCCGAGTCCGT
>NZ_JAWJBQ010001402.1:0-229 GCF_046535955.1 Pseudoalteromonas sp. SIMBA_162 | reverse complement strand
TCGCCATGGACGGCGTTTTACGGCTTCACCAACGGCTTACACTAATCATATCACTGCTATTAAGCCCAGCAGCATCTCAGCTGCCAAAGTGTGTATTTAACCTAGGCGCATGACTGCTCAGCCATTCAATCCCTGCGGGATTTGCTCGGCTGTCGACAACCTTTGGCGTTAAACCGTGAGATAGTAAGAAACGCACAATGACCAGAACGGTTACACCGAGTCCGAGCAC
>NZ_JAWJBQ010001401.1:0-229 GCF_046535955.1 Pseudoalteromonas sp. SIMBA_162 | reverse complement strand
CAATTACTTTTGGGCGGTATTTCCAACGTTTAATAGCGCGTAGTGCTTCGTGGTTAAAAATACGTTTTGGTTCGGCGTTTAAAACTACCGCGTCAATTACTTCCCCAGTGGGCGAAATATTAAAGCTAAGTTGTACCCACCCTTCTATTCCATCACGCGCAGCGGTGGTTGGTTACTTTGGATTTATGCGCACAATGGGTTAGGCATCTCCCGTTGGGCGGTTAAGGGT
>NZ_JAWJBQ010001400.1:0-229 GCF_046535955.1 Pseudoalteromonas sp. SIMBA_162 | reverse complement strand
CTATAGTGCGCTTCATTATCCACAACTACCTGCTCTTTTACGCCTGCAATGTAATGTAGAATATCAACAGTAAGCCCATCGATTGATGATAAAAAAGGAAAGGTTGAATTTAGCCACCCATAAGTAACCCCGCCAAGTTGTAGGAAAGGCTCCTCATTATATGTTTGCCGAAAGAGGCTGTAGCGTAATTCTCAGCTTGTGAATACGTTGAAAGGGAGCTCGTCTGGTG
>NZ_JAWJBQ010001399.1:0-229 GCF_046535955.1 Pseudoalteromonas sp. SIMBA_162 | reverse complement strand
GGAAATCAAAAATAATACGGTAGTCATCACAGGTGGGGCGCAAGGTTTAGGTTTCGCTATGGAGCAAAAGTTTGCAGTTATGCGCGCAAATATTGCACTTATTGACATGGCACAAGATTTATTAAACAACGAATGCGAGCAACTAAAAGAGCTTGAAGGCGTAAAAGGGATAGTTAAAGGTTACGCTGCTAATGTGACTGTTGAAAGTGAAGTAGAGCATGTATTTAGT
>NZ_JAWJBQ010001398.1:0-229 GCF_046535955.1 Pseudoalteromonas sp. SIMBA_162 | reverse complement strand
CGTTTTGATGTGTATGTAAAAGCGGCCATGGTTTAAAGGCCCTTTTTACGAGTGTTGATCGGGTTTAAGGTTCTAGGATCTTAGTGTGCTTTTATGTTAGAATTCGCGCAATTTTTTGGCATTTGTAAGAAGCACAGCAATGATCTGAGACGATATTCGCGTTGTTTTAGTGAGCACAGCACACTCAGGTAATATAGGTTCGGCGGCTCGCGCCATGAAAACAATGAGT
>NZ_JAWJBQ010001397.1:0-229 GCF_046535955.1 Pseudoalteromonas sp. SIMBA_162 | reverse complement strand
CGGCAAGCTGGCCCCGGCGCTGGCGGCAGGCTGCACCGTGATCGCCAAGCCGGCGGAGCAGACGCCGCTGCAGGACTTCATCATGGCCGAGATCTTCGAGAAGGTCGGTCTGCCTGCTGGCGTCTTCAATGTGGTGACGGGCGAGGGCAGTGAGATAGGCCCGGTGATGTCCGGACATCCGCAGGTCGACATGGTGTCCTTCACCGGCTCGACCATTGCCGGTAGCAAG
>NZ_JAWJBQ010001396.1:0-229 GCF_046535955.1 Pseudoalteromonas sp. SIMBA_162 | reverse complement strand
CTCGCCCACGAGGAAGGCATTCGAGAGACCGCAGTGAAGGGTGTACAGCTCTTTCGCATGACGGAGCCCGTGCGTTGCGCACCGGCCGTCTATGAACCCGCCGTGGTGGTGATCGTCAGCGGTGCCAAGGAGGCGATACTGGACGGCGAGCGGCATGTCTACGACAGCCGCCAGTATCTGTGCTGTCCCATCTCGATGCCGGTCGAGGCGGGCGCCCCCACGGCCTCGC
>NZ_JAWJBQ010001395.1:0-229 GCF_046535955.1 Pseudoalteromonas sp. SIMBA_162 | reverse complement strand
CGCCAAGTTCGAAGGCATGACCATCTTCGACCTGCTCGACTACGCGACCAGCAAGCTGATGCTGCCGCTGACCGGTCTGGCGACCATCGTCTTCGTCGGCTGGTTCATGGGCCGTGACGAAGTGCGCAGCCAGCTCAACATGAGCGACTCGGCCTTCTCGCTGTGGAGCTTCGTGGCGCGCTATATCGCCCCGATCGGTGTGGTCGTGGTGTTCGCGTCCAGCCTGTAG
>NZ_JAWJBQ010001394.1:0-229 GCF_046535955.1 Pseudoalteromonas sp. SIMBA_162 | reverse complement strand
AATCTGGAAGACAGATTGCATAGCGGACATTACACACAAGAAGAAAATAAAACGTGTGAAGAATGTGAGGTTCAAATTGGCGATTATACAATCTTTCGAGGAAAAACACGTTGCGTGGGTTGTTGGGTTGAATTTGAAGCCAATCTTGATAAATGTATAGAGGATGATTGTAAAAGTTGAAAATTGATAAAGAAAATCTTCCCGCATAAGTAAGGAAGATTTTTTATGT
>NZ_JAWJBQ010001393.1:0-229 GCF_046535955.1 Pseudoalteromonas sp. SIMBA_162 | reverse complement strand
CGCCTCTTCCCGGGGTTGGCTTTGCGCCGCCTGGGGCGCTTCGGCCTGCGCCTGCAACTGGGCCGCCTGCTGGCTGTATTCGCGCAGGTAGACGATGAACTCCTGCAGCAACCGATCCCACAGCTCCAGCTGGCTGCGCAGGTGGGTCTCGCCGACGCCGGCCACCACCACGTCCATCTCCATCACCAGGAATTCGCCCTGCAGCGACAGCCGGGCAAAGCGCCGTGAG
>NZ_JAWJBQ010001392.1:0-229 GCF_046535955.1 Pseudoalteromonas sp. SIMBA_162 | reverse complement strand
AAGCGCGCCATGCGTGATGCGGCGCTCAATGCCTGGCAGTCCGAGAGCGGCAAGGTCAGCCTGGGCAAATGAGTTCAGGTTGCCGGCCTCTCGGATCATCACTGCCAGGTCGGCAGCCTCAGATCATCACTGCCAGGCCGGCGACTTTTGCTCAGAACGTCAGAGCCGTTTCCAGCCACCGGGAGCCTGCATGACTCGCCCCTCGAGCTCCAGTTCCAGCAACTGCATG
>NZ_JAWJBQ010001391.1:0-229 GCF_046535955.1 Pseudoalteromonas sp. SIMBA_162 | reverse complement strand
GACATGATCTGCACTCCTATTCTCTCAGGGCAATGATTCGATTCGAAAATCCGAGAAGATGTGCGCCGTCCCGTCGCCGCGGCACATCCCGTGTTTGCTAAATCGGTCGCACGTCCCCGTTCGAGCGGGCCCGCAACCGGTATTGCGAAGGCGTCACATCCAGGTGCCGCCGGAATATCTTCGCCAGGCGATCACCGTTTCCCCACCCGCATTGCCGAGCGATCGTGCC
>NZ_JAWJBQ010001390.1:0-229 GCF_046535955.1 Pseudoalteromonas sp. SIMBA_162 | reverse complement strand
CTGTTGATAAGGCTAATGAAATTGCTGAAAAATATGGATTTGATATTGTTTCTGATACTAAAGTGAATCAGAAACATTCACTAAATTTTAGTTCTATTGAAGAATTTGAAGATTTTCTTAAAGAAGAAAATGCTAAGGATTTAGCAGAAAATTATGCTAGTGAAGAAAATGATCAATTTGTTAGTAATTCTTTAATGGCCTTAGCAACGGCAAAAGCATCATCTAAAGC
>NZ_JAWJBQ010001389.1:0-229 GCF_046535955.1 Pseudoalteromonas sp. SIMBA_162 | reverse complement strand
CGGAGGGTTGAGGGCGGCAGCGCCGAGGGGAAAGAAGAGGGAAGAGAAGAGGAGGGAGCAGGGGGAAGCGCCGCCGCAGGCGTTGTGCAGGCGGAGCCTCGATCGAGCGCCTGATCCTCAGCATGGCGAGCTGAATGCTTGGCCGAATGGTGGGCAGCGTGGCGCGCTGAGTGCTTGGCGGCGTGGGGTAGTGGCATGCGACGTCCCTTGTGCGGCGGGCCTTTCAGGC
>NZ_JAWJBQ010001388.1:0-229 GCF_046535955.1 Pseudoalteromonas sp. SIMBA_162 | reverse complement strand
AGGGGTCGATGGTCATCGAGCTGTAGGAGCCCGAGTCGCCCATCAGCTTCAGGCCATCCAGAAAGGTGTTGCTGACACTGCCATCGGAGAAGCCACGCAGCACCAGATAGTCATAGCGGTTGGAGGCACCGATCTGGTTGGTGAAGACGCCCGGCGTGTAGTCCGCGGCACGCTGGACTGTCTCGGCTGCGCGCTTGTCGATATCGTCGCGCGTGATGGTGGAGACGGC
>NZ_JAWJBQ010001387.1:0-229 GCF_046535955.1 Pseudoalteromonas sp. SIMBA_162 | reverse complement strand
CCACCACGGCATAGACGCCCCAGGCGTGGATGCCCCAGTGGAAGAAGGTGGTCTTCATGGCTTCACGGGCGGCCTCGACGGTGCCGGCATCGCCGACCGGAGGCGCAGTGAAGTGGAAGACAGGCTCGGCGACGCCGTAGAACATCAGGCCGATGCCCATGCCCGCGGAAAACAGCATCGCGAACCAGGAGCCGTAGCTGAAATCAGGCTCGGAATGGTCTGGCCCCAG
>NZ_JAWJBQ010001386.1:0-229 GCF_046535955.1 Pseudoalteromonas sp. SIMBA_162 | reverse complement strand
GCATCACAAGGCCGCCCACCGTGTCGAACTCGTCATCAGAGAACTCGGTGCCAAAGCGCTCGTTGAAGTCTTCAATCGGGGTGAGGGCGCGGATCGCGAAGTGGCCGTTCTCCAGCGTGCGGATATCGTCCTCTTCATCGGTGTCGTGCTCATCTTCGATATCCCCGACAATTTGCTCAAGAATATCTTCAATGGTGATGATGCCCGCCGTGCCGCCGTACTCATCTAC
>NZ_JAWJBQ010001385.1:0-229 GCF_046535955.1 Pseudoalteromonas sp. SIMBA_162 | reverse complement strand
CTGCATTTCGGTGGCTTCGATGCCAGCTGGCAGCCGCGCCTCACCGACTGGCTGGAGCAGGCGTTGACCCGCCCGCTACAGGGCTTCGAGGGCGAGCCGATCCTGCTCAACCGGCTGGAGGCCTGGCTGCCGGAGCTGGAATTCTGGCTGCCGGCCGTGCACGCACGCAGTCTGCCGCTGGATGCCGTGGTCACCGCGCTGGAACCGTTGCCGCGCTCGCGGCCCAGGC
>NZ_JAWJBQ010001384.1:0-229 GCF_046535955.1 Pseudoalteromonas sp. SIMBA_162 | reverse complement strand
GTGGTAACTCTTTGCCCGATGTTAAATTACGCGCACTCAGTGTTGATTGGCCCATTTCGCGTTGTTGGTATACTAAGTAGTCATCAAACAACTCAACACCTTCGAGGTTAATACCCTCGCGCGCAGGGATCACGCTTTGCCAATTTGCTTTATCACCGGCTTTACCAATATCTACTTTCATAAGCTGAAAGTTAACGGCATTTAAATTAGTAACAATGTAATAAGTATT
>NZ_JAWJBQ010001383.1:0-229 GCF_046535955.1 Pseudoalteromonas sp. SIMBA_162 | reverse complement strand
CTGGCCAGCATCGCAACATGCTGGCCAGTCATTTTTTCTTTTATAAATCTGGATTTTTGAGCGAGATGACGCGTTAGCTCATCGCTTCGAGAACCACACCGTCTTGTTCCATCTGGTCGAGACGGGAGAGCAATTTGCGGGTGATTTGCTCGAGCTGATCTTTTTCTGTTGTGCTGAGCGCGGACCAGAGTTGATGCAGGCAGTTATGCTGCGGTGGTAAAACCTCGCG
>NZ_JAWJBQ010001382.1:0-229 GCF_046535955.1 Pseudoalteromonas sp. SIMBA_162 | reverse complement strand
AATTTCACGTACTGGATATTTACCATCTTTCACTAGTGTTACTACTGTAGCACCCTCTACGATATGGTTACGCTTGTCCATTGTTTTCTGTGCGTAACGTGTTAGATATAACTTTCTGTGGAAACCTTGTAATTTTTCAGCCATTGCATGACTACCTCCTGTAAAATGTTTTCGTATAGATAACGGATGCTACTTCAGTTTCAGACCGCAACTTTTCCTTTAATTGCTG
>NZ_JAWJBQ010001381.1:0-229 GCF_046535955.1 Pseudoalteromonas sp. SIMBA_162 | reverse complement strand
CGTACATCGAGGAAGTTCGTCAGGCGGGGCTGGAGTTATTCAGCGAAGAAAATCTGCAAGTTCTGAGCGAAAAACTGGAATTTGACGCCTATCTGACGCTACTTCGTCAGTGCGATCTTGGTTACTTTATTTTTGCCCGCCAGCAGGGCATTGGTACGCTGTGCTTACTGATTCAGGCGGGCATTCCTTGTGTGCTTAACCGGGAAAATCCGTTCTGGCAGGATATGAC
>NZ_JAWJBQ010001380.1:0-230 GCF_046535955.1 Pseudoalteromonas sp. SIMBA_162 | reverse complement strand
CAGAGCGTGGCGGGCGGAATGCAGGCGCGTGGCCCACATGCGCCTACCGCGAGCATCACGCTGATGCCGATCATCGCGAGACCGCCGACCACCCCACGCGCGATGCGCAGGTTGGCGACGCTGGGCAGCGCGAACAGGCTCATGGCGGCACAGGCGGCCAGCAGGCTCTCACCCGTGGTCAGTTCCAGCAGCAGGGGCAGGGTGACCAGTACCACCACGAACACGCACAG
>NZ_JAWJBQ010001379.1:0-230 GCF_046535955.1 Pseudoalteromonas sp. SIMBA_162 | reverse complement strand
TAGAAAGGCGACATCTTTGCGAACGTGGAGCAATGCAAAATGGCAATGAACCAATAACGATTTACTTTCTAACACGGTGTATATGCGCGATCAAATTAGGGACTTTTTTAAGCACTTTTTACCAGGTACAACGCTTGAAAAAAACAGCCAAACAGGCATGGGGGGACAACCTCTTGATAATAAAGTTAAAAACAGCAATAGAAGTCTGATCAATACATTTGATGGCGACG
>NZ_JAWJBQ010001378.1:0-230 GCF_046535955.1 Pseudoalteromonas sp. SIMBA_162 | reverse complement strand
CTGATACCGTCTGGTAACGAGACTTGCGCCGGTGCGCTGCGCGGCAGCTCGATGAGAAGTGGCGCACGAGGCAGCAGCGCACCGTTGTCGCAAGGCAGTGGCAAGCACTACCCGGCATCCATCGCCGCGCACGAATGACGATGGATGCCCTCGCGCAGGGCATGCCCTGCGCGTCAGAGCAGCGGGCATCCAGCAGGATTGGCTGGATGCCGTCCGACGGACGATGGCCG
>NZ_JAWJBQ010001377.1:0-230 GCF_046535955.1 Pseudoalteromonas sp. SIMBA_162 | reverse complement strand
TCTTCACCGGCGCCAAGATCGGTGAAGACCAGCTTGCTCAACATCAGATCGTGAGGGATACCCAGATCGTCGGCAACCCGCTCATAACGCTGGAACTTTGCGCTGTGGCAGCCCATGCAGTCGTTGGCAAAGGTACGCGCGCCGTCTTGCAGGGCAGCTTTGTCGGCCAGGTCGATATCGACCTTCTCCAACTCAGGGCCGCCGTGCTCGGCCGCGAAAGACAATACAGG
>NZ_JAWJBQ010001376.1:0-230 GCF_046535955.1 Pseudoalteromonas sp. SIMBA_162 | reverse complement strand
GCGGGTCAATATTGAAGCCGCCCATGCTGTTGCGGGTCAGCTTGGCCAATGGACAATGGGTGTAACCGTCGAGGCTGTCACCGTCGAACAGCATTACCACGTTCAGGCGCAGGCTGGTAATTTCGTTCTCCAGTTCGCCTTCGTTAAGGTCTGGCAGGGTGTCGAACTGTTTGCGAAAACGCCGCGCAGCCTTGTGTTCGTGGCCATCTTCGACGTAATTGAGGCCAAAG
>NZ_JAWJBQ010001375.1:0-230 GCF_046535955.1 Pseudoalteromonas sp. SIMBA_162 | reverse complement strand
GCGCATTGCTGGCCCAGTCGCTGCAAAACAGCCCGGCAGCGATGCAGATGCAGGGCAAGAACGACCTCGCCATTGCCATTCTGGCAACCGTCGGTGCGTTCAGCCCTTCGCTGTTGCTGAGTACGGTTGGCTGGGATGGCACCAATGCCATCTGCATGGCCCTTTGCATCGGTTTGCTCTTCGCCACTGCCGGCCTGCTGCAGAACAAGGCCTGTCTGCACACTTCAATG
>NZ_JAWJBQ010001374.1:0-230 GCF_046535955.1 Pseudoalteromonas sp. SIMBA_162 | reverse complement strand
ATCGTTTAAAAGTACCTAATCTTTTTCGTGACATTGGCGTATTGACCAGCGATAATCACACTTTATGCCATACTATTGATCAGCTTAGCCCGCAAACTATTCATAAATTAATGGTCACTAATTTAAATGGTTTGGTGCACCCTGAACGCTTTGTAGCTTTTACTCAAGCCTGCCAGTGTGACGCGCAGGTTCGCGTAGAAACACTGGGTAATAAGCCTTACCCGCCGGCA
>NZ_JAWJBQ010001373.1:0-230 GCF_046535955.1 Pseudoalteromonas sp. SIMBA_162 | reverse complement strand
CTGAATAATCTGGTTTTGTGTGTGCCATGGCAGCTTAAATACAGCTTTAACTATCGGTGTCGTAACCACAAAAAAGGGCAGTAGCACACAAACACACAGCAACAAGGCGCCCATGTTGGTATTTGCCGTTAGCGCTAAATAACTGGTGGCTGTAATGGCGAGCATTAACATTGGCCATTTAATACGCGCTAAAACACTATTTAATCGAGCCGACTGTCTGGCGAAAAATC
>NZ_JAWJBQ010001372.1:0-230 GCF_046535955.1 Pseudoalteromonas sp. SIMBA_162 | reverse complement strand
GAACTTCCGGGCCGCACGCGTGCCTATCAGATCGCGGAAGTGCGTCCGCAGGTCGGTGGCATCATCGAATCGCGCGACTTCACCGAAGGCAGTGACGTCGAGGAAGGTCAGGTGCTCTATCACATCGATTCGCGCACCTATCGCGCCGATGTCGAGAGCGCCAAGGCGAGCCTGGCGCGTGCCGAGGCGAGCCTCAACACCTCAAGCCTCAAGGCCAAGCGCTACAAGAA
>NZ_JAWJBQ010001371.1:0-230 GCF_046535955.1 Pseudoalteromonas sp. SIMBA_162 | reverse complement strand
AGTGATTGAGAATAATGATCTTAAAGAAGAAGTAGAAATTTCTAGACAAGCAGCAATGAGTGAGGGATCCTCTATCTATCTTGAACCCGGAGAAAAGGTAACGGTAGAAGAGTTGTTATATGGTCTTATGTTACGCTCTGGAAATGACGCTGCTTACGCTTTAGCAGAACATACGGGTGGATCTATTGAAGGATTTGCAGATTTGATGAATGAAAAAGCGAGGCTATACG
>NZ_JAWJBQ010001370.1:0-230 GCF_046535955.1 Pseudoalteromonas sp. SIMBA_162 | reverse complement strand
CTTGTCGAGCATCTGCTGCTGCTCGTCATCCAGACCGGAATAGAAGTCACTGGAGGCCACCAGCGTGGTGATGAACTGCGCCTGCTTGGCCTGGATCATGTAGTCCTGAACTTCGTAGAAGCTCATTTCCTGGATGGCGAATACCGGGTTCACCTGGCCGTCGATCTGGCCCAGCTGCAGGCCGGAGTAGACCTCGGAATAGGGCATCGGCGTCGGGTTGGCACCGTAGC
>NZ_JAWJBQ010001369.1:0-230 GCF_046535955.1 Pseudoalteromonas sp. SIMBA_162 | reverse complement strand
CCGCTTGCCTGGAGACAACGAGAAGAAGACCACCATCAATGCCGCACCCACCAGGGGCAGCCAGACTCGTAGAACGCGGCGCGAGAAGCGGCGAGCGAGTGCCTTCGGCCACGAGGGTAGCGTCAGCAGCAGCGGCATCCATGCCCAGGGAATCACACTGGTCAGGAAGTAATGCCAAGGCTTCAGATGATGCCAGCTGTCGGTATATCGCTCAGCGGTCTGCTTGAGCA
>NZ_JAWJBQ010001368.1:0-230 GCF_046535955.1 Pseudoalteromonas sp. SIMBA_162 | reverse complement strand
ACACGGCAACCGCAGGAGACTATTGCCCTTCTCCCCTTATACCGGCTAAGATAGTAAGTCATCGCTTACTTACAAGGCTTTCACCATGTCGATCTTCTCTGCCAAACCCGAATCCTGCGACCACATCGCTGACAATGCCCTTATTCAGTCAGAGCGCGCCCTACACGGCTTAATCGATGCCCTGGCAAAGTCAGAGAGCGTCGTCGACCAAATCGACGCTCAAATCGACT
>NZ_JAWJBQ010001367.1:0-230 GCF_046535955.1 Pseudoalteromonas sp. SIMBA_162 | reverse complement strand
CACTGTATATTTTAACCGCAAAGCTTTAGTGCCATTCGCCCTAACGCGCAATACTAAACAATTAACATCTGAGAAGCTTTGTTCTTTACCTGTAGCCACTATTGACTTTATCTTGCGATCAGTTAAACGCATATTTCGCATAACCCATATATTCAAGTAATAACATGAGTAGATATCAGTTTTATAACTGGGGGGACTGGCGGGGGTACTGAGCGGTGCGGATCGACTAA
>NZ_JAWJBQ010001366.1:0-230 GCF_046535955.1 Pseudoalteromonas sp. SIMBA_162 | reverse complement strand
GACTGACTACTGCACTTCCTCGTGCTTCGCAAAACGCAGCGATACTGATCGAATCACTGTTCTTGAGGGAGTGCTCTAGTTTCAGCATCACCTTTCACAGATTCATCACGGTTCTGGGATCGACTTTCCCATTTTGCCACTACCAAGGGGGCCAGCGCGTTGCCTAGCACATTCAGTGCAGTAACCGGCATATCCATTAGCCTGTACACGCCCGCGATCAAGGCAACACC
>NZ_JAWJBQ010001365.1:0-230 GCF_046535955.1 Pseudoalteromonas sp. SIMBA_162 | reverse complement strand
CCGATTGTTTTGTTCAAGTTGGCAGTTTCGCAGTTCACTATACGATTCACACTGTTTCGCATATCTCGGACAATTCGAACATCTTCAAACTTCAACATGGCTGTTGTTGCACCAACGATTCCTAAGAAATCGGAAATCTTTTCCGCTTCTTTTAAATAGGTCACAAATCCCTTTTTCCGTTCGATTGTCTTGGCATTTAAATTAAACTGATTCATTAAGTCTGCTAAAGC
>NZ_JAWJBQ010001364.1:0-230 GCF_046535955.1 Pseudoalteromonas sp. SIMBA_162 | reverse complement strand
CAGCCTTCGGCAAGATCGTCTCGTCCTTCGTCGGAGACGTGGTCATGCCGCCACTGGGTCTTTTGATCGGCGGGGTGGACTTCAGCGACCTGGCCATTACCCTGAAGGCTGCCGAAGGTGATATTCCGGCAGTGGTGCTGGCCTATGGCAAGTTCATCCAGACCGTGATCGACTTCGTGATCGTTGCCTTTGCCATATTCATGGGTGTGAAGGCAATCAACAGGCTCAAG
>NZ_JAWJBQ010001363.1:0-230 GCF_046535955.1 Pseudoalteromonas sp. SIMBA_162 | reverse complement strand
AGCCCTGGTGTGCGCTGTACCACTGCGTTGGCGACACGCTTGAGCGCAAGCACGACATGCAGCCATTCAACAGCTTCCGGCTGGGGGGCGATGTGACCCGGGTCTACGACCCGAGTGCAGAGAGCAAGAAATGAATTGACCCCCATTGCGGGGGCGGAACCTGTGGGAGCGGGCATGCCCGCGAAGAAGCCACCGCGGTGCATGGCAAGGGCTTCGCCCTTGTTCGCGGG
>NZ_JAWJBQ010001362.1:0-230 GCF_046535955.1 Pseudoalteromonas sp. SIMBA_162 | reverse complement strand
AAAGAGAAATCGCTAGTTAAAAAATGAAAACCAGAAGGCTCTTGATAATTGGCTGATGCCAAATTATCAAGAGCTTTTTCAATTTGGGAGTATGTTCTTGATTTAATGAAGAAACCTAAATTCATGGAATTATACAAATTCTGAATTTTGCCATTCCGTCAAAGGTCTGATTTTCATGTAAATGTTGTAAATTCGATAGTGAATGGAAAAAGTTCGTGTTAAACTATGAG
>NZ_JAWJBQ010001361.1:0-230 GCF_046535955.1 Pseudoalteromonas sp. SIMBA_162 | reverse complement strand
CCAGCGTCAGCGTGGTCAGCAATGCGCTACTGTTGAAAACCTGGAAACCCAAAGACCTGGAGAACGCCGAATGAACATCGGCCAAGCAGCCCGAAAGAGCGGCCTGAGCGCCAAGATGATCCGTTACTACGAGTCCATCGGCCTGCTCAAGCCCGCCCATCGCAGTGGCAGCGGCTATCGCCTGTATGGCGATGACGACCTGCACAGCCTGGCCTTCATCAAGCGCTCCC
>NZ_JAWJBQ010001360.1:0-230 GCF_046535955.1 Pseudoalteromonas sp. SIMBA_162 | reverse complement strand
TAGTGAAACAAGTCGTTGCGAAAGGTCTTGTTCATAGTTTCTTTACGAAAAATGAAGTGTTTTCTGAAGAAATTGAGGAAACAATTGTTTATATTCACTCATTTTTACAGGAAACATTGCAGTCAACTAAAATTGCAGGGTAAAATCGACTTAAGATTATTTTTGAGGTGACATCATGGAAACGACGTTACTGGATATCCAAAAAAGCTTTGAAGAAATGCCCTTTTTCA
>NZ_JAWJBQ010001359.1:0-230 GCF_046535955.1 Pseudoalteromonas sp. SIMBA_162 | reverse complement strand
CGCGAAGCAGGCCGTGCTGCACGACGGGTACGCGGCACGCGTGGTCTACGCGAGCAGCGTTGCGGTGTTGGGCGAACCGTTGCCGAACTTTGTCGACGAGCACACGGCGCCGCACCCGGCCACGAGCTACGGTACGCACAAGCTGGTCGGCGAACTGATCCTTGCGAACTGGACGCGTCGCGGCGAGCTGGACGGCCGCGCGCTGCGGCTGCCCGGCATCGTGGCGCGGC
>NZ_JAWJBQ010001358.1:0-230 GCF_046535955.1 Pseudoalteromonas sp. SIMBA_162 | reverse complement strand
CCTCTATCTGAACAACGACCTGGCCGAAGGCCACTATCGAGTCGCTGGCAAGGCCGTCAGCGTTTCCGATATCCGCGCGCCCATCTTTGCGGTGGGGACCGAGGATGATCACGTCGCCCCTTGGGAATCGGTCTACAAATTGCATCTGTTCGCGGATAGCGAAATGACCTTCGTGCTGGCCAATGGTGGCCATAACGCCGGCATCATCTCGGAACCCGGCCACTCTCGAC
>NZ_JAWJBQ010001357.1:0-230 GCF_046535955.1 Pseudoalteromonas sp. SIMBA_162 | reverse complement strand
CTTGTTGGGACAAGCCGCACAACTTATATTAATCAGCACGACTTTACGAACATGTCGGTATATAACTTTTCAGCAGGCTCGCTCGCTTTAAGCGAGTACGTTCCTTATATTCGATATGCAACAGAACAGAATAGAGAAGCGTTTGATACGATTATTTTAGAATTGTATCCAACAGGTAATTTAGATGAAGCATTAATCAGTAGCTATCCAGCGCCAGCAATTTATTTCGA
>NZ_JAWJBQ010001356.1:0-230 GCF_046535955.1 Pseudoalteromonas sp. SIMBA_162 | reverse complement strand
GCTTTAATTTCTGAAATGGCATATTTTATTCCACCTCGTCTTTTTGCTGTTTCCTTTGAAAATCTCATATCAACTAAAACTTGTTGAATATTATCACCATTACATCCATTAGCTAAAGATTTCAACCAAAGGGCATAATCTTCATATAAGTACTCATTTCCATAACCGCCGACGCGCATTATTTCACACTTTTTAAATGCAACTGCAGGGTGATTAAAAGGAGATCTGTT
>NZ_JAWJBQ010001355.1:0-230 GCF_046535955.1 Pseudoalteromonas sp. SIMBA_162 | reverse complement strand
AAGCTCAGTTGAAGCAAAACCCGGAAAATAGAGATTACCTTTACGCTCTTGCACAAATCGCTATGGATAATCAGGACTTTTCGTTAGCGCAACGTGCTTTGAAAAAGTTAGCAGAAATTGAACCCAGCAGCCACGTATACCGCTTATTGGGCAACGCCTATCACGCTCTTGGTGATAGTCAGCTAGCGGCTAACGCTTACAAAGAAGCGTTAGCTCACTAACTCTTGCAG
>NZ_JAWJBQ010001354.1:0-230 GCF_046535955.1 Pseudoalteromonas sp. SIMBA_162 | reverse complement strand
CTGCCATATCAACCTAATGAGCAAGAAGAATTAAGCTTGGCGTTTTTAAAAGGATTAGCCGACGGTTAAACTAGTTTTGGGTTTGCTTTAATGCAACCCCAAAAAATACAACTTAGTTAGCTTAAGTTAATTGTAACAACGCCAGCGTTTTCTTCGTCTGTAGCGCTGTTGACAGGTACTTTAGGAATATCTGGCTTGTCGAGTGCAATATCGCCGCCATCAATCACTTC
>NZ_JAWJBQ010001353.1:0-231 GCF_046535955.1 Pseudoalteromonas sp. SIMBA_162 | reverse complement strand
AGGCTAGTTTTAGTGTTCAGTTTCAGTTAAGTCAGAAGTTAAAATATAAAAATAATATGGAAGTGGTATGTCGTTATGTGCGGAATGGAACTTACTGTTACTTGAAGAATACTTTTCTCCTACTAGAGCTAATCAAGCTGTTTGGATACAAACAACAAGAAGCGAACTCAAAGGTATTGGGATTAGGAAAGCTGGAGCAAGCGGTCTAATTGAAGCGGTTAAAAGTGGCCG
>NZ_JAWJBQ010001352.1:0-231 GCF_046535955.1 Pseudoalteromonas sp. SIMBA_162 | reverse complement strand
GGCTCAGATGAGCAACAACCTCAAGCGTCAACGCAAGCGCCTACAGCGACAGTTAACCCACCAGCCGTTGCAAGTTATGTAGATTTAGCGGGCGTTTTAGCCAGTAATAAAACAACACAAATACAGATTTTAGGGGAAAATACCGTGAGTCGCGGTGCTGTTGGCGCATCTATAGCAAACTCGCAAGCTACTATTGTCTTTACTCAAACAGAAACAATACAGGGTAATGTT
>NZ_JAWJBQ010001351.1:0-231 GCF_046535955.1 Pseudoalteromonas sp. SIMBA_162 | reverse complement strand
GCGTGCTATATACTTCGCTAATCGATTCTTTAATGAATACAGACGAGGCGTAACTGTCTTGAATTGTTGTGCCTTCAGGTAGGTTTCGTTTGATTTTTTCAACCTCACTACGTGCGTTGTCTACCACGGTTAATGTGTTTGCTTTAGCTTGTTTTGCAATACCCAGGCCAATCATGTTGCGGCCGTTACCACTGAACAACCTTTCGTCGTCGGCGGCCTCTATTTGAACAT
>NZ_JAWJBQ010001350.1:0-231 GCF_046535955.1 Pseudoalteromonas sp. SIMBA_162 | reverse complement strand
CTATCTAAATGTTCAGCAAGCTAGAGAATCAAATAAATTAATTTTGCTTCTTGAAGACAACCTTCTACACCAGCAAGTTTTAACCGACCAATTGCATATACTGGGGTATGGCGTAGAGGTTGCCAACAATGGCGAAGAAGGCCGAGATATGTGGAGAAAGAATTATTTATCACTTGATTTAACCGATCTACACATGCCAAAAATGTCGGGATACGACATGGTTGAAAAAAT
>NZ_JAWJBQ010001349.1:0-231 GCF_046535955.1 Pseudoalteromonas sp. SIMBA_162 | reverse complement strand
GTTGGGTGTAGCACTGGCGCATAACCTAATGGCTGACATACTGTTATTAAGTATGGTTAGGTTGTGTTATTACCTGACATCACGCACATAAAGGAGAAATATAATGGCGCTAACAATAAACAAAAAAACAATACAGCCTGCACAGACTCGATCACTTAGCTTGCGTGCTTACGATCTATTACAAGATTACTTAGGCATCAGTAAATTTAAAGTGGTGGCGATGTTGGTTTT
>NZ_JAWJBQ010001348.1:0-231 GCF_046535955.1 Pseudoalteromonas sp. SIMBA_162 | reverse complement strand
AATTAACGAGGCGAACGCTGAGAACTGAAACATCTAAGTACCCGTAATAAAAGAAATCAACCGAGATTCCGAAAGTAGCGGCGAGCAAAATCGGAACAGCCCTCAAGCTTATTATGTGTTAATGGAAGGCTCTGGAAAGTGCCACGATACAGGGTTATAGTCCCGTACATGAAAAGACATTTTTAGTGAAATCGAGTAGGTCGGAGCACGTGAAACTTTGACTGAATATAG
>NZ_JAWJBQ010001347.1:0-231 GCF_046535955.1 Pseudoalteromonas sp. SIMBA_162 | reverse complement strand
TCGGTATCGCGCATTCTGTTCAGCATGGGCCGTGACGGCATCCTGCCACGTCGGGTGTTCGGTACCCTGTCCGAGCGCTACAAGACCCCGGTGGTGGCCATTGTCCTGGTGTCGCTGGTGTCATTGCTGGCGGTGGTCATCGACCTCACCACCCTGGCGTCGATGATCAGCTTCGGTGCACTGGTGGCGTTCTCGGTGGTCAACCTGGCGGTGATCAAGAGTCACCTGGGC
>NZ_JAWJBQ010001346.1:0-231 GCF_046535955.1 Pseudoalteromonas sp. SIMBA_162 | reverse complement strand
CCCATCGGGCGGCTCTTTGCGTTTCTGGCCAGGCTGGATGAGGGCTATCGGCAAGCTCATCCAAGCGCATGCTGCGCACAGGACAACGGTGCATTCCACTACTACGGCAATGGCTGATGTCCGCTGATTCTCCCCTCCAGAAGGCCCGGTGCGGACGCCGCCAGCCTGTGGATAAATCTGTGGGGAAGCTATTGACCACAGGTTGACAACCGGCCCTTCTGGTGCCTGTCG
>NZ_JAWJBQ010001345.1:0-231 GCF_046535955.1 Pseudoalteromonas sp. SIMBA_162 | reverse complement strand
GCTGGGAAGTGAAGGCGCTGCGCGCAGGCAAGGGCCAGCTGACCGATACCTATATCGTGATCAAGAATGCCGAAGCCTGGCTGCTGGGCTGCCACATCCATCCGCTGGAAACCGCCAACACCCACGCGGTGGCGGACCCGCAGCGCACGCGCAAGCTGCTGTTGCACAAGAAGCAGATCGCACGCATCTTCTCGCGCACCCAGGACAAGGGCCACACCTGTGTGCCGGTCA
>NZ_JAWJBQ010001344.1:0-231 GCF_046535955.1 Pseudoalteromonas sp. SIMBA_162 | reverse complement strand
CTGTTCGAGCTGGTGCTGGGCGACGTGGTCGAAGGCCGCCTGCCGAAATTCAGCGAGCTGTCCAAGTTCCCGGAAACCCGTCGTGACCTGGCTTTGATTGCAGGACGTGATGTAGCTTCTAGCGCGGTGCTTGAATTAATTCGTGACAATGCAGGCGAATGGCTCACAGACCTCAGGCTGTTTGATGTCTACCAAGGTAAAGGCATTGATCCTGATAGAAAAAGCCTTGCC
>NZ_JAWJBQ010001343.1:0-231 GCF_046535955.1 Pseudoalteromonas sp. SIMBA_162 | reverse complement strand
CATCCTCGATAGGCACATTGCATGAGGAGCACCCCATAGAGAAAAGGCACGACCATCTAGGAAGACGGCATCTAGTCCAGTGATGCTGCTGGCACGATCCTGGACACCGCAGCCGCGCCCGCCTTCGGCCGGCTGCCGAAAGCATCTCCCCTGCGGCCGAATCGTTGATACCTCCATGAGGCAAATTTCCATTCGCTTGTCCGCAAGAGATTGGTCTGCTTCAACGCAGCC
>NZ_JAWJBQ010001342.1:0-231 GCF_046535955.1 Pseudoalteromonas sp. SIMBA_162 | reverse complement strand
GACGTCGCGCAGAACCTGCTGATCGCGCTGTCGGGCAGTTCGCAGACGACGCCGAACTTCTGGCTCGATCCGCGCAACGGCGTCAGCTACCCGTTGATCGTGCAGGCCCCGCAGTATTCGGTCGACTCGCTGCAGTCGCTGGCGAACATACCGCTGCCGACGGGTGCCGCGCGCCCGCCGCAGACGCCCGCCGGCGGTCCGGCCGCAGGCGCGCCCGCCCAGAACCTGCTC
>NZ_JAWJBQ010001341.1:0-231 GCF_046535955.1 Pseudoalteromonas sp. SIMBA_162 | reverse complement strand
ATCCAGCAAATCACCGATCCTTCAGTGCGATCAGTACATCCCGGTGTTCGGAAATGACTTTTCGTGCCGCGCGAAGCACGTCACCTTTCTCGGTTTCGGTCGAAGCCTTGACCTCCGCCGTGGGACGGATGATCGTGCGGGGTTTCAACTCAACCCCGTACAGCACCTTTCGTTTGGGAGCCATGATAGCGTTTCACTCTAAAAAACGATAACAATCAACCGCTTATATCG
>NZ_JAWJBQ010001340.1:0-231 GCF_046535955.1 Pseudoalteromonas sp. SIMBA_162 | reverse complement strand
ATTCTATATCAACTGACACAGCTGCATACCAGCCGTGCGGCAGCGCAGCAAAGCTTGATTACGTCGCGAAAAAGACCGACGCTCTGTTCAATCGCCCCAGCAACGTGGGCGCAATGATCCGGCGGACGCCCAGCGCCCGTCGACAGAGGAGGACCTGTGACGATGAAATTGAAGAAGCCCTTCGTGGCCGCGGTCTCCGCGCTTGGCCTGATGGCCGGAGCGGCATGGGCC
>NZ_JAWJBQ010001339.1:0-231 GCF_046535955.1 Pseudoalteromonas sp. SIMBA_162 | reverse complement strand
GCACTTCGTACAGGCGCTTTTCGTCGGCCTTTTCGTACTTGTCATACACGCGAAAGCGCCGGATCAACTTGCGCACCCAGTAGCACAGGTCGATGAACAGGTCGTCCAGGCCCAGCAGGAACATCAGCGAGGCAAGGATGATGGCCAGGATCTTCAGGCCGAACAGCACGTAGGTGAGAAAATCGATGAATGCCAGGCTCATATGGCAGGCACCGGCATGGCAGAGTGGGC
>NZ_JAWJBQ010001338.1:0-231 GCF_046535955.1 Pseudoalteromonas sp. SIMBA_162 | reverse complement strand
AGCGATAGGCGTGATCGATTTCCGGCACGTGGGCGTCGCGCTCCACAAATACCGGCACCTTGAGGTCACTGTCGATGCCGAACAGCTCGCGCACGCCGCGCAGCTCAGTGGGCTGCAACTGACCGGCGGGCAGCGGCTGCTCGGCAGAGGCGGCGGGGCCTGCATCGCTGGCAGGGCTTGCATCATTGGCAGAGCTTTCATCACTGCTGGAAGGCGTCAAGGTGGCGTCGC
>NZ_JAWJBQ010001337.1:0-231 GCF_046535955.1 Pseudoalteromonas sp. SIMBA_162 | reverse complement strand
CGACTGTCCGCGCTTGTAGAACTCGGCGATGTTGCGGCGCGAGGCCGCGGCCTCTTCGCGCGTCATGAACATCTCGAACACGCTGCGCCCGACGATGTCCTGCTCGCGTTTGCCGGTGTATTCCTCGCTGACCTTGTTGAAGCGTTGCACGCGGCCGTGCTGGTCGACGATGACGATGACCGAGTTGGCCTCGGACACCACGGTCTCGGCGAACGACAGGCCTTCGACCAG
>NZ_JAWJBQ010001336.1:0-231 GCF_046535955.1 Pseudoalteromonas sp. SIMBA_162 | reverse complement strand
ACATTAAAGCATGCAAAAAAAGCAGCAGAGGCCAATGTTGATGGGTTAATCCTCGTATGTGCTGGTGCTGGGGGGCATGGTGGAACGTTGAATCCTTTTGCCTTTTTAGATGCGGTTCGTGAGTTTTGGAAGGGATACACGATTTTAGCTGGCGGAATTTCTGATGGGCGTGATATTTTAGCGGCAAGAATAATGGGGGCAGATTTTGCTTATATGGGTACGAAATTCATC
>NZ_JAWJBQ010001335.1:0-231 GCF_046535955.1 Pseudoalteromonas sp. SIMBA_162 | reverse complement strand
CCAGCGGGGCTGGCACCAGGCGTTCACCGATGCCTTCGGCCCAGGCGGCGAAGCCACGCACGAACACCGGCACATCCGCGCCGAGCGACAGGCCGAGCTCGGCGAGGGCGTCTTCGCCAAGCTCGAGCCCCCAGAGTCTGTCCAGCGCCAGCAGGGTCGTGGCGGCGTCGCTGCTGCCGCCCCCCAGGCCGCCACCCATCGGCAGCACTTTCTCCAGCGTGATATCGACAC
>NZ_JAWJBQ010001334.1:0-231 GCF_046535955.1 Pseudoalteromonas sp. SIMBA_162 | reverse complement strand
CTTGGCGCGGAAGGAGTCGCCGGGGATTCACCTCTTCACTACATCGGCCTCGACGGCAAGTCACTGTGTGGTGGCCTGGTGGTAGGGGATGAGGTGCGGGTAACGGATGAGCCTGGCCGAGATCACCGCTGTGAGTCTCCGTCACCGGCCGTGTCGAGTGCCGCACCAACAAGAGCGCCATCGCGCTCAATGATGCCCTGCACGCCCACAACTGAGGCGCGTGACGATGGC
>NZ_JAWJBQ010001333.1:0-231 GCF_046535955.1 Pseudoalteromonas sp. SIMBA_162 | reverse complement strand
CTACGACGGCTACAAACTAAACGAAGGGCCGGAAGGTGGCTCGGTGAAACTGGTTGGTATCAATACTGCCCTGACCGACACCGATGGCTCCGAAACCCTCAACGTTAGCCTCAGCGGCATCCCGAAAGGCACTGTACTCAGCGATGGTGCAGGCCACACGGTCACGGTAGGCAGCGCACCGGTGGATGTAACCGGCTGGAAACTCAGCGGCCTGACCCTGACGCCGCCGGC
>NZ_JAWJBQ010001332.1:0-231 GCF_046535955.1 Pseudoalteromonas sp. SIMBA_162 | reverse complement strand
CGCGACACCAAGCTGCGCGGGCACTCCCAGGAAGCGGTGGTGGACACCATCCTGAGCCGCATGGATGACTACGTGCGCTATATCCAGCCGCAGTTCTCACGCACGCACATCAACTTCCAGCGCGTGCCGACGGTGGATACCTCCAACCCCTTCGAGCCGCAGGATATCCCGACGGATGCCGAGTCGATGGTCGTGATCCACTTCCGCGATCCCGGCAGTGTCGACTTCCCG
>NZ_JAWJBQ010001331.1:0-231 GCF_046535955.1 Pseudoalteromonas sp. SIMBA_162 | reverse complement strand
ACGGTGCCCGCCGCGACGCCGATGGCGACTACTGGATCACCGGGCGTATCGACGATGTGATCAACGTGTCCGGGCACCGCATCGGCACCGCAGAGGTGGAAAGCGCGCTGGTGTTGCATGACAGCGTCGCCGAAGCAGCGGTGGTCGGCTACCCGCACGACCTGAAGGGCCAGGGCGTGTACGCCTTCGTCACGCCCATGAATGGCGTGGCCCCGGACGATGCGCTCAAGG
>NZ_JAWJBQ010001330.1:0-232 GCF_046535955.1 Pseudoalteromonas sp. SIMBA_162 | reverse complement strand
GTGATTATCAATGACAATTACACATTCATTACCGGGCTCCGTCATCACCCGCCCTGCAACGGCGCGGACGCACGCTTGCAAGATGGCTTGTCACCAATCCTCTGTTACGCAAGACGGGGCCTCGGTTACACTACCGAGCGTGCGAGGGCCTATGGCTGGCCCTTTCCAGCGGCCCACTACCACCTTAGCGAGGACAGCATGAAAAGCCTGAAAGAGCAGACTGAAGCGAAGG
>NZ_JAWJBQ010001329.1:0-232 GCF_046535955.1 Pseudoalteromonas sp. SIMBA_162 | reverse complement strand
GTGTAGCCCAAAAGAGGAAGATCAAGCATTAATTAATCGTTTACGCAATGCCAAAAACGTCACATTACGTAACGATCCAGATGGGCGTTCCCGATTAAATGTGAATATCTTTACTGGAGATGTCATAGTGACTGACTTTGGCGACACACCGGCTCTTGGAAATATCCAAACAGATTCGTTGCCAGATGTGTTTGAAAAATGGTTAAATTCCGATTTGGCTCGCAGTTTAAAC
>NZ_JAWJBQ010001328.1:0-232 GCF_046535955.1 Pseudoalteromonas sp. SIMBA_162 | reverse complement strand
CTACCAAAAAATTATAACCGCCGTAGGCGCAGACGCTGAACGCGAAGGTTTATTAGACACACCAAAACGTGTTGCAAAAGCAATGGAATACCTGACACAAGGTTATCGCCAAACGCTTGATGAAATTACTAATAATGCCGTATTTACCTCTGATGGAGACGACATGGTACGTGTGAAAAATATAGAACTTTACTCTATTTGTGGGCATCATTTGCTACCATTTATTGGTCGC
>NZ_JAWJBQ010001327.1:0-232 GCF_046535955.1 Pseudoalteromonas sp. SIMBA_162 | reverse complement strand
GCAGGGCAGCCACTATCGCCTAATGCCGTTATTGCACATACAGAAAGCACACTTTGGCAAATTGGCAGTGCGGCATCGGATGCATTAGAAACCATGGCTGAAGGAGGCGACAACAGCCAACTACTGGCATTAGAAAACGCCATTGCCAACGCATCAAGGGAAGGCCCTGTGGGACCTGGTGCTAATACCACGATCACATTAACCACTGACTCACTTGAAGCACTTGAGCTGT
>NZ_JAWJBQ010001326.1:0-232 GCF_046535955.1 Pseudoalteromonas sp. SIMBA_162 | reverse complement strand
GAGGTTGTACTTGAGACAAACAGTGGTCCAGTTGTGTTGTTACAAATAGCACCAGACGACGGCGAGCAATGGGCTAATTTTTCGCTAAAAGTTCAACGAGATGACGTAGATGATATTTTCACCTTAGATGAATTTGCTCGTATTTTTGATGACGAGTCGTTAACGCATATTGCAGTTAAAAACACTCCTGAGCGTTTTATGCAGTTTTTGGCTAAAAGTTACCAACAAACTG
>NZ_JAWJBQ010001325.1:0-232 GCF_046535955.1 Pseudoalteromonas sp. SIMBA_162 | reverse complement strand
CTATCGCCTGGTCGATGAGGTGGTGTTCTGCTTCGACGGCGACAAGGCCGGTCGGCAGGCGGCGCGCCGCGCGCTGGAGACCGTGCTCGAGGTCATGATCGATGGCCGTCAGGCGCGCTTCCTGTTCCTGCCGGAAGGCGAGGACCCGGATTCCCTGGTGCGCAGTGAGGGCCAGGAGGCATTCGAGAAGCGTGTCACCTGCGCCTCCGGGCTCTCCGAGTTCCTGTTCGAG
>NZ_JAWJBQ010001324.1:0-232 GCF_046535955.1 Pseudoalteromonas sp. SIMBA_162 | reverse complement strand
CCAGCCTGGCATGCAATTACTCGCATCAGGCGCAGAATCTCAAGCTCAAGGCCAGCTTCGAGGCCTTGATGGCGGGGCGGTGAAGGTCCGCGCTGACAGATTGACCGCTCGCGTGCCGGACGAAGCATGAGTGCGACAGAGAAAAGCGTGCAAGAGTGAATGACACGACTGGCCCCGTATCCCTGATGCGGGGCCTTTTGTTGACGCAAGGCGTGGGTGAGGGTGGGCTACG
>NZ_JAWJBQ010001323.1:0-232 GCF_046535955.1 Pseudoalteromonas sp. SIMBA_162 | reverse complement strand
CTACCGTCGACCTCTGGCACGCCAACACCCAAGGTACATATTCGTACTTCGACTCGACCCAGTCCGAGTACAACCTGCGCCGCCGCATCATCACCGATGCCGAGGGCCGCTACCGTGCGCGCTCCATCGTGCCATCGGGATATGGCTGCGACCCGCAGGGCCCGACCCAGGAATGCCTGGACCTGCTCGGGCGTCATGGCCAGCGCCCGGCGCATGTGCACTTCTTCATCTC
>NZ_JAWJBQ010001322.1:0-232 GCF_046535955.1 Pseudoalteromonas sp. SIMBA_162 | reverse complement strand
CGAGCAGATGGATCAGCACCGGGACCAGCGAGGCGATGGCCAGCCCGCACAGCACGCCATAGGCGACAGCCATCCCGGCATAGCGCCGCAGCACGGACGCCTCATTGCCCAGCAACAACAGGAACGTCTTCAGCATGACGCCCCCGCCGGTTCCGCCGCCTTGTCATAGTCGCCCATCGCCCACAGCCGGGCATAACGGCCGCCCAACGCCAGCAGCGCGTCGTGCCGGCCC
>NZ_JAWJBQ010001321.1:0-232 GCF_046535955.1 Pseudoalteromonas sp. SIMBA_162 | reverse complement strand
ATATCGCCGCTGACACCCGCGGCACGCAGGGTGTCGACCTGCAGGCGGTTGTATTCGACCACCATGTCGGAGCAGAAGCGTCGATAATCGAGCACGATGGCCGGATGCGGTTCGGTCACGGTGCCGACGGGGGCCTCGACCTGGGAGAACTCGCTGACTTCCATGCTCCAGAACACCGTGCCCCAGGCCTGATTGAGGGCCTCGACCGTGCCATAGCGCGCCTCGAGCCATG
>NZ_JAWJBQ010001320.1:0-232 GCF_046535955.1 Pseudoalteromonas sp. SIMBA_162 | reverse complement strand
CCCGAGGATCAACCCGCGCAGGCTCGTGGTCAGCGCGGGAACGCCCACCTGCCAGTTGCCGGAATCGGCTACCACTATGGCGTCGGCGCCGAGCACCGAGGGGTGCTCCTGGAGCAGCCGGGGCAGCGAAGGGGAACCGGCTTCCTCCTCTCCGTCGATGAGCACCGTGATCCCCAGACCGGCTTCGGCTCCCAGCACGCGAAGCACGGAGCGTAACGCGGCCACGTGCAGG
>NZ_JAWJBQ010001319.1:0-232 GCF_046535955.1 Pseudoalteromonas sp. SIMBA_162 | reverse complement strand
CTGCGTGCGCTGCGCAAAGTGGTCACGTCGGATACACGTATTATTGCCGGTGCCAAGGCCCGTGACATTCACACTTCCACGCTGGAACTGTTCGAAAAAGTGCTCGGCCCAACCACCACCACGCTGGCATGGAAAAAAGCGCGCCTGATTAATTGCACTTTCAATGAACCGCAGCTGGCCGATGCGCCGCAGACCGTTAGCTGGAAGCTGGAAGGTACTGACTGGACTATCC
>NZ_JAWJBQ010001318.1:0-232 GCF_046535955.1 Pseudoalteromonas sp. SIMBA_162 | reverse complement strand
CCAGATGGCGCTGTCCGAGATCACCGGCGAATTCTCCGCCGATGATCTGCTCGGGGAAATCTTCGGCAGCTTCTGCATCGGCAAGTGATCGCACTGAAGTGATCGCGCCGAGCTGACTCCCGTCCGCAGGCGGGCTCTCTTGCCGACAGTGCTTGCGTCTGGCTGTCTCCCTCTCGTTATACTGCCTCTGCCGACCCCTCCGAGTGGCGGAGGCGGGCAGGGGCAGACCGGG
>NZ_JAWJBQ010001317.1:0-232 GCF_046535955.1 Pseudoalteromonas sp. SIMBA_162 | reverse complement strand
GATCATCAGCCATAATCCGTTGGTCTCGAATCTGGCCAGCGCCCTGGTCGATGGCCCCGGCAGCACCCAGTTGGCCTTTGCCACCGCAAGTCTCGCCTGGCTGGACGCCGATGTCTGGGCCGCTGGCCTGGCGGATCTGCACCAGTTCGTGAGCCCGGCGGAACTGGCGTAAGTCACGCGCGGTGGTCATGAACCACAACCATTGAGCCGCAACCATTGAGCCACAACGAAA
>NZ_JAWJBQ010001316.1:0-232 GCF_046535955.1 Pseudoalteromonas sp. SIMBA_162 | reverse complement strand
CCGGCATGTGGTGGTATTCAGCGGTGCCGGGGTCTCGGCGCAAAGCGGCATCCCGACCTTTCGTGACGCCCTGACCGGCCTGTGGGAACACTTCGACCCGGCGCGCCTGGCCACCGTGCAAGCCTTTCGCGAAGACCCGGCGCTGGTCTGGGGCTGGTATGAATGGCGACGCCAGAAAGTGCTCCAGGCCCAGCCCAATCCAGCCCATCTGGCCCTGGCCGAACTGGCCCGG
>NZ_JAWJBQ010001315.1:0-232 GCF_046535955.1 Pseudoalteromonas sp. SIMBA_162 | reverse complement strand
CAGGAAGCTGGGCTCCTGGGCGAGACGGTCGATCTCGGCGCGGAACTCATCAAGATCCTGGAAGCGACGATAGACCGAAGCGAAGCGGATATAGGCGACCTGATCCAGCCGCTTGAGCTGCTGCATGACCTCATCGCCGATGCGCCGCGCCTCGATCTCACGCTCGCCGGTGGCACGCAGACGCTGACGAATGCGCTCCACCGCGGCCTCGATCAGTTCGGAGGATACCGGG
>NZ_JAWJBQ010001314.1:0-232 GCF_046535955.1 Pseudoalteromonas sp. SIMBA_162 | reverse complement strand
GGATATCGACGGTGTGCCCGATGGGCCCGTAGATCCGGTTGCCGATCAGCGGATAGAGGGCCGAGCGCATCGAGAGCGGCAGCCCCTTGCGGAAGGCGAAATAGGCCAGTGACAGCCCGACGATGGCATACATGGCCCAGGCGATCGTGCCCCAGTGGAAGACGGTGAGCTTGATGCCACCGGCGGCCGCTTCCGCGACGCGGCTGTCAGGCACCGGGAAGCCTTCGTCCCC
>NZ_JAWJBQ010001313.1:0-232 GCF_046535955.1 Pseudoalteromonas sp. SIMBA_162 | reverse complement strand
CATGTCGGCCCCGGCCGGGCGGCACGGGCGCGCCCCGCGCGCCGCGGCCGCTGCTTTCAACGCGCGACTTCCCTGCTGAACATGAAAATTGCCATCCTCGACGACTACCAGGACGCCGTCCGCAAGCTGAACTGCTTCGAGATGCTCGCCGAGCACGACGTGAAGGTCTTCAACAATACGGTGCGCGGCCTGGGGCAACTCGCGAGCCGGCTGGCGGAAGTCGAGGCGCTCG
>NZ_JAWJBQ010001312.1:0-232 GCF_046535955.1 Pseudoalteromonas sp. SIMBA_162 | reverse complement strand
CCAATTGGGCGCCGGAAGGTTCTTGACCGGGTCGTTCATCTGACCCGTCAGAATGTGCTCGCGCACGCCATAAGCGTTTGTAAGCTCCAGCGTCTGTTCAGGTAGCGTGATCGAGCCATTGACACTCACGAAGGTATCGTAGCCAGCACGATCCGCTTGAGCGGCGTTGTTGAACGGCCCCCAGTTCCAGAGCGGCGTGCCGTTTTGCTCATAGGCAAGGTCAAACTGGGCC
>NZ_JAWJBQ010001311.1:0-232 GCF_046535955.1 Pseudoalteromonas sp. SIMBA_162 | reverse complement strand
CTAGTTTAAGATAAAATGGACAAGATAGAACTAATTTTTAAAATGTTTTGTTCATATTCGAAAACTTTTCCAAAAGGACATATCCTAATAAATCGTCATGTTTTTACGATTTCACCAATCCCAGCCAATAAAAAATCAAAACTTTATCAAATCCTTTTTAGAACGATTAATATTGATAATCGTTTTCATTAACGATATAATCAATTTACAAAATAGAAAATGACTGGATTAC
>NZ_JAWJBQ010001310.1:0-232 GCF_046535955.1 Pseudoalteromonas sp. SIMBA_162 | reverse complement strand
CCCCGGAAGGGCAGGTGCTTTCGCAGTTGCGGCACGACAGGCAGCGGTCCAGGTGCTGCTGCGTCTGGGCGGTGGCCGGGGCGCCTTCGAGCACCTGCTTGATCAGGTAGATGCGCCCCCGCGGGCCGTCCAGCTCATCGCCCTGCAACTGGTAGGTGGGGCAGGTGGCGTTGCAGAAGCCGCAATGCACGCAACTGCGCAGGATGCGCTCGGCTTCGGCGGCCCGGGGCAG
>NZ_JAWJBQ010001309.1:0-232 GCF_046535955.1 Pseudoalteromonas sp. SIMBA_162 | reverse complement strand
CAACCGGAAGCCGCCGTGATGCCCGGCACGACCTCGAAGCTGATGCCGGCACCGGCCAGGGTCTCGAGCTCTTCCCCGCCGCGCCCGAAGATGAAAGCGTCACCGCCCTTCAAGCGCACCACGCGATGCCCGGCGCGGGCGTAATCCACCAGCGCCTGATTGATGCCTTCCTGGGGCACGCTGTGATCGCTGCGCGCCTTGCCGACATACAGGCGACGCGCCTCCGGATTGG
>NZ_JAWJBQ010001308.1:0-232 GCF_046535955.1 Pseudoalteromonas sp. SIMBA_162 | reverse complement strand
CCTGAAGGGCGTCGATTCGCTGCACTCGATCGTGCAGATGCCGAAGGGCGTGCCGGTCGCGACGTTCGCGATCGGCGAGGCCGGCGCCGCGAACGCCGCGCTATTCGCGGTGTCGATCCTGTCCGGCACGTCGGCCGACTACGCGAACCGGCTCGCCGCGTTCCGCGTGCGCCAGAACGAAGCCGCGCACGCCATGGTGCTGCCGCCGCTGGCATGACGGCGCACCGGCGGC
>NZ_JAWJBQ010001307.1:0-232 GCF_046535955.1 Pseudoalteromonas sp. SIMBA_162 | reverse complement strand
CTCATGTCGGGATAGGCGAACTCAGGCCGGTAGCTCGCTGGCCAGAGGACTCGAGACAGGCGACGCTGAGTGGCGATCTGGTCGAAATTCTAGAGCAGGCTCCGCTTTGAAAACACTGTTTTAAAAGTCGGCGAGGTGGACAGACGGTTGCGTCCATCGCGCTGCTGGCAAGCTGGCGGCAGTCCGGCAGGTGACATTCAGGCGCATGTCGTGAGGGCTTGTCGTTCATGAC
>NZ_JAWJBQ010001306.1:0-232 GCF_046535955.1 Pseudoalteromonas sp. SIMBA_162 | reverse complement strand
AAGCAACCCCAATACTGATATACCCTAATAACGTAGGAATGCAATCTTTAACACCTTGAGAGAACCGATCTAGTGTTGGTGTAGATGGATGTGTATTGATTTGAGTGTTCAAAGTCACTTTTGTCCTCCTATCGAACTCTAAATATAGTAATTATCAAAAAATCTTTATGTATTTTGATGAACCTTTTAAATTAGTAAAGCGTTCATTTAGTGAAATAGACAAAATGTAATC
>NZ_JAWJBQ010001305.1:0-232 GCF_046535955.1 Pseudoalteromonas sp. SIMBA_162 | reverse complement strand
AGCGCATCGCCGGTGATGTCCTTGGCCTTGAGCGCCCCGCTGAGGCGAAGGTCACTGCCGGAGGTCAGCAGCAGGTTCTCGAGATTCGCCGTGCCCGCCGCCAGGTCCGCTTCGGCACCGAAGGTGGCTTTCAGCGGCAGGGCCTTGTCACCCAGCGCGGCCTGATGGAGCGTCGCATCCAGCTCGGCGCCATCGGCCAGATACAGCTGCTTGTCGGTATCCAGCGTCAGGG
>NZ_JAWJBQ010001304.1:0-232 GCF_046535955.1 Pseudoalteromonas sp. SIMBA_162 | reverse complement strand
CTTGCTTGCACTCTCGCCCTCAGGAGAGCTGAACACCCTGGCCGCCATGCGCTTTCGCCACGACTTCGGCCACCAGCGCCTGTTCGCCCTGGCCAACAGCCAGGAAAGCCGGCGCACCGACAAGCACCGGGCCAGCCACGAACACCGCGGCCAGTTGCTGGGCAGCGAGGCCTTGACCTACACCAAGCTGGCCAGCCTGCTGGGCCAGGGCGCGGAGCTGTACAGCACCAAC
>NZ_JAWJBQ010001303.1:0-232 GCF_046535955.1 Pseudoalteromonas sp. SIMBA_162 | reverse complement strand
ACGTGCGTGATCGTCCGGCTCCCCCGCTTTCCCGCTCGAAGTCGAAAAAAAAACGGCGTGACGCGCACGTCACGCCGCCTCGTTCGCCAACACACCAACGTCGCCCACGGCAGCCGCAGCGAAGTTCCGCGCAACGGCTGACACGACGCCGTTACGCACGCACGCTGCGCGTCACGCCTGCGGATCGACGCGCAGCACGAGCTTGCCGCGATGGTCGCCGTCGAACAGCCGG
>NZ_JAWJBQ010001302.1:0-232 GCF_046535955.1 Pseudoalteromonas sp. SIMBA_162 | reverse complement strand
CTGAAATCGCCGGTCGGCCGCGCGTACTTCGAATTCTTCGGCGAAGCGCTGTTCCGCTCGGACCTGTCGATCTCGGTCGGCGAACTCGGCTCGCTGCTCGACCACTCGGGCCCCATCGGCGAAAGCGAACGCTACGCCGCGCGCGTGTTCGGCGCGCACCGCACGTATCACGTGACGAACGGCTCGTCGATGTCGAACCGCGTGATCCTGATGGCGAGCGTCACGCGCAATC
>NZ_JAWJBQ010001301.1:0-232 GCF_046535955.1 Pseudoalteromonas sp. SIMBA_162 | reverse complement strand
CTGAAACGCCTTTTCAAAGGCCAGCTGCTCATCTTCAAATGCCGCCGCATAGGTCGGGTAATCGTAGCTCTTGGTCAGCAAGAGCATCACGCTATCGGGCATCGACAACGTGCCCTCAAAGATCACCTCGTGATGCAGAGAAAGGGTGCTGTTGATGCGGAACTCGCCCTCTGGCACCAGGATGCGGCGACCATCGGCGGCGTCATCGGCGGCCTCGAAAGCCGCGTGGCAG
>NZ_JAWJBQ010001300.1:0-232 GCF_046535955.1 Pseudoalteromonas sp. SIMBA_162 | reverse complement strand
TAAACATAAATCCGCCTCTGGTTCGGCGCCAACAGCACGTCTCGTTGCAGATCAGATCCGCGGGTTACCTGTCGCTCGCGCACTAGAAATCCTGGCGTACAGCCCGAAAAAAGCGGCTGTATTAGTTAAGAAAGTACTTGAGTCTGCTATGGCTAACGCAGAGCCTAACGAAGGTGCTGACATTGATGAGCTTCGTGTAACTACGATCTTTGTGGACGATGGTCCTACAATG
>NZ_JAWJBQ010001299.1:0-232 GCF_046535955.1 Pseudoalteromonas sp. SIMBA_162 | reverse complement strand
ATCGTTAACCTCTTAGGTAACGGTTCAGCCTATTATGCACCAGCTGCAGCATTGATTGAAATGGCTGAAGCAATTATAAAGGATCAAAAACGTATTTTACCTTCAATTGCATATCTAGAAGGTTGTAATTCTGTAGGGAAGTTTGGATTTATTGCACCACCTACAGTGTTAGAAGCTATTAAGTCTTCTACTTCTACAACCTTGTACTGTGTCTTTACTGATGTACCTCTCT
>NZ_JAWJBQ010001298.1:0-232 GCF_046535955.1 Pseudoalteromonas sp. SIMBA_162 | reverse complement strand
CTACCCGCTGGAAATCGGCGATGACGTCACCATCGGTCACAAGGCCGTGTTGCATGGCTGCACCATTCACGACCGCGTGCTGGTCGGCATGGGCGCCATCGTGATGGACGGCGTGGTGGTGGAAGATGAAGTCATCATCGCGGCGGGTGCGCTGGTGCCGCCGGGCAAGCGCCTCGAGGGCGGGCATGTGTATGCCGGCAACCCGGCCAAGGCACTGCGCCCGATCAAGGAC
>NZ_JAWJBQ010001297.1:0-232 GCF_046535955.1 Pseudoalteromonas sp. SIMBA_162 | reverse complement strand
GATGGAGCCGATCGCCGCCACCGTGGCCGGAGAGGAGCCGGACACGGCGGCCAACAGCATGCATGCCAATACGGAGGCCATCGCCAGCCCACCGCGCACGTGGCCGATGGCATCGGTGGCGAAGGTGATCAGGCGGCGTGCCACGCCACCGGTCGAGAGAAAGGTGCTGGAGAGAATGAAGAACGGGATCGCCAGCAGGGTGTAGTGATGTGACAGGGCTTCGAACAGCTTG
>NZ_JAWJBQ010001296.1:0-233 GCF_046535955.1 Pseudoalteromonas sp. SIMBA_162 | reverse complement strand
CGACGTGATCGAAGATTTGCACCGAGACCACGCGGGTCTCGTCGGGGATGTTGCCACCGAGCATCAGCACCACGCCAAACTCGCCAACGGTAGGGGCGAAGCCGAGGATGCGGGCGGTGACGAAACCGGGGCGGGCCAGCGGCAGCACCACATGAACGAAGGTGTCCCATGGGCTGGCGCGCAAAGTGGCGGCGACTTCCAGCGGGCGCTGGCCGATCGCGCCAAATGCATTC
>NZ_JAWJBQ010001295.1:0-233 GCF_046535955.1 Pseudoalteromonas sp. SIMBA_162 | reverse complement strand
CTCTGCGTCTGGTCGCCCCGCAGGGCGCCGCCCTGCTGACACACTCAGGAGCCCGCAGATGGGCCATTGAGCGCTGGCTGAGCCATGTGGGCTGGCTGGTACACGAGCGCAGTCTGAGGTTTACTCAGGCTGCGCTCGTTGCGTTGGTGGCAGCGTATTCTTCCAATCTCGCGGCCGCGCAGGGCGGGAGTCAGGACCTCAGGGAGTGATTGCATGGTCGGTTTGGCGGCGTG
>NZ_JAWJBQ010001294.1:0-233 GCF_046535955.1 Pseudoalteromonas sp. SIMBA_162 | reverse complement strand
ACTTAAAACATTTATATCGCAACATAGTCCAATAAAAGCGGCTGAGCTTGCTCCTAAATAAACACGGTTAATAATAGGCAAGTAATATTACTTCCCTATTATTTCAACATTTACCTTTACAATATTTATGAGCCCGTACCTCTGCAGACAAGAGCGACAGCCTTCTCCATATGCTTTTGGAGGGTAATAAATCTCTTTTTCCTCAGGTTATTCCTTCAACACGTCGTCAAGCC
>NZ_JAWJBQ010001293.1:0-233 GCF_046535955.1 Pseudoalteromonas sp. SIMBA_162 | reverse complement strand
CAGGTGCTGCTGTACCGCACCCAGGGCGCCTACGATCAGCACTTGGGCGCCGTGGAAGAGATCTGCAAGGCCGCGCTGAGCACCACCGACATCTGCTACGTCGAACTGGCCACCGTTTACCAGAAACGTGGCCAGGCCGACCAGCAAGCCGCCCTGCTCGGCCAGCTGAAATCCGCCCACGCCCGTGGCGCCGTACCGGCCTCCCGGGTCGACAGCGTTGCCCGGGTACTGGC
>NZ_JAWJBQ010001292.1:0-233 GCF_046535955.1 Pseudoalteromonas sp. SIMBA_162 | reverse complement strand
CCGAGAAGGAAAGCCACCAGGTCTTCATCGAGCCCGAAGGCCTGACCACCCACGAGCTGTACCCGAACGGGATATCCACCTCCCTGCCACTCGACGTGCAATTGCAGATCGTGCAGTCGATTCGCGGCATGGAAAACGCCCATATCGTGCGCCCGGGCTATGCGATCGAGTACGACTACTTCGACCCGCGGGACTTGAAGTACAGCCTGGAAACCAAAGTCATCGGTGGCCTG
>NZ_JAWJBQ010001291.1:0-233 GCF_046535955.1 Pseudoalteromonas sp. SIMBA_162 | reverse complement strand
TATCCCGCTTGTAGCCTCTTTTTCGTTAATGGCACTATTGTGCGGCTACTTATCGCTTTATCCCGCCTTAGCGTTCTACTTAACATCTCGTTTTGCCACCAGCCCAAATAGCTTTGGTTTACTGCTGATTAGCTTTTTTGCTTTTAGTGAATATTTACGGGGGGTGGTCCTTACCGGCTTTCCGTGGTTAAGTTTTGGGTATACCCAAACCGATGGACCATTAACTATACTGG
>NZ_JAWJBQ010001290.1:0-233 GCF_046535955.1 Pseudoalteromonas sp. SIMBA_162 | reverse complement strand
GCAGCGGTATTAGCGGCAATAAAGCGCACGCCTTCGATGTGCTGTTTTACCATGTGCGCAACAGCGTTACCGCCGCCGCCGCCCACGCCAATTACTTTTATTACAGCGTCTTCGCTGTGTTGTTCCATTATATCAAACATGTTCACTCTGCGACTTGAGTCTTAAAACTCGCCTTGAAACCATTTAGTAAGGCGGTTCCACGAATTATTGTTATCCTCTGCTTTCGACTTTGG
>NZ_JAWJBQ010001289.1:0-233 GCF_046535955.1 Pseudoalteromonas sp. SIMBA_162 | reverse complement strand
GCTGACGCGTCTGCATCAACTGGCCGATCGTCAGGCCGCCGAGGAGACCCGGCTGCGCAATGACTGGCAGACGCGTCTGAGTGCGCTCGGCGCGACGCCGGTGTCTGGCAAGGCCGAAGCCGCGCAGCAAAGCGACGCCCTGGCGGCGATGCAGCATGACTTCGAGGACGCGTTGTCACATCAGCAGCGTGAGGCGAATGCCGAGCGTGATGCCCTGCGTCGCGAGCTGCGCC
>NZ_JAWJBQ010001288.1:0-233 GCF_046535955.1 Pseudoalteromonas sp. SIMBA_162 | reverse complement strand
CCATAAAGCGAACATCGACTCAGTGGCCACTGTGGACAACATCCTCAATCTGAGTGTGGATAATGCCGCGACCTCGGTAGGCAATAACCTGTCGGTCACCCAGGACACAACTGGTCTTGATACCGCGCTGATTGCCGACAACACCCAGTTCAGCCTTGCCGATGTGACCTCCACGGCTTCAGTGACCAATGTCATGCTCGGCTTGCCTCCAGTGGGCAGCTTCGAAGGCCCGG
>NZ_JAWJBQ010001287.1:0-233 GCF_046535955.1 Pseudoalteromonas sp. SIMBA_162 | reverse complement strand
CCTGCATATGGCCCTCGATAGCGGCTTGTTTGAGCAAGCGCCGCTTATGGAGCACGCCAGCGCCCTGCGCAGCTGCCTGTGCCGTTTTTATGCGACGCCCAAGCGCCTGCTAGAAGCCTGGTTTGCCTGGGAGAGCTGCCTGCCTGAGCCGGAGCATGACTCGCTCATCAATGAAATTGCTTGGCACCTGGAAGACCCTGGCAGCCTGTTTCATTGGCTGGATTGGCGACCCG
>NZ_JAWJBQ010001286.1:0-233 GCF_046535955.1 Pseudoalteromonas sp. SIMBA_162 | reverse complement strand
ACTTCGGCGGCAAGGTGCACGGCGGCGCGCTGATGAAGTGGATCGACGAGGTCGCGTATGCGTGCGCGGCCGTGTGGTCGAGCCGCTATTGCGTGACGGTGAGCGTCGGCAACATCCGGTTCCAGCGGCCGATTCTGGTCGGCAATCTGGTCGAGCTGAAGGCGCGCGTCGTCGCGACGGGCCGCACCAGCATGCACATTCACGTGTCCGTGCACGCCGGCGATCCGAAGGGC
>NZ_JAWJBQ010001285.1:0-233 GCF_046535955.1 Pseudoalteromonas sp. SIMBA_162 | reverse complement strand
ACTTTTACCATCCTGATAATCATAATCTGGCTGGGTGCGTAAGTTCGCTGAGCTGATATCTTTTTTCGCGATCTGATTGAGTTCAAGGAAGGAAATGTATTGTGCGACGCGCTCATCTGCCTGTTTCTTGGCAGTAGCGGCATCCTTCGCGGCCACGTTAACTTCAATCGCAAGAGTGGCAATGTCTGGCACCGCATCCACGCTTGCCGTACCGGAGGTGACAATATGCGGTC
>NZ_JAWJBQ010001284.1:0-233 GCF_046535955.1 Pseudoalteromonas sp. SIMBA_162 | reverse complement strand
AACGGCGCGAGGGTGCGATCGTCAGACATGGCCGGCGCCCAGCACGTCCTTCTGCAACTGCACGAGCTGGCCGATCCCGCTTTGCGCGAGGTCGAGCAGCGCGTTCATCTCGGCGCGCGAGAACGGCACGCCTTCGGCGGTGCCCTGGACTTCGACGAAGCCGCCGGCGCCCGTCATCACGACGTTCATGTCGGTGTCGCAGCGCGAATCTTCCGCGTAGTCGAGGTCGAGCA
>NZ_JAWJBQ010001283.1:0-233 GCF_046535955.1 Pseudoalteromonas sp. SIMBA_162 | reverse complement strand
GACAATCATCCCTGCTACTGTGCTTTATGGCGTAGGCCACTTGGTTCGTAAGTTCTTGCATCCCTACATCCTTGTCTTATAGGTATTCGGTGTACAGCTCAGGATACTTCATGTAGTGGCACAGTAGTGACCGGTGCCGAGGGCATCGTAAAGCGGGTGAGGCGATGATCCGGCGGTCGGAGACCGGTAGTGATCGCTGCCGAGGGCATCGTAAAGCGGGTGAGGCGATGATC
>NZ_JAWJBQ010001282.1:0-233 GCF_046535955.1 Pseudoalteromonas sp. SIMBA_162 | reverse complement strand
CACCCTGCGCCTGATCACTTCATAGCAAATTACTTAACTTGAATTACGGGAGTAATGAGCTTTTCTAACTCTTCACGACTATCGACATCTGAGAGGCTGGGGGAATGCAATATATCTTCTATTTCATGAATATTAGCTTTTCCTTCTAGCCCTAGTTTGTTCATTAATGACTGTATGAAGTAAAGCACTTCATAGCCCTCGTCTTTATCCATTTTTATTCTGTCAAGCTTTCC
>NZ_JAWJBQ010001281.1:0-233 GCF_046535955.1 Pseudoalteromonas sp. SIMBA_162 | reverse complement strand
AGCGCCGCCAATGCCTCAAACGCATCGCCTTCACCGACAGCTACCTGCTCTTGAACGCCGTTCAGCTCGGCATTGCGCGCCACTTGCTCCAGTGCCGCACCGGATGCGTCCACGCAAAGCACTTCTGATGCACCGCTGGCCGCCGCCTGAACGCCCCAGCCACCCACATAGCTGAAAACGTCCAACACGCGCTTACCGGCCACTTGGCTGTTAAGCCAGGCGCGGTTAACGCG
>NZ_JAWJBQ010001280.1:0-233 GCF_046535955.1 Pseudoalteromonas sp. SIMBA_162 | reverse complement strand
GCCGCAAGCTGCTTGACTACCTCAAGCGCAAGGACTTCGAGCGTTACACCGCTCTGATCCAGCGTCTGGGTCTGCGTCGCTAATCAGCGATGTTGCCGCCATGCACTTCGGTGCATGGCGGGCCCCCGGTGGGCACAGGAAAACCGACACTGCCTGCGGGCGGTGTCGGTTTTTTTGTGCCTGATACCGAGGTGATCCGGGCTTCAGATCAGAGGCTCGACCCGCGCTGCAGC
>NZ_JAWJBQ010001279.1:0-233 GCF_046535955.1 Pseudoalteromonas sp. SIMBA_162 | reverse complement strand
AAATTCTGCAATAAACGATTCTACTTCTTGCTCAGTCGCCTCTGGTAAAGACGAATTATTTTGTGCTTCAATGAAAAATCGCTCATAAATCGACCTTACATGTTCTTTATATGCAGGTGGATGCCACAAATGTTGCAATACCATTGTTCCCTCAGTGTTTCCGCATTGCTCACAATAATCTTTAATGAGAAGCTTCCTTTTCTTTTTCCATTCAGCTGTTTGCCATGGCTTTG
>NZ_JAWJBQ010001278.1:0-233 GCF_046535955.1 Pseudoalteromonas sp. SIMBA_162 | reverse complement strand
CAACCTGCCTACCGAAGTGTCTGAAGCGATCTACAACCGTATGCGCGCCGAGCGTGAAGCGGTAGCGCGTCGTCACCGTTCACAAGGTCAGGAAGAAGCGGAAAAACTGCGCGCGACTGCCGACTATGAAGTGACCAGAACGCTGGCAGAAGCTGAGCGTCAGGGCCGTATCATGCGTGGTGAAGGCGATGCCGAAGCAGCCAAACTGTTTGCTGATGCATTCAGTAAAGATC
>NZ_JAWJBQ010001277.1:0-233 GCF_046535955.1 Pseudoalteromonas sp. SIMBA_162 | reverse complement strand
CATCACCGGCGATGCGCTCAGCTATAGCGGCCAGTTCAAGCTGGCACCGCTGTCGCCCAAGGCGTGGATGACGCGTGTCGGCATGGAAGCGCCGCAGACTGCCAAGAGCAGCGCGCTTACCTCGCTGGCCTTCTCCAGCCCGTTCAAGGGCGACATGTCGCAGGTGCAGCTGACCAACCTGGTCATGGCGCTGGATGACACCACCATCAATGGGCGCCTCGGCTCGTCCTTCG
>NZ_JAWJBQ010001276.1:0-233 GCF_046535955.1 Pseudoalteromonas sp. SIMBA_162 | reverse complement strand
ATAGTAAGCAAATTTGATTATTGTGTAATTACAAAAATTATTAGATATATATGTCTGATTCTTTCACTAAATCCGTTATCGATGTGAAAGGTGGAATCAGACAATGAATGATTTAACAAAAATGGTGGTTGAACTGAAGCAAATGGAGAAGGAAAGCTACAAATGGGATTGTATGTTTACTGATGTATACAAATGTTTACAAAATGAAATAGAAGCGATTATACAGCATTACG
>NZ_JAWJBQ010001275.1:0-234 GCF_046535955.1 Pseudoalteromonas sp. SIMBA_162 | reverse complement strand
CGACGAGATCCGCTTCTGGGTGATCGGCAGTCTGGCCGGGCGCTCGCTGGAGGCGCTTTACAGCAGCCTGCCCAGTATCCTGCTCGCGGCGCTGCTCACGCTGTGGCTGGCCCGGCCGCTCTCCGCGATGGTGCTGGGTGAGCAGGTCGCCAGTGGCCTGGGCCACCATCCCAAGCGCGTGCGCAAGGTCGCGATCCTGGTGGTGGCGCTGCTGGTCGGTGCCGCGACGGCACT
>NZ_JAWJBQ010001274.1:0-234 GCF_046535955.1 Pseudoalteromonas sp. SIMBA_162 | reverse complement strand
TCATAGGGTTATTTGCTATATGGGTTCAGGATGCATTTGATTTATAGCCAGGCTTTTTTCCAGCGGCTTTTCTCGCAAGCATTAGGCCCGCCAGCCTGCCGCAATGATTCCGGCGGGGCTCGGGCATGTCACAGTCGGATAGGAATAAGCGACGGCAAATGACCCCAACTCCGAGTATTACCGAGCCCACTTTCGGGGTCAGGCAATGGCCTTGAGAAACACCAGGGTTGCCAC
>NZ_JAWJBQ010001273.1:0-234 GCF_046535955.1 Pseudoalteromonas sp. SIMBA_162 | reverse complement strand
TTTGTCACAAATCGCCCCTACCGTAGTGCCCCACACGCAACCACTGGCGGCCGATAACTGGGAAGCTGAAGCGCGCCTGTTCGGCCAGGCTTTGAACCAGGAAGAGGCGATTGAGGAAGCGATCAGCGCCGTCGATCAGCGGGTCGACGCTATGTCAGACGCAGTAGCTGAAGCCAACGTGGGCAGCAACGCCTATCTGGTGCGCTGGATGCCCGGCGGCCCCATGGTGATGTC
>NZ_JAWJBQ010001272.1:0-234 GCF_046535955.1 Pseudoalteromonas sp. SIMBA_162 | reverse complement strand
CCCTGGGCATAAAATGTTGAACCTTCCGTTACCGGGCCTTTACTTAGAACGATGACCTGATGCTGGTCAGCCAGGCGTAGCGCCAGTGAAAGTCCGGCTGCGCCGCTACCGATAATCAACACGTCAGATGAATGTTCAGGGAGAGTATTCATTTTCTTTGTTTAATTTACTAAACATGGTTTGGTCAGCATAGCATCATGTTGTGCGAATAAACACCTGCTATTTTAATATTTG
>NZ_JAWJBQ010001271.1:0-234 GCF_046535955.1 Pseudoalteromonas sp. SIMBA_162 | reverse complement strand
TACAGTCGCCTGGCCCCGATCCACGACATCCGGCATGTCTACGGTGTAAACCAGGCCCGACAGGATCGGCGTGCCCGATTTCGCTCTCACAGAGTGCTTAAAGATGGCCTTCTGGAAGTCGTAGTAGCCGGGGATGAAAGGCCGAAACCCGTCATACCCCGGCGGTGCGCTTGACTCGAACAGGTTCTGAATCGAGTTCGAGCTGGGCATTGAGCCGGATGTCATGATCTTCAG
>NZ_JAWJBQ010001270.1:0-234 GCF_046535955.1 Pseudoalteromonas sp. SIMBA_162 | reverse complement strand
CCATTCTATTATTGCCAACTGGCCAGTATGGCAACAAGTTGCGGTATCAGTAGGCGTGATCGCAGCCATCATTGCCGGTGGTAAATACGAATCAGCCGCATTATTTAGATACATAGCTAAAACTCACATGCGTGAAATATTCACTGTTTTTGCGCTGTTTTTAGTGGTGGCTAGTGCTCTTGTTATGGAAAGTATTGGGCTTTCGCCGGGATTGGGAACGTGTGTAGCAGGGGT
>NZ_JAWJBQ010001269.1:0-234 GCF_046535955.1 Pseudoalteromonas sp. SIMBA_162 | reverse complement strand
GGTTGGGCCGCGGTTAGCATAACAGCATAAACTTGAAATGAGGTAGGGAAATGAGCAGTAAAAATTCTCCAAAAATTGTTTTCGCTAAGAAATTATTACATGCGGGTTATTGGCTAGAGGTTAATGAGCAGCGATTAATAAATCTAGCGTTGTCTAAAGTTAATTCCAAAAAGTCTAACCCAGGAAAAATTGTGATTTATCCAACGGAATATGTCAAGTGTTTCGGCCTCAATA
>NZ_JAWJBQ010001268.1:0-234 GCF_046535955.1 Pseudoalteromonas sp. SIMBA_162 | reverse complement strand
AATGTTGTACCCGCAAAATTAACCTGTACGTAACTGCCAAATTTAATTGCTGGGTGTTTATTTTTAAGGCCATACGGGTCTTCAATTCTCACCACTAAACTGCTCATACGTGTTGCGTTATCTACAATACCTAAATCTCGGTCAATAACGCCTTCACGAGTAAAGCTATTAAGGCCTTTTTGAATAACTGGTGCGGTAATCCCTTTAATACGCTCAGGCAAAAACACACTATCA
>NZ_JAWJBQ010001267.1:0-234 GCF_046535955.1 Pseudoalteromonas sp. SIMBA_162 | reverse complement strand
ATATGTTAGCGCCAACAGCTGTTACTATTACAATGGCAAACGACGGCTTAGGAGCGCTTAAAACATTAAAAAATAATGTGTTTGATTTAATTTTAATGGACTGTCACATGCCTAATATGGACGGTTATGAATGTACTATACGCATTCGCGAAAGTGTAATGGGGGCAGATACACGGGTTCCAATTATCGCTATTACAGGCGATGCACATGCAGAAGATAGGCAGCGTTGTTTAG
>NZ_JAWJBQ010001266.1:0-234 GCF_046535955.1 Pseudoalteromonas sp. SIMBA_162 | reverse complement strand
GGCCAAGCTGCCCACCACCCAAAAGCGAATCTCATCGGCGGCGCGCTGGTCGTAGAGCAGCATCAGTGCGCTGAGCGAACCGAGCAGCCCGGAAAACGCGGCACCCGCTAACACCAAGCGCACCGGGTCGCTCCCCACACCGCGCAGCCGAGCCACGCTGAGCACGCACACGCAGCCGATCAGCGCGCCTAACTGGGCCACGGGAATGCGTAAAGTGGCCGCGCTGGCCCCTAA
>NZ_JAWJBQ010001265.1:0-234 GCF_046535955.1 Pseudoalteromonas sp. SIMBA_162 | reverse complement strand
CACGACTGCGAGCGCCTGCAACGCCCGGGCCTGCTGGTGCTGGCCAATCACCCGACGCTGATCGACGTGGTCTTCCTGCTCGCGCTGATTCCCCACGCCGACTGCGTGGTCAAGGGGCGGCTGGCACGCAACCCCTTCACCCGTGGCCCCATCCGTGCCGCGGGCTACATCACCAATGAAGAGCCGCAGGGCGTGCTCGAGGCCGCCGGCGCGAGCCTGGCGCGCGGCAATGCC
>NZ_JAWJBQ010001264.1:0-234 GCF_046535955.1 Pseudoalteromonas sp. SIMBA_162 | reverse complement strand
AAAAATGTTCAAATGAGGAGCTTATTGTGTTTATTTCACATAATCCGGAGTTGTTTGGAAAAGTTAAACACAATGAAAATATTAAGTTGAAGTTAGGTGGGCATTTCCATGGGGGGCAAATTCGATTTGGTCCTTTTGGTATGCATCAGCCTGGATTTTTCAAGGTTGAAAAAGGCGTGGCCACTTTAATTAGTAATGGATATGGGACAACGATGGTACCATTACGATTTGGTG
>NZ_JAWJBQ010001263.1:0-234 GCF_046535955.1 Pseudoalteromonas sp. SIMBA_162 | reverse complement strand
GAAGCCGGCGGCAAAGGCCATCAGGGCGAAGATGAAGGCCGTGGTGTCGTTGACCCCGGCGAAGAACTGCTTGCTGATCACCGCCGCCAGGGCGCCGTAGAGGAAAAAGTCGTACCACTCGAACACCGTGCCGAGGGACGACGCGAAGATGACCTTCTGGCTGCCCTTGGCAGTGGAGTCCTGCAGGGGCGCGTTCAGGGGCTGTGCGTGTTCTGACATAGGGGGCTTCCTTAC
>NZ_JAWJBQ010001262.1:0-234 GCF_046535955.1 Pseudoalteromonas sp. SIMBA_162 | reverse complement strand
CATGCACCGTCACCACACCCTGTTCCTCGGGCGTGGCAGCCAGTATCCCATCGCCATGGAAGGGGCGCTCAAGCTCAAGGAAATCTCCTACATCCACGCCGAAGCCTACGCGGCTGGTGAGCTCAAGCACGGCCCGCTGGCGTTGATCGACGAAGACATGCCGGTGGTGGCGGTCGCGCCGATGGATGACCTGATGGAGAAGCTGAAATCCAATCTGCAGGAAGTTCGCGCCCG
>NZ_JAWJBQ010001261.1:0-234 GCF_046535955.1 Pseudoalteromonas sp. SIMBA_162 | reverse complement strand
ATTCGCATGACTCAGACGACGCCTTCTTCGCTGACCGATTCGCGTGACCGCCTGTTGAGCGGGCTTGAGGTCTATCGCGTGGGCGGCGCGGTGCGTGATGCGCGCCTGGGTTGGCCGTGGCACGAGTGCGACTTCGTGGTGGTGGGCGCGACGGTGGAAGACATGCAGGCGCGTGGCTTCCGGCCGGTCGGGCGGGACTTCCCGGTCTTTCTGCATCCGCAGACCCAGGAGGAG
>NZ_JAWJBQ010001260.1:0-234 GCF_046535955.1 Pseudoalteromonas sp. SIMBA_162 | reverse complement strand
CAGACAACGGCCGTCCGCCGCTGCGTATCCACGGTGGTCAGCCGCTCAAGGGCATCCGTTACGAGATGCCGATGGCGTCCGCTCAGGTCAAGTCGTGCCTGCTGCTGGCTGGTCTCTACGCCGAAGGCGAGACGCGTGCCATCGAGCCGGCGCCGACGCGTGACCACACCGAGCGCATGCTCAATGGCTTCGGCTACAAGGTCGAGCGTCAGGGCGCCGAGGCGTGGCTGAACG
>NZ_JAWJBQ010001259.1:0-234 GCF_046535955.1 Pseudoalteromonas sp. SIMBA_162 | reverse complement strand
CCACCGGGAAGGCAATACCAGATGGTCGTCGCCAAGGGCCAGGCCGAAGCCATCATGCAGGGCAAGCCAGCCTTCGGAGGTTTCGCCGCCCCCGAGCCGATTCCCAGCCAGGCCTACGCTCGGGATAAACTGGTGATCCTCGATCGATTCAAGACAGACGTATCCCATGTGATCACCGTCGAAACCACCGCACCGCAAAAGATTCACAGTGGTATCACCGGCCCGCTGGAGAAC
>NZ_JAWJBQ010001258.1:0-234 GCF_046535955.1 Pseudoalteromonas sp. SIMBA_162 | reverse complement strand
CGTGCCGCGCCACGTTCATGTCGTGGGTGACCAGGATGATGGTGTGGCCGGCGGCGTTCAGTTCCTCCAGGATGCGCAGCACTTCCTGGCCGGTGTGCGTGTCCAGCGCGCCGGTCGGCTCGTCGGCCAGGATGATGTCGCCGCCATTCATCAGCGCGCGGGCGATGCTCACACGCTGCTGCTGGCCGCCGGACAACTGGCCGGGCCGGTGGCCGGTGCGTTCGCCGAGCCCCA
>NZ_JAWJBQ010001257.1:0-234 GCF_046535955.1 Pseudoalteromonas sp. SIMBA_162 | reverse complement strand
GATCGAAACGCTTTAGGGATGGCGGTACTCAGCAAGTTGGCACATGAAATCCGCTCGCCCCCGCAGACAATCACTGTCTGCGGGGGCGAGCGTTTTGGATCATGGCCCATCGTCAGCGTGGCTCAGGTGTCACCCGGGGCTGGACGGGATCACCTCATGCGTCATGTGCGCACAAGGCGCGCGCCTCAGAGCGTGCCTTCCAGCTCAGTGGCGATCTGGCGCATCAACGGTGCC
>NZ_JAWJBQ010001256.1:0-234 GCF_046535955.1 Pseudoalteromonas sp. SIMBA_162 | reverse complement strand
ATGCGTACCGCCACAGGGATCGCCTGTACTGACGACCAGCTCTCCTGCCAGCGCGTGCCGTCGTAGAACTGCAAACGGAGCGAATCCGCCGGAATCAACTTTTGCATTGTCGGCTTCACGCTGCCTGCTGCGTCGGTCAGCGGCCAGGCTAACCGTTCGAGATAGCCGTCATGAATGCGGTAACCGACGGTGAGCAGATTACTGCGTGGCAGACGCATCAACGGGTTAACCACA
>NZ_JAWJBQ010001255.1:0-234 GCF_046535955.1 Pseudoalteromonas sp. SIMBA_162 | reverse complement strand
CCAGCGCTGCGACAAGGTGGTGGCCATCAACACCGATGGCGGCTGTGACATGGTCAAGCGTGCCGATCTTTCGGTGATCGGTGACGCCGGAGCGATTCTCGCCAGTCTCTGTCAGCAGCTCGAGGCCGAACGCAGTGCCGGCGGTGATGCCTCGGCGGCGGGTCAGGCGCCTGCCGCGACCGCTACGTCACCCAGTACGTCATCCGCCACGCTTGCCGCCGACGCGGCCTGAAC
>NZ_JAWJBQ010001254.1:0-234 GCF_046535955.1 Pseudoalteromonas sp. SIMBA_162 | reverse complement strand
CGCGCGGTCGGTGTCGAGGCGGTCGTGGAACTCGCGGGCGTCAACAAGATGAGCCTGTACCGCCAGTTCTCGTCGAAGGACGAGCTGATCCTCGCGTATCTGGAGCGGATGGATGCGTGCTTCTTCGAGCGCTTCGATTCGAGCATCGCGAAGCATCCGGGCCAGCCGAAGGCGCAGTTGATCCAGTATTTCGTCGATCTCGCGGCGCGCGCGACGCAGAAGGACTATCGCGGC
>NZ_JAWJBQ010001253.1:0-234 GCF_046535955.1 Pseudoalteromonas sp. SIMBA_162 | reverse complement strand
CCCCTCGCGCAGCTGCACCACGCCGAGGTTGTTGGAGGTTTCCACCACGCCTTCCACCGCCGCGCTCATGCGCTCGACCCCGTAGGGCGCGGCATCCAGCACCGCGACCAGCCGCTGGGTGTCCTCGACGGACAGCGCGTTCTCGGCATTGCCACGGGTCACGCTGAGCGAGACATCCGGGTCCGTCTCGCGCAGCTCATCGCGAATCTGGGCCTCGAAGTCCGCGAGCCGAGG
>NZ_JAWJBQ010001252.1:0-234 GCF_046535955.1 Pseudoalteromonas sp. SIMBA_162 | reverse complement strand
TGGCAGGTATCGTATTCTTTATTGTGCTGTCTATCATTCAACCCATTTTACAATTAAATAATAGTGTAGGGCTTTAGCTATGAGACGTAATCAACAAGGTTTTTCATTGGTCGAAGTAATGGTGGTTATTGCCATTATCGGTATTTTGGCCACTATGGTGTTACCCAATGTATTAGGTAATCAGGAAAAAGCTAACCAGCAAAAAGTGATAGCCGATATTGTCGCTTTAGAAAA
>NZ_JAWJBQ010001251.1:0-234 GCF_046535955.1 Pseudoalteromonas sp. SIMBA_162 | reverse complement strand
CAACACCCGCTGCTGGCGACCCTGATCGATCAGCTCGAGGACAGTGGCCGCTACTGGGCGCGCCGCGCCGAGATACGTGCCTTCAATGCCACCAATCCGGTGGTCAGGAAGGGGCTGGCGCTGACACCGGTCAAGTTCGGCATCTCCTTCACCGCCAAGCACCTCAATCAGGCAGGCGCCCTGGTGCATGTCTACACCGATGGCAGCGTGCAGGTGAATCACGGCGGCACTGAG
>NZ_JAWJBQ010001250.1:0-234 GCF_046535955.1 Pseudoalteromonas sp. SIMBA_162 | reverse complement strand
AGGTGCGGCCGCGCAGGGTGAGGTAGACACCGCAGGCGGCCAGCAGGCCGGTGGAAGTAGCGTAGAGGGCTTCCATCACATCTTCTCCTTGGTCGGGCGATGCGGAGTCGTCAGCTTGCCCAGATTGGCGAGAATCATCAGGGTCGCGCCGACCACGGTCAGGTAGACGCCGAGGTCGAAGAGCAGCGCGGTGGTCAGCTCGATTTCCCCGATGACGGGCAGGGTGAAGTGGCC
>NZ_JAWJBQ010001249.1:0-234 GCF_046535955.1 Pseudoalteromonas sp. SIMBA_162 | reverse complement strand
TATCTCACTCGCGACACCTTTTCACCGTGGGAGAATCTGGCGTTGCTGTTGCAGAACTACGACAACATCGACTTCCAGGGCCTGGCTCCAATTGTCCGCGATTTCTATGTCTTTATCCCTTCCTGGCTGTGGCCGGGTCGCCCGAGTATGGTGCTGAACTCAGCCAACTACTTTACCTGGGAAGTGCTGAATAACCACTCCGGACTGGCGATCTCGCCTACGCTTATAGGCTCA
>NZ_JAWJBQ010001248.1:0-234 GCF_046535955.1 Pseudoalteromonas sp. SIMBA_162 | reverse complement strand
CGCGGCATCTTATTCCCTGCGTCTGTTTAATTTGTTGATTAACATAACATTGAACAGCATGGGGCGAACCCACACGGAATATTAATAAAAGCACAATGATTAAAACAAAACCAGTAAAACATTTAGCTCGAGTAACCTTTGAAATTAACGCCATATAACCATCCTTATTTGTGTAATTATGAGAATGACAATGTGTAAAAACTACACAAAAATAAGCACAGCTGCGCTGTTCAG
>NZ_JAWJBQ010001247.1:0-234 GCF_046535955.1 Pseudoalteromonas sp. SIMBA_162 | reverse complement strand
CAGGTGACAACAATGAAAAAAATGATAAAACCACTCAGTGTTATTTCTACATGTGTAGCACTTCTTCTCACTGGATGTAGCCATTATAAATCGAGTAATGCTGAGTATGTAGATTACTTTGCCAATGATGCAATCGGTAATCCTTTGGCCATCGTTCAACCCCCTGCAGGTATTTACCATGACGGGGTAACGTATGTTTCGTACCAAGGGCCTTTAGAAGACCCCTATGTCGCT
>NZ_JAWJBQ010001246.1:0-234 GCF_046535955.1 Pseudoalteromonas sp. SIMBA_162 | reverse complement strand
ATGCCCGCCGTCAGCGAGCAAGGAGAATGACGATGATGATCGTGGAGCTGATTGATCACGAAGACTTTCGTGAGCGGCTGGTGGCGCTGGGCGTGCAGATTTCCGAGCATGCCTGCGCGGACACCTGCGCGCGCATGGCACTCAGAAAGCATGCCGAGGTGGGCGTGCCGGGCCTGCAGGAACTGGTGCGCGAGCTGGTGATGCACTCCGATATCCTGCTGCCATCGGTGCGCC
>NZ_JAWJBQ010001245.1:0-235 GCF_046535955.1 Pseudoalteromonas sp. SIMBA_162 | reverse complement strand
CATCGCCCCGCACGCCGCCGTCGGTGAGACCGCTGGCGCCGCCCGTGGCCTGGGCAAGGGCTGGGCCACCGGTGTGCTCAACGCCTGTCTGCGTCGTTTCCAGCGTGAGCAGGAAGCGCTGGAAGCCATGATTCGCGAACATCCGTTGATGATCGATGAGCGTGATTTCCAGGACGCCGTGCTCGAGAGCGTCGAGGCCCCGCAGCTGTCACGCGATGACTGGCGCGCGCTCAAG
>NZ_JAWJBQ010001244.1:0-235 GCF_046535955.1 Pseudoalteromonas sp. SIMBA_162 | reverse complement strand
CCGACTGGAATTCGGCCTGCGCCTCATCGAAGCGTGCCCGACTGATGGCGCCCTTCTCCACCGAGTACTTCATGCGCTTGTAGGTCGCCTGCGCCAGATTGAAGCTGGAGCGGGCATTCTTGAGCTCGCTTCTGGCATCGCGATCATCTAGGCGCGCGATCAGCTCGCCCTTCTCGACCTCCTGACCGGCCTGGACCTCGAGTTCGCGCAGCTCACCGCCGATGCGGAACGACAG
>NZ_JAWJBQ010001243.1:0-235 GCF_046535955.1 Pseudoalteromonas sp. SIMBA_162 | reverse complement strand
GGGCTTGGCGGCGCTTGTATTCACAGCGATCCACCAGTTTGACCACCTTGTAGACATCCTCTTCATCAAAGCCAGCGGCAATAATCGCCTCAGCACTCATATCCCCTTCAATGTAGCTAACCAAAATGGCATCCAGCACATCGTAGTCGGGGAGTGAGTCGCTATCCTGCTGATCGGGAGCAAGCTCTGCACTAGGCGGGCGCTCAATGACTCGCTCAGGAATCGCCGGAGACTG
>NZ_JAWJBQ010001242.1:0-235 GCF_046535955.1 Pseudoalteromonas sp. SIMBA_162 | reverse complement strand
TACTTTATTGCATGGCTGACCGCTTTGTTTTTTACCGAAAATAGTAACACTGTCTGAGTTTGCTTGTAATTGTGGCCAAAGGTTGTTGATAATGGCTGAGCCCTGCGGCGTTTGAAAAGGTTTTAATTGCATATCTTCGGCCAAGGGGCCGATAAATCGCATTTTTGAATTGTCCAATCGTTCAGCAATTGCTGCAAAGCTTAAACTGCCAAACGCAAATAAACCTAAGGCTCGT
>NZ_JAWJBQ010001241.1:0-235 GCF_046535955.1 Pseudoalteromonas sp. SIMBA_162 | reverse complement strand
CCACTAAAAAACTGTTTTGTGTAGCTAATACAGCCCATATTTCGGCTGGTAAGAATCTTATTTTTCAATTTCTTACCAATAATTAGTTCGGTACTGCCTCCGCCAATATCGATAATAAGGTGGTTCTCTTCGTTATGTACATAATCAGTCACACCTTGATGAATAAGACGAGCTTCTTCTTGCCCTGAGATCATATCAATATGAAATGCAAATACCATACTCGCCTGAGATAAAA
>NZ_JAWJBQ010001240.1:0-235 GCF_046535955.1 Pseudoalteromonas sp. SIMBA_162 | reverse complement strand
GGGGATTGTAGTCTTTGAGATATTGGGCTTGGGGGGGTTTTGAGTCGGGCATGATTGCTCCAAAAGAAGCGCCTCTATATGAAGAGGCGCTACTAAATTTAGGCTGATTGTTGCGGCTTAATACGTAAAATCTTAATACCGATATACGCATATATAACAGCTAGAACGGGAATAATTAAGTTAAAGAAAGCATAAAGGGCGTAATAGAAAGGTTTTATTAAAATGACACTTTGCA
>NZ_JAWJBQ010001239.1:0-235 GCF_046535955.1 Pseudoalteromonas sp. SIMBA_162 | reverse complement strand
CCCGGTCTGGCAGCTCAAGCCACTGGTTTTCCGTCTGTTGTGGACCCTGGCGCCTCTGGTCGCCGGCGCCCCTCTGATGGCACAGGCCGCTCCGCCCGAGCCCCTGTCAGCCAGTCAGCTCGACTGGCAGCCCTATGATGAGGTGCCGCAGGGCAAGCTGTGCTCCGGGCGCTATGTCACGCCGGCCTACCGTATCGAAGCGGGCGACACGCCGGAGCAGGTCACGACCTCGGCC
>NZ_JAWJBQ010001238.1:0-235 GCF_046535955.1 Pseudoalteromonas sp. SIMBA_162 | reverse complement strand
AGGTGTGCACCACAAGGTCGTGGGCGGCTGTACCGGGCAATGACGGTCATGCTGCCGGTCAGTGGTCTCGCCGGGTCAATGACGATCACGCTGTGACGAGTACGAGGCTAAGCAAGGGCAATGCGAAACAATCAGCCGGTGACGGCAAGGGAATACCCCATTGGTGAGCATGACTACCTGATCTCGCGTACCGATCTCAAGGGACGCATCACCTACGCCAACTCTGTCTTCATCG
>NZ_JAWJBQ010001237.1:0-235 GCF_046535955.1 Pseudoalteromonas sp. SIMBA_162 | reverse complement strand
AGCGCGTTTAGCGAGCTCGTGTATCCTACTTAGGGTGTTTCTTTTGTTTAAGCCACTATGCCTAACACTGTCATTCCAAGTAAAACTATTTCCTCTACACCTGAGCCCGTAACCTGCGCTAACTGCTAAGCGTGTTGTTGCCAATTAGGAGGGCGCATAGTAACCGCCACCGGTGGGCCGTTTAAGTATATTGATTATGACAAGGGGGGCAGCGAAGTAATGAAACGGGGCTATG
>NZ_JAWJBQ010001236.1:0-235 GCF_046535955.1 Pseudoalteromonas sp. SIMBA_162 | reverse complement strand
ATGCATCTCGAACACCTCCCATCACCTTGGTGCCGATGCTCTATCGACCAGACCGAGAATCGATTGATAGCTGAGCCCGGAGTGCTCACTCAGCCCTATCTCGCAGGTGCGCGAATTGGAAACCCCGTAGTCGCAATCGGCCACTACCTCCTTCAGCCCCTTCAATGCCGAGGCATTGAGCTCCGGTGTACTGAAGCCCTTGTCGCCGGCGAAGCCGCAGCAGGTGATCTCTTCC
>NZ_JAWJBQ010001235.1:0-235 GCF_046535955.1 Pseudoalteromonas sp. SIMBA_162 | reverse complement strand
AACACCTTCATTGCCTTGTTCAAGGACACCAGCCTGGTGATCATCATCGGCCTGTTCGACCTGCTGAACAGCGTCAAGCAAGCTGCCGCCGACCCGGCCTGGCTGGGCATGGCTACCGAGGGCTATGTGTTCGCCGCCCTGGTGTTCTGGATTTTCTGTTTCGGTATGTCCCGCTACTCCATGCACCTGGAGCGCAAGCTGGACACTGGCCACAAGCGTTAGGAGTTTCGAAATG
>NZ_JAWJBQ010001234.1:0-235 GCF_046535955.1 Pseudoalteromonas sp. SIMBA_162 | reverse complement strand
GCGGTCGCTGCCGATGTAGTACACGCGGCTGCGCACCAGCGTGGCCGGGTTCGGCGACCACTCCGCCTTCAGGTCGGTGCGGCTGTCGCGGTAGATGATCTTGCTGTCGGCCACGTTGTAGTTCTGGCGCCGCAGGTCGTAGTCGATCTTGCCGGCGATCAGCGGCGTGCCGAAGTAGCGCGTTGGCTCCTGCCAGGCGTAGGCCTGGGTCAGCGTGACGTTCAGCTCCGGCGAC
>NZ_JAWJBQ010001233.1:0-235 GCF_046535955.1 Pseudoalteromonas sp. SIMBA_162 | reverse complement strand
GATCAGCGCGGCGCCGTCGATCACGTCCAGTGGATCGATCGTTTCCGCGCGGCTGATGACTTCGACGGTATTCATGTTGGGCTCCCCGACGTCGTGTTTCCCTGTCAAGGAGCAATAAGAGTGCCAGCGACGAAATGCCGCGCGCCGCAGCGCACCGCCGCGATCGTGCGGGCTTCTGCGGCGAACGGGGCGCGCGGCGCGGGCCGATGTTACGGAACACGTCACGTGACATGGC
>NZ_JAWJBQ010001232.1:0-235 GCF_046535955.1 Pseudoalteromonas sp. SIMBA_162 | reverse complement strand
ACCTTCACACCAACCGTCCCTGACGCCAGGCGCCAGAGTGGCGCCACGTGCCTCGAGATGAGCGATGAAGGCATCCAGCACATCGGGGTTGGCCTGATAGGCCTCTTCGCCGCAGGGCTCACCGGGCGTCATGGTCGCGCGACGGTGCAGCAGCTCACGAGGGCGCTCTTCCCCCAACCAGGCTAGGCTGGCAAGTTGGCGATGTCCCTCGGCGTCGCGTTCGAGATGTACGATC
>NZ_JAWJBQ010001231.1:0-235 GCF_046535955.1 Pseudoalteromonas sp. SIMBA_162 | reverse complement strand
CACGGCCCTCTCCAAAGAGAAATCCCGTGTCACCAGTATCGGCAGGCCGGCGCGGATTTTTCCAGTCTGGCCATGCACTTTGCCCCTCCAAGGCTCGCGGCAGTACAATGCGCTCAGTCTGCTTCGTTGATACGCCTGTAAAAGGCGTGCCGAAGACCTGCCTGTTCATGCTTCGCGACTGCGAAGCGTACCGATCAAAGCGACAAGTCGAGGGATCGCTGAGCCCATGCGTGCC
>NZ_JAWJBQ010001230.1:0-235 GCF_046535955.1 Pseudoalteromonas sp. SIMBA_162 | reverse complement strand
CATTCCAGCAGCTGAGGCGCCGGCGCCAGCAAGCCACCAGCGGCCTCCGCTCGCGCCAGCCACTCGGCGGACGGCTGTGGACGCAGCAGCATTGGCGATTGTCCCCGTCTTCCCTTCATGCTGAATCACTCGAGATTTCGGCCAGCCTGCTCCCCAGTGCTGCCTCTCCAAAATGAAATATAACTAAATGTTATTATTATTTTCTAACATTTCGGAGGATTTATGCTGCCTAGGC
>NZ_JAWJBQ010001229.1:0-235 GCF_046535955.1 Pseudoalteromonas sp. SIMBA_162 | reverse complement strand
AGCTGACGGCCAGCTGGTCACGCAACAACCTCAACCGTGGCATCCTGCCCACGGCGGGCAGCTCTCAGCTGCTGTCGCTGGAAGTGGCGGTGCCGGGCTCCGATGCGGATTACTACAAGCTCCGCTACAAGGGATCCAAGTTCTTCGAGCTGAGTCAGGACTGGTCACTCAAGTTCCGTACCGAGCTGGGCTATGCCAACTCGTTCTCCGGCGATACCTATCCGTTCTTCAAGAA
>NZ_JAWJBQ010001228.1:0-235 GCF_046535955.1 Pseudoalteromonas sp. SIMBA_162 | reverse complement strand
CGATCAGCCAGCCCAGCTTGCGGTGACGATGGCGATACATGCCATACCCGATCAGCGTGCCGATCATCAGCGCCAGCAATGACGACACCACCGCCAGCAGCAGCGAATTGCCCAGCGCCGACAGAATCGCGTCATTGCCCAGCAGGCGCCGATACCAGCGCAGCGACACGCCAGTGAAGCTGGCGGCACTGTTGGAGGCATTGAAGGAAAACAGCATCACCACGATCAGCGGCAG
>NZ_JAWJBQ010001227.1:0-235 GCF_046535955.1 Pseudoalteromonas sp. SIMBA_162 | reverse complement strand
CCAGGCTCGACAAGGCGATGCCGAGGCTGACGAAACCGTATTGCTGGACCATCAGCACCCCCAACGGTGCACCAATGGCGATAGCGCCGTAGGAGGCAATGCCATTCCAGGAGATAGACCGCGCGGTGTGCTCCGCGCCGACCTGGCCCATGCACCAACTGATGGTGCCGACCCCGATCAGGCCCTGGGCCACCCCCAGCAGCAGGCGCCCGCCCAGCAGCACGGCAAGGCTCAG
>NZ_JAWJBQ010001226.1:0-235 GCF_046535955.1 Pseudoalteromonas sp. SIMBA_162 | reverse complement strand
GGGATGGGGGGTGTGTGTGCATTGTCCATCCGCAAGCCGGACTACAAGAATAAAACTTGTCGTGCTCTTTAAAGAGCGACATAATTCATATTGATCAATTCGTTATTCATGAACTAAGCAGTGAGTGTAGGAGCTTGCTGCTTTTTTCTGTTTTCTATTTCCGATCTGATCTGTAATCCCGTAGCGGCTAATAAAATGAGCCCTTCCTCTGTATGACGCATCTGACATTCTTTCA
>NZ_JAWJBQ010001225.1:0-235 GCF_046535955.1 Pseudoalteromonas sp. SIMBA_162 | reverse complement strand
GCGTGCCGGCATGCTGCTGGGCTTCCAGTACCCGGTGGAAATCCCGGGGGTCAAGAACGTCTACCTGCTCAAGGCGGCGCTGAATGCCAAGCGTGAAGCCGAAGGCCTGGGCGAGATTCCGGCCCCGGAATTCATGAAGCTGATCCGCGAGAAACTGGCCTTCATGCAGATGGACGCCAGCTTCCTGCAGCGCGCCGTCAACGAAGGCTTCTCCGGCGGTGAGAAGAAGCGCAAC
>NZ_JAWJBQ010001224.1:0-235 GCF_046535955.1 Pseudoalteromonas sp. SIMBA_162 | reverse complement strand
ATGTGCAGTGCCGGTGCGCAAGCGGCGGACTATCAGGATGTGCAGGATGCCGTCGAGCAACAGCGAGCGCCTCTGCTGGAGACGCTGGAAACACTAGTCAACGTGGATTCGGGAACGGGCTACCGTGAAGGCTTGAATGACGTTGAGGCAATGCTGACTCAGCATCTCGAAGCGCTTGGCGCACAGGTGGAAACGCACCCTGCCAAGACCTATGGCGGCAATACGATTGTCGGTC
>NZ_JAWJBQ010001223.1:0-235 GCF_046535955.1 Pseudoalteromonas sp. SIMBA_162 | reverse complement strand
CATGCATGTTCTCGCTGGCTGTCATTGCGCTATCACACGGGAAGCGGCGCCGCATAAGTTCTGACATGAGGCGCCTTGAGCGCACTCAGCTGTCCAGCCCGGAGGCGACGGGGCTGTCGGTGACAGGACTGCCAGCGACGGGATTCGTCACGCGTACCGGGCTTGCCAGCTGCTCGAGACGCTCGCGCAGGCTGTTGATGTCCTCGGCGGGCTTTGGATTGACGCCGTTGCTGTC
>NZ_JAWJBQ010001222.1:0-235 GCF_046535955.1 Pseudoalteromonas sp. SIMBA_162 | reverse complement strand
CAAAAAAGCCCGAAGCTTATGCTTCGGGCTTTTTGCATCCTGGGGTTTTCCCTTCGGCGCCGCTTGCGTGATATTCGCCCACAACATTGCGCGTCCGCTGCCGATAAGGGAGATAGTCAGATGCAAAGGCAAAGGTCGCAATCGTTCATATGCCGCCATCTGCCCGGATCTTCGCGCAATCAAGCGTTGGGGGTACTGCTGGCTGCCAGCGCCATGGATAGGGCATTCTTGAGCA
>NZ_JAWJBQ010001221.1:0-235 GCF_046535955.1 Pseudoalteromonas sp. SIMBA_162 | reverse complement strand
ATCCAGCTCGGGTCGGCCGCAAAGCGAGCCTTGCGGGCAGCGAATTCGCTGGCGAAGGCTTCGCTGCCGGGGACGGACGCGGTAGCAAGTGCTGTCATTACGCGGTTTCCTCCTGCAGCCAGTCATAGCCCTGGGCTTCGAGCTCGAGGGCCAGCGACTTGTCACCGGACTTGACGATGCGGCCATCCATCAGCACGTGGATCTGGTCCGGCACGATGTGCTCGAGCAGACGCTG
>NZ_JAWJBQ010001220.1:0-236 GCF_046535955.1 Pseudoalteromonas sp. SIMBA_162 | reverse complement strand
GCCGCTGCTGCATCTCCGGCGTCAGCAACACCAGCGGGTAGTCACGCAGGCACTCCCACTGCGGCGCGTCGGGCAGGCGGAAATGCGCCTGACTGGCGATCAAGGCCGAATGCTCCTGATAGAGCGGCCGACAGGCCAAGCCGCTCATGGCCGGCGCCGCAGGGTAGCCGACCGCAAGATCCAACTCGCCATCCTCGAGCCCCTGGGCCAGCGATGAGGTCGACAGCTCGCGCAGG
>NZ_JAWJBQ010001219.1:0-236 GCF_046535955.1 Pseudoalteromonas sp. SIMBA_162 | reverse complement strand
CAGGAGATGCAGCTGGTCGACACGCCGAAGGCCAAGACCATCGCCGCACTGGTCGAACAGCACGGTCTGGACATCAAGAAGACCGTCAAGACGCTGATCGTCAAGGCGGCCGAAGGCGTCGAAGGTGGTCAGATCGCGCTGATGGTGCGCGGCGACCACGAGCTGAACGAGATCAAGGCCGAGCACCTGCCGCAGGTCGCCGAGCCGCTGACCATGGCCAGCGACGAGGAAGTGCG
>NZ_JAWJBQ010001218.1:0-236 GCF_046535955.1 Pseudoalteromonas sp. SIMBA_162 | reverse complement strand
CTGGTATTTAATCCGGCAACCCCGATCGACGCCTGGCGATATCTGGCGTCTGAGCTGGACGGAGTGATGGTGATGACCAGTGAGCCCGATGGGCAGGGACAGCGGTTTATTCCCTCCATGTGCGAGAAAATCCAAAAAGTACGCACGGCTTTTCCTCAGACCGAGTGCTGGGCCGACGGTGGAATTACGCTGGCAGCTGCACAGCAACTGGCAGCAGCTGGGGCGCAACATATGGT
>NZ_JAWJBQ010001217.1:0-236 GCF_046535955.1 Pseudoalteromonas sp. SIMBA_162 | reverse complement strand
CATAACGGCGAGTTCGCGGGCAGACCAAGGGAAATAGTAGGCCAAGTAACCTATAAATTTTAAAGTAAATGAAGCGCGAGCTTATCTCGCGCGTAATTTTTATCACTATTAAAATTAGCGGCTTCTTGCGCTGTGTTAAGAGCTGTAATAGGGAAGGGGATCACAATACCTTCTTGGGTATAGGGTTTGTGTAGCGCTTGAGTAAAAGCAGATTGAACCCAGAACCGATTAAAGTA
>NZ_JAWJBQ010001216.1:0-236 GCF_046535955.1 Pseudoalteromonas sp. SIMBA_162 | reverse complement strand
CCGTACATGGTTCGATATTTTAAAATTTAAGCGGAAGTGTATATCGGTGCATTGGGAGTTTATGTGTACTCGATCGCTATTTACTATAACCGATATAACAGCGCAGCACCCCTTACTTAATGAAATTAGTGAGCTGATAGACGCCGGTACACTTAAAACCACTCCTGGGCAACATTTAGGCCCAATTAACGCCGCTACTTAATATAAAGCACACCCAATCTTAGAATCGCACACCT
>NZ_JAWJBQ010001215.1:0-236 GCF_046535955.1 Pseudoalteromonas sp. SIMBA_162 | reverse complement strand
GATGGAGCGCATGCCGCCGAACAGGGCATAGATGGCGCCGATGATGCCGACCACCCAGATGGTCATCCACAGCAGTGCATTGGGCGAGCTGATGCCGGTCAGCGAGGGCAGATCCAGCATGCCCTGCAAGCCGATGGCACCGGAGTAGAGGATGATCGGCAGCAGGATCACCGCGTAGGCGAACAGGAAGATCAGGTTGGTGATCAGCTCGGTGCTGCGGCCATAGCGCAGGGCCA
>NZ_JAWJBQ010001214.1:0-236 GCF_046535955.1 Pseudoalteromonas sp. SIMBA_162 | reverse complement strand
CCGATCCTTCTCGAACATTGCGGCGGACGCGATCGGCGATCGCTCACCGGAAACCATTTAATCACCGTCAAAAAGCGCATTTGCCGCGTATTCGTGCGCGGCACGCGCCGGTTGCATCGTTTTGCACGACCGCCGCAGCACACTGTGCGCAGCGTCCATCTGCATCAGCCATAAGCCGTGAGTCACGAGCCGCCGGCGCGCCATACACATCGCTACAGCCGCACCGGCTGCCCCAG
>NZ_JAWJBQ010001213.1:0-236 GCF_046535955.1 Pseudoalteromonas sp. SIMBA_162 | reverse complement strand
GGCTTCTCGCTGACCATGCTTATCGGTGTTTCCATCGGTACTGCATCTTCCATCTATGTGGCATCTGCGTTGGCTCTGAAACTGGGTATGAAGCGCGAACACATGTTGCAGCAGAAAGTGGAAAAAGAAGGGGCGGATCAGCCGTCAATTCTGCCGTAATCAAGTTCCCGTTGATGTTGAAAATCCCGGTCAGAAGATCGGGATTTTTTTGATGTATGGAGATTGCGAAAATCCCC
>NZ_JAWJBQ010001212.1:0-236 GCF_046535955.1 Pseudoalteromonas sp. SIMBA_162 | reverse complement strand
CGGCCGCCCCTTCGCACTACCTCGCACCCAGTTGGCTTGAGGCTTACCGGCACACGACGTCTTCCCGAGACGTGTCTCTGAGAAGTTCTACCTCACGACGACGCCCTCAGGCGTCCAACTGCGTCACCTGCTGATCAATGGCGCCGAAGATACTCTGACCATCGCGATCGAACATCTCGATGCGGATGCGATCACCGAAACGCATGAAGGGCGTGCGAATCTCATCGAACAGGATC
>NZ_JAWJBQ010001211.1:0-236 GCF_046535955.1 Pseudoalteromonas sp. SIMBA_162 | reverse complement strand
AGGGCATGGACGTTGCGCGTATCTGCAAGCTCTCGCAGAAGACGACCAAAAGCACGTTCGAGCGCAGCTGGCGAAAAGAAGTGTTTGCTCACGCAATCGGTGACGAGGACCTTGATGCACTAACGCCCGATAAACTGAAGCTGTGCGTAAGCGAACGTCTGAAGGAGCTGGAATATGGCCCTCACTCGGGAGAAATTCGCTCCCTTTTATTGCTGTTCAATCTCGCCACCTCGCTG
>NZ_JAWJBQ010001210.1:0-236 GCF_046535955.1 Pseudoalteromonas sp. SIMBA_162 | reverse complement strand
GATCGATTTGATCTTCCTCTTCTTCGACTTCCTGTTCCTTGTCTGCTTCCAGATCAACGAAGGCGGCCAGCTGCTCCTGCAGGATAGTTGCGGAGCGGCGGATCGCTTCTTCCGGATCCAGTGTGCCGTCGGTTTCCAGGTCGATCACCAGCTTGTCGAGGTTGGTGCGCTGTTCAACACGCGCAGCCTCGACGGCATAGGAGACCCGACGAACCGGGGTAAAGGTCGCATCCAGC
>NZ_JAWJBQ010001209.1:0-236 GCF_046535955.1 Pseudoalteromonas sp. SIMBA_162 | reverse complement strand
CACCGTCGACACCGACGGCAAGAATCGCGAGGCTGCCCGTCTCGCAAGCGGCCTCGCGTTCTCGCCCGACCAGATCACGGGCAGTAACGCGTCGCTCGTCAACGCTGTGCCCGAAGGTACCGACGGGTTCGCCGGCTTCGACAGCCGGCCCGGCGGCAATCATCCGGCGTTCGCGCTGCGTGCCGGCTACATGGTGATCGAGAAGGGATTTGACGCGCCGTCGCGCCCAGTCGACG
>NZ_JAWJBQ010001208.1:0-236 GCF_046535955.1 Pseudoalteromonas sp. SIMBA_162 | reverse complement strand
CTAAGTAAATGACATTTACTTAGTGAATATGGATTATATCCAATATCCTCATTGGAATTATTAAAGACCTTTGGTTATTAAAAAAGTTGTAAGATTAATAGATTACTTCTTTATATAAGGAAGTAAATTTTACAACTTTTAATTAGCAGAATATCTATTTTGATGCAATTCTTTTAAGCAAACGAACAACTGATACAACATTTTGTGGCCGCTAATAATGTTTTATGTGATTGCAG
>NZ_JAWJBQ010001207.1:0-236 GCF_046535955.1 Pseudoalteromonas sp. SIMBA_162 | reverse complement strand
CAGCGCTTGCGCTGTTTCATCATCGGCAGTATCTAAATGCCCGGCCACCGCGGCTGCGCCGCTGGCCATCAAAAGGCGCAGCTCGCTACTGACATCGCCACCGTCGGCCTCTTTTAGCTGTTGCCAAGCGCGCTTGGTTAACGCTGACAGCCCGTCACTCTGTAACTGCGTCACTAGCAGCGTTATGACATCGCTGCCTAGGCGGGCGGGCGTCAGCCAGTAGCGGCGCACTACCC
>NZ_JAWJBQ010001206.1:0-236 GCF_046535955.1 Pseudoalteromonas sp. SIMBA_162 | reverse complement strand
CTGGTCGGCCTGGTGCGCCTGTTCGCCTACAACCTCGAACAGGTCAATGACTCGGTGGACAGCGGGACGTCGCGCCTGTCCAAGTGGGCGCTGAGCGTCGCCTACGCGCTGGCGCGCAATACGCTGGCGGGTTCGAAGCGCAATATCTCGGCGCATTACGATCTCGGCAATGATCTCTTCGAGCTGTTTCTCGATCGCGAGCACCGCATGTATTCCGCGGCGGTGTTCCCCTATCC
>NZ_JAWJBQ010001205.1:0-236 GCF_046535955.1 Pseudoalteromonas sp. SIMBA_162 | reverse complement strand
AGCCGCTCTCATCAATGGGATTCGGAGAGTCCGTCGGCCTGCACCCCGCTTCGCGTTGGAACAACCCCGAGCCCGAAATAGTTCTCGCCGTAGATGCCTCAGGTACTCCACGGGGTGCCAGCCTCGGCAATGACGTTAATCTGCGCGACATAGAGGGACGTAGCGCCCTGCTTTTGGGCAAGGCAAAGGATAACAATGCTTCCAGTGCCATCGGTCCCTTCATCCGCTTATTCGAT
>NZ_JAWJBQ010001204.1:0-236 GCF_046535955.1 Pseudoalteromonas sp. SIMBA_162 | reverse complement strand
GGGTTTCGCGTTGTGCCAGAAGGCAATGAAGGTTTTGAATGTGACGAATCAGCGGTTTGGTGATTATCACTTCAATCACGTCAGGCCAATCAGCGAACCCACCACTTACCCCATCTCCAATGGAGGTCTGTTTGAGTTCGCTTTTCGCCTTGAATTTAGCTGTTACCGACTAGAGCAATAGGAGACTTATATGAGTCGCGAAAACATCAAATTGGGTGCGTGCAACGTCAACTTCA
>NZ_JAWJBQ010001203.1:0-236 GCF_046535955.1 Pseudoalteromonas sp. SIMBA_162 | reverse complement strand
CAAACCGGCTGGAGCCTCGGCGGCGGCCATATCCCTGCGAACTGCCGCCAGATCGCGACCGCAACCGGCAAGGCGAGAGGCTCAGGCTTTTTCTTCGCCCCGGTGGATGCCCTGCATGAAACCTTCGGGCGGCAGCGGATGGCCAAGGAAATAGCCTTGCAGGGAATCACAGCCCAGTTGGGTGAGGAAGGTCTGCTGCACCCCGGTTTCCACGCCCTCGGCGACGATCCGCAGGC
>NZ_JAWJBQ010001202.1:0-236 GCF_046535955.1 Pseudoalteromonas sp. SIMBA_162 | reverse complement strand
AGTTTAAAAACGAAGAGTTCAACAAAGCAAATCTTGGGAATAACTTAGTGAGCATGAAAACAAATGTGTTCGTTGAATATTTAGAATTTCACTTCTCTCTCGATGGACAGAGGTATCGATCTTATAGAAGTAAGCTTCGAGTAATAAATTCACTTGAAGAAGAAGTGCTGCTGATAGCCATTTCGAGAATTAAGGGGTTTGAAAAGGTTTATGAAACTAAGTATATTACTTTTTAT
>NZ_JAWJBQ010001201.1:0-236 GCF_046535955.1 Pseudoalteromonas sp. SIMBA_162 | reverse complement strand
CCGGCGATCACCAGATCACTGTCGATGCCCAGTGCCAGGCACGCCGCGGCAGCCGCCAGCGCATTGGCCACGTTGTGACGCCCCAGCAACGCCAGCTGGACACGACCGAGCGAACGGCCATCAAACGTCAGTTCGAAAGCATAACGCCCGAGCTCATCCGCGCCTAGCTCGCGCGCCTGCAGGCGTGCCGGGCGATCACCGCTATCCACGCTGCCATCCACAACGCCATCCGCAAC
>NZ_JAWJBQ010001200.1:0-236 GCF_046535955.1 Pseudoalteromonas sp. SIMBA_162 | reverse complement strand
ACGCACTATCCACACAACTCCTACATTCCTGATCGTTTCCACTGAATTCATGATGTCTTCGCGTCCCCAATCGCCCGTGCCGGGCAATGGCCAGGCCGACGAGTGCGTCACGCTCGTCGCCACCGCGACGCTGCCCACGCGCTACGGTACGTTCACGTCGTATGCATTCCGCGTATCGGGCAGCGATGCCGAACATCTCGCGCTCGTGATGGGTGACGTCGGCGGCGCGCAGTCGG
>NZ_JAWJBQ010001199.1:0-236 GCF_046535955.1 Pseudoalteromonas sp. SIMBA_162 | reverse complement strand
ATGTGTGGCCACATTATTTTGGCCGGTCCACATGAATATTCATTTTTTATTGGTTTAAGTTTTGTTGCAACAGGTACGGGCTTACTCAAGCCAAATATCAGTGCAATGGTAGTCCAGTTATACAGCGATGCTGATGAGCGTCGTGATGGCGGTTACGCTCTTTATTACATGGGTATTAACTTGGGTTCTTTAATCGGCTACTACGTATGTGGTTACTTTATGGAGAACGTAGGTTG
>NZ_JAWJBQ010001198.1:0-236 GCF_046535955.1 Pseudoalteromonas sp. SIMBA_162 | reverse complement strand
CGTCAGAATACCCAGCTCACCATTGGGATTGTCGGCGGCGGTGCCACAGGAGTGGAGCTTTCGGCGGAATTGTTAGACGCCTCGCGCCTGCTCAATGCCTATGGCGTCACGGCTGTTGATCACCAAACAATCAGCGTTCATTTGATTGAAGCGGCACCGCGTCTGCTCCCCGGTTTATCTGAGCGCATCAGCCAAACCGTTCAGCAAGAGCTGGAGAGCATGGGGGTCACCGTGCA
>NZ_JAWJBQ010001197.1:0-236 GCF_046535955.1 Pseudoalteromonas sp. SIMBA_162 | reverse complement strand
CTGCACTTTCCTTGTTTAACAGCTTGTTAGGTTTTAAATACATAATGACTAAAAATGCTAGCTTGAAAAATAGCTGCTCCGCCCAATACTATTGCAGCCTAGAAGCTGGTAAGGAGTAGTAAGATTATTGATAAAGTCAAAGCTAACAACAGGTAATAGATGAAACCTGTTTTAGATGTTTTACATAAATACCAATGAAGGGGCATACCGATTAGAAGCCAGCCACCAAATGATAC
>NZ_JAWJBQ010001196.1:0-236 GCF_046535955.1 Pseudoalteromonas sp. SIMBA_162 | reverse complement strand
CGGCAACTCGTCCTCGTTCAGCCGCAGCGCGTCGGCGAGCGCACGGTGGTTGATCCAGCCGCGCACGACCGTCCCGAGGCCGGCCGACGCGCAATATAGCGACACATTCTGCGAGATGGCGCCGGCCGCGACTGCCGCGAACACGTCGCGTTGCTGCGGCGGCATGTCGAGTATCGCGGAAGTGCGTACGACATAGACGAGGTCGAGCGGCGCTCGGCCGACGAAGGCCTGATAGC
>NZ_JAWJBQ010001195.1:0-236 GCF_046535955.1 Pseudoalteromonas sp. SIMBA_162 | reverse complement strand
AAAAGTTTTGTGTCTTTCGACAGCTCAATGAATTCTGAATTTATTTAATATCTTTCGATATTGAATTGACTGTGCTGCAATTTTTTTCTTAAGTAAAACCTAAGTAAGTTATTGCTGTTGGTCACTCAGTTTCAATTGAGACTCTAATTTGTTTGCCTCACTTAGCGAACTAAGCTTGGCTGTTAGAACTCAATCTGTACGAGTGCCCACACAGATGATTGCTTTATATTGTTAAA
>NZ_JAWJBQ010001194.1:0-237 GCF_046535955.1 Pseudoalteromonas sp. SIMBA_162 | reverse complement strand
TCACCGTTTTCAGCGTCTGATGGTCTTATACTCAATCCTTGGTTGCAGACGACCTGACAGCGTGAAAGGCGTCATTCGCGCAATAAAACATACGCTTGAAAGCGGTCTCACAGCAGATGCGACAAAAAGTCAAAGCCTGAGAACGACAAAGTCGATGATTTATCGTTTAAGATTGTCTTGGACGTAGCACGCGGAGTTATTGATCATTCACTAAAACAAGGTTAGGTCATAACAACA
>NZ_JAWJBQ010001193.1:0-237 GCF_046535955.1 Pseudoalteromonas sp. SIMBA_162 | reverse complement strand
CATGGGTCTGGTACCCTATGGGCCGTTTTATTTTCAGCGCATGAGAGATGCCGTGTGTGGCATCGTTCATCCGTCGTCAAAGTGTCACAGCCCCGGATGCACGCCGCCTGTGGCCGAGATTCGCGTTTCGGAGTGTCCCCGCGTTCATGAATCACGAGAAGACCAAAGCCCCTGCCGTCGACCACAGTGTCATGATTCTGGACCTGCTTGCGGCAGCCTCCTACCCGCTGACGCTCT
>NZ_JAWJBQ010001192.1:0-237 GCF_046535955.1 Pseudoalteromonas sp. SIMBA_162 | reverse complement strand
CCGAGCACGCCGTCGAGATCGTGATGGCGCAGCACCTCGAGGATCGGCCGGCCGGCAGTGCCCGAGGGCTCGCCGTCGTCCGACATGCCGGACTGGCCGCCGGCGAGCAGCGCCCAGCAGACGTGGGTGGCCGCGGGGTGCGCGTCACGCAGGCGCTGCAGCGCCTGCATCGCGGCGTCGCGGTCGTCGACGGGGATCGCCTGCGCGATGAAGCGGCTCTTGCGGATTTCGAGCTCG
>NZ_JAWJBQ010001191.1:0-237 GCF_046535955.1 Pseudoalteromonas sp. SIMBA_162 | reverse complement strand
CTGCGTGCAGACGAGCCCGATCAACTGCAGCAGGTAGCCGCGCAGCAGCGTCGTCGAGCCGAAGGTGCGCACGCGATCGGCGTCGAGCATGCAGAGCGCGAGGCGGCGCGCCTCGTCGAACGCGTCGCCGGTCAGGATGAAGTCGAGATGCTCCTGGAAGCGGAACGGCGTCAGCTCGGGAAAGCGGTGCGCGGGGACGTCCTCGAGATCGAGCGGATCGACGTCGAGATCGGCGCG
>NZ_JAWJBQ010001190.1:0-237 GCF_046535955.1 Pseudoalteromonas sp. SIMBA_162 | reverse complement strand
CGTTTTGACAAAAAAGCCGGGCATTATCCAGATACCGACGACCAGAGCAAGGACAGACCGGGCATAAGGCGTTGAGTTCAACTCTCATTTGCCGGACCATCGGTCCAGTTTCATCTACAGCCCAAGGGGGGCGTGATGTCTGATGGATACGAGCACGCCCTGGACAGCGCCGAGGGCCGACGAACGGTGCTGTATTCGGTACTCGGCCAAGTGCCGCCCGGCAAGGTGGTGAGCTAC
>NZ_JAWJBQ010001189.1:0-237 GCF_046535955.1 Pseudoalteromonas sp. SIMBA_162 | reverse complement strand
ATCCTGAAGAGAAAGATGCCGTCCTCAGGCCTGACAGAGGCTGGCTGACAGCAGGTCCTTGTCACGCATGGCCTTTGCTCGCTGTCGCCGCTTCATTATGGTTATCAAAGCTGCTCGGTCTTGCATCCTGCATGGCTTGGCCGTCCTGCTGGCCGATAGTGCACTGGCGTGTAATCAGAGTCGACCTCTCGCCGCAGTGGGCGTGTCGTATGGCTGCCAGTGTGGACAAAGGCAGTG
>NZ_JAWJBQ010001188.1:0-237 GCF_046535955.1 Pseudoalteromonas sp. SIMBA_162 | reverse complement strand
GGTGTAGTATCCCTTTAAAGATAAAACTGAATAGAATCCTAAGACTAATGAAGTACTGTTACTAGTACTGTTATTAATACTGTTACTAGTACTGTTTTTAGTACTGTTATTAGTACTATTACTGGTACTAATATCAATGATGCTACTGACACTAATTTTAGGATTGATATTGATTCAGTATTATTAATGTTATTAGTATTAACTGTAGTTTCAGTATGGTTACTGAATGTAACTGTA
>NZ_JAWJBQ010001187.1:0-237 GCF_046535955.1 Pseudoalteromonas sp. SIMBA_162 | reverse complement strand
AGACGCGATGTTAAAGCTCGACGAGCTTATGGCCAGTATGGTCGTGCTACTTACAGCGGGAAGCGATATCGAATTTGCATCCAGGCACGTGAACAACGTGCTGGTGATCCGTGAAAACGCTCGAAAACTCGTCAGCAAGGATGAGAACAAACGTGCGGAGGGCATGGATTATCTGATCCGGTCCAAAGTCGGCGAAGCGAATGGGGAGGCTGCAAAACTTCTTTTCGCTCGGATGAA
>NZ_JAWJBQ010001186.1:0-237 GCF_046535955.1 Pseudoalteromonas sp. SIMBA_162 | reverse complement strand
AGAACCTGCCGCGCCAGGAATATGGGGCCGGTACCTTTCCCACCGTTATCGGCGCACTGCTGATACTGTTCGGGGCCATCCTGCTCGTCCGTGGGCTGCACAATCGTGAAGTCTGGTTTGCCTGGCAGCACCCCGTGCCGCTGATCACCTTCATTCTGACGCTGGTGGCCATCTGTGCCTCCATCATCGCCTACATCTATCTCACCCCGGTGGTAGGCTTCCCCGTGGTGTCCTTTG
>NZ_JAWJBQ010001185.1:0-237 GCF_046535955.1 Pseudoalteromonas sp. SIMBA_162 | reverse complement strand
GCGGGCGTAGTAGCCGGTGCGCGATGCCACTTGCTTGGAAATCACCTTCTCGGCGCTTTTCAGCACGTCCGGGAACGAGAACCAGCGCGGCTCACCGATGGCCCGGAACATCGGGTTGGTGTTGAACTGCATGATCTGCCGCACCGAGTGACGCAGTGCCTTGGACGGGATGGTACCCAGGTGCGTGCAGTTGCCACCGACTTGGCGACGGTCATCGACCATCGCTACCTTGCGCCC
>NZ_JAWJBQ010001184.1:0-237 GCF_046535955.1 Pseudoalteromonas sp. SIMBA_162 | reverse complement strand
AAAGAAGTCAGCTAATGGCTTCTTTTTTAGTTTCATTTGTAGAACCACTACTATTTATACTAGAATTGTAGAACTTTATCGATGTATCAAATTCCGTACACGGTGTATCAAATTCTAATACTACGATGTACCAATTCTTTGACGTTCAAGAAACTGGTACTTAACTATAACCATACTATATAACTATAACCAATAAACAATAATACTAATGGTATCTAAAGGTAAAGAAACTGGTAC
>NZ_JAWJBQ010001183.1:0-237 GCF_046535955.1 Pseudoalteromonas sp. SIMBA_162 | reverse complement strand
CCGGGCACCTGCAACTGGGCCCGGCCATTGCTGCACTGCACGGCGGCGGAGCGGCTGTGCCCGTCGGCGCCGAGCAGTTCCAGGCTCGGGCCGGCCTGGCAGATCTGCTCGGCGCCGTCCAGGTCGATGGTTTGTGCGCGCGGGGTCTTGGTCACGCCCAGCAGGCTGTGGCGCGGACCATCGCGCAGTGCCAGGGCATCCACCTCGAAGGCCGGGTTGTCCAGCGCCTGGACCTGC
>NZ_JAWJBQ010001182.1:0-237 GCF_046535955.1 Pseudoalteromonas sp. SIMBA_162 | reverse complement strand
CGGACGCCGATTTCGACGCCCTCGCCGCGCGTCAGGCCAAGCTGGAAGACCTGATCCAGGCCTCTGACGCCCACAACCTCGAGCGCAAGCTGGAAGTGGCCGCCGAAGCACTGCGCCTGCCGCCGTGGGATGCCAATGTCGGCGTGCTGTCCGGTGGTGAGCGCCGCCGTGTCGCACTGTGCCGTCTGCTGCTCTCGAGCCCGGACATGCTGCTGCTCGACGAGCCGACCAACCACC
>NZ_JAWJBQ010001181.1:0-237 GCF_046535955.1 Pseudoalteromonas sp. SIMBA_162 | reverse complement strand
AGCCAGAACCAATGCATATGCTTGGCGCGCCGGGCCTTCTGACGCCGGAATGTGATGCGCACCAGTCCGGCGTGGCCGGCGTCGATCTCGACCGGGTAGTCGCGGTCCTCGGCGGCGGCCGCTGGCGGCAGGGTGAGGGCGGCCCGGGCCACGTAAGAGCCTGGCACCTGTTCCAGAATTCCGTTGTCGTCCATGGTCGACCTACCGCGGCCCCATGCCCTTGCGCAGCTTGCGGGG
>NZ_JAWJBQ010001180.1:0-237 GCF_046535955.1 Pseudoalteromonas sp. SIMBA_162 | reverse complement strand
ATCCGCATCTTTGTCTCCCTGGCGGTGCGCTGGTTGCTGCCGCGGCTCAGCGGTTTCTACGCCGCCAACCCCGGGCTGTGCCTGTCGATCGAGACCGTGGGCGGGGCCACGGTAGACCCCGGCGGCGATTGCGACGCCTATGTGCTGTACCTGCCGGAAGGCCTGGACGAGCGGCCGCTGACCCCGCTGTTCGACGAATACCTGGTACCGGTGTGTGCCCCAACGCTCAGTGACGGG
>NZ_JAWJBQ010001179.1:0-237 GCF_046535955.1 Pseudoalteromonas sp. SIMBA_162 | reverse complement strand
CGCTGCGGCGCCGTTAAAAATTCTTTTAGATTCAACACCGGCGCGCGATTGCGGGCGCCGGGACCCGCCGCACGGCTGGGGCGGCTCCATCACTGGCCCGGAAGTTGCAGTACATGACTCGCAACACTCCTTTACGGACATGCGAGGGCCACCATGGATTGCAAATACCTGTACATCGACAACATAAAAATCAACTTCGTGCGCCGGACGATCGAAATCGACGACAAGGTCGTCGAC
>NZ_JAWJBQ010001178.1:0-237 GCF_046535955.1 Pseudoalteromonas sp. SIMBA_162 | reverse complement strand
CAAGGTTTGTCAAAGGTTAGGGTGGCAAGGTAAGGGGACACCCTTTGATATTTTGCCGATTGTAATCCAAATAGGAAATAATCAACCAAAGATCTTTTCGATTCCCAATGAATATGTTCTTGAAGTACCGATCCGCCATCCTCAATACGAAACTTTTTCTGATCTCGGTTTAAAGTGGTATGCAGTTCCTATTGTATCGAATATGAAATTAAGTTGCGGGGGAATTCAGTATCATGC
>NZ_JAWJBQ010001177.1:0-237 GCF_046535955.1 Pseudoalteromonas sp. SIMBA_162 | reverse complement strand
CGTAAAACCTCCAGGGTATGTATCTCTAATATAACTGTTTTAGCCTTAGCGTCAACTGCTTCACTAAATGCACGTTTTAAATAAGCATGTAACCCTTTCTCAACCTCATCTTCGAGAACAATATGATATACACGGTCACTAGCATGTGCTGTTAAACTAGGTAAAAAAAGAACGAATGATAGCATTAACATAAAAGTCCAGCTAAACATTCTTCCTATTTTCATCGCTCCACCTCCC
>NZ_JAWJBQ010001176.1:0-237 GCF_046535955.1 Pseudoalteromonas sp. SIMBA_162 | reverse complement strand
CGTCGAGATCGGCGGCGGCGGTCAGGATGATGATGGGTATGTTCTGCGTCGACGGCGTCGACGCCAGCAGGCGGCACGCGGCGAAGCCGTCCATGCGCGGCATCCGGACATCCATCAGGATCAGGTCGGGCGCGACGGCCTGCGCGCGGTGATAGGCCTGCAGCCCGTCGAACGCGACACTGATCCGGCATCGCGCCGAACGCAGGATCTCCGTCAGGAGCCGCAGGTCGTTCGGTC
>NZ_JAWJBQ010001175.1:0-237 GCF_046535955.1 Pseudoalteromonas sp. SIMBA_162 | reverse complement strand
ACACGAAGCAGACGGGCAATCGTGTTCGGCGCGTCAACGCAGTACTCCGTCATCCCTCGATCCCGTGGATGCTGGCGAATATCGATCGCGAGATTGTCGGCGTGCCTGACGTACAGATTTTGGAATGCAAGACGGCGGGAGAGCATGGCTCTCGCCTTTGGCGAGACGGCGTGCCCGACTACGTGACGATCCAAGTTCAGCATCAGCTCGCAGTCACCGGCAAATCGGCGGCGCACG
>NZ_JAWJBQ010001174.1:0-237 GCF_046535955.1 Pseudoalteromonas sp. SIMBA_162 | reverse complement strand
ACCCGTTGCTAGAGAGCCACGAGCTTCCCCCCTTCGCCGACATTCGTGCCGATCACGTGGTGCCCGCCGTGGAAACGCTGCTCGATGAGAGCCGCGAAGCCATCGACCGCCTTGCCCAACAGGCCGCTACCACACCCCCAGCGTGGGACAACTTTGCCGCGCCGCTGGAAGCGGTGAACGACCGCCTTTCCCAAGCCTGGTCGCCGGTATCGCATCTTAACGGCACCATGAACACCC
>NZ_JAWJBQ010001173.1:0-237 GCF_046535955.1 Pseudoalteromonas sp. SIMBA_162 | reverse complement strand
CCGGTTGCCCGATCAGCGAGTTGAACAGGCGGGTACGCTCATCATTGGACAATTTGCCGACATAGACCGAATCGCACTCACTGGCCAACGACGGGTTGTTGGCCAGCAGACGCCGCACCAGCACCGGGCGGCCGGTGGCCTGGGTCGCGCCCTTGAGCAGGTCATCGGTGTATTCGGTGGGGCCAACCACGCACAGACGCAGTTGCGCAGGCTCCACGGGCCAGCGAGCGTAGCTGA
>NZ_JAWJBQ010001172.1:0-238 GCF_046535955.1 Pseudoalteromonas sp. SIMBA_162 | reverse complement strand
GTTGGGTTAGCCGCTGCGCTTGTAGGTTGCCAAGAAAATGAAACACAACATGATACAATTACTATTAACACAAACCCATCCCCAAGCACTTACACGCCAATCTCTACAACACGTACACTCATCAAAAATGCGCCTGTTCTTACAGGGACTAGCGAACGCCTGGATGACGCTGCTGTACTATTGGCAGATGGTAAAGTACACAAAGTGGGTAAAGACTTAAGTGTAAAAGCAGACACAA
>NZ_JAWJBQ010001171.1:0-238 GCF_046535955.1 Pseudoalteromonas sp. SIMBA_162 | reverse complement strand
TGGACGGCAGAGCGCACGGCGCCCGCCACTCAGGTGAACACCAATCAGCTGGAAGGGGTGGCGCCATGCCCGCACTGCGGCGCGGCGACCACCTTCGCGCTGGGGCGTTGCGATCACCTGGTGTGATGCGATGGCCCCGGAGAACAGACCTGCCCGTGGTGTGACAAGGAGGTCAACTTCGGTCCCGGCAGTTCAGACGGGTTTGATATTGGCAGGGGGCTGGGATGAAGCACTCGCA
>NZ_JAWJBQ010001170.1:0-238 GCF_046535955.1 Pseudoalteromonas sp. SIMBA_162 | reverse complement strand
GAGTGATGACCCTCAGACTTCGTCACTGCAATCCGCTATCCGCTGGCGGATTCTCCCGCGGAGTCAGAGGCAAGAAAGATTGCGAATAGAGCACTACACTGAGTTATATATGAATGCTCTAATCCAGAGGCGCCCATGCTGAACAAGGATTGCGATTCACGGGAATATGACCAGCTGGTGCTCGAGGTGCAGGCGCAGGATGCTGCGCTTGCCGCGCCCGAGCGCCACAAGGTGCTGG
>NZ_JAWJBQ010001169.1:0-238 GCF_046535955.1 Pseudoalteromonas sp. SIMBA_162 | reverse complement strand
AAAAAATTCAGGAAAGTGCCAGCGGTGAAATCCGCTGGCCAATGAATCAGTTATCACCAAAATGGATAACAGTACGGATGGATTTACCCTGATGCATTAAATCGAACGCTTCGTTAATCTGCTCCAGTGGCAGGCGATGCGTAATAAACGGATCTAACTGAATTTTTCCGCTCATTGCTTCTTCGACCATACCCGGCAACTGAGTGCGCCCTTTTACGCCGCCAAACGCGGAACCGCG
>NZ_JAWJBQ010001168.1:0-238 GCF_046535955.1 Pseudoalteromonas sp. SIMBA_162 | reverse complement strand
ATACATCCTCTCGATCACCGCGTGTGATGCCGGATGGGCTGAACGACGCGGATGGAGGAGGCATTCTAGAGAGATACAAGATGGTTTAAGGTTGGCATCCATCTATTATTCAGATAGATCAAGGCACGAGGCGAGGCAATGAACTGGACACTGGAGCAACTGCAGACAGTGCGCTGCGTGGCGGAGACGGGCTCGTTCTCGGCGGCGGCGCGGCGTCTGGGTCGCGCGCAGTCCGCGG
>NZ_JAWJBQ010001167.1:0-238 GCF_046535955.1 Pseudoalteromonas sp. SIMBA_162 | reverse complement strand
CGAGAAGAACGCGCGCGTCAACATGTACGTCATCGACCTCAAGGGGCGCCCGCGGGTGATGGCGCTGCACGAGATGCTGGCCGAGTGGCTGCGCTATCGTCGCGCCACCGTGCGTCGCCGCCTCGAGCATCGTCTGGCCAAGGTCGAGGACCGTCTGCATATCCTCGAGGGTCTGCTGACGGCTTATCTGAATCTCGACGAGGTGATTCGCATCATCCGTGAGGAGGAAGACCCCAAG
>NZ_JAWJBQ010001166.1:0-238 GCF_046535955.1 Pseudoalteromonas sp. SIMBA_162 | reverse complement strand
CATTTAAAGTTTTCTTCCACATCGTTTTGAAGGAAGATCCCAATTGGTGTATTGGTAGCGACTAGGCTACCGCCAAATAAAAACATCACCGTTACATAATAAATGAATACGATGGTACTCGTCATCTCAATAAATAATGGAATTGAAAACGTTCCGACTAATGTGGATAGGGTAAGAATCGCTCTTTTAGAGAAGAGTAGGGGATTCTGAATGTTGGAACGAACTGCAAAATAAAGGG
>NZ_JAWJBQ010001165.1:0-238 GCF_046535955.1 Pseudoalteromonas sp. SIMBA_162 | reverse complement strand
CCATTGGGTGTTCCCCGACTGCACGCAATCTTAGCCCAAATGGAGTTTTTGTGATGATGAACCAAGCAATTAATGCAACGGCAACTGCTAAAATAGAAGTAGCATAGACGTCTACAAAGAACATTTTACCGATAATTGGAATATCGCTTAAAACTGGAATATCAAAACGTGAAAAACGTTCTGTAATAGAATCTGTTTGCCCTTTATCATAAATCATTTTTACTGTAAAGACTGCTCC
>NZ_JAWJBQ010001164.1:0-238 GCF_046535955.1 Pseudoalteromonas sp. SIMBA_162 | reverse complement strand
GGAGTTCAATCTACTCGAGCTAGCAGAGGTTAACAAAGCACAGCACCTACTTATTAAGCTCATCGCTAAAGCTGACAATCACCTTCGCACCGGTTTCTTGGGAACCCCGCTACTAGCATCAGCTTTGCAAAAAGCTGGCCGTAGCGATTTAGTCTATGAACTATTATTTCAAGAAAGTTATGCCTCATGGTTTTATTCAATCAACAATGGCGCAACGACAACATGGGAACGCTGGACC
>NZ_JAWJBQ010001163.1:0-238 GCF_046535955.1 Pseudoalteromonas sp. SIMBA_162 | reverse complement strand
ATGGTGGTGACGCCCAGCCGTGCCTGCAGTGCCTTGATCTGACTGCGCAGATGCAGGCGTACGCGCGCATCCAGTGCTGAAAGCGGCTCATCGAGCAACAGCAGCCCCGGCTCGGTCGCAAGCGCCCGCGCCAGTGCCACGCGTTGCTGCTGGCCCCCGGACAGGGCCGCCGGATACTTGCCTTCACTGCCGGCCAGGTCCACCAGGGTGAGCAGCTCCGTCACGCGGCGGCGCATCG
>NZ_JAWJBQ010001162.1:0-238 GCF_046535955.1 Pseudoalteromonas sp. SIMBA_162 | reverse complement strand
CTGGCCGCCGGCCAGCAATATCAGCTTGCCCTCGAGCGTCGGGCCGAGACCAGCAATCGCCGCCAGCGTCGCCCCGACATTGGTGCCCTTGGAATCATTGATCCAGCGCACGCCCGCCACCTCGGCGATCAGCTCGCCGCGATGCGGCAGCCCCGCGAAGCTTGCTAGCTCGGCGACCATCGCCGTCTCGTCGAGGCCGATTGCGGTGCCCATCGCGAGTGCCGCCAGCGCATTGGCC
>NZ_JAWJBQ010001161.1:0-238 GCF_046535955.1 Pseudoalteromonas sp. SIMBA_162 | reverse complement strand
CGTCGAAATTGGTTACGGCCGCACCCGTCCGCGCATGTGCTTCCGTGTCAATTTGCATCGCGAGAACGTTGCGGGACCAGCCGTGCTCAAGCGCCTTGCCCGCGTACCAATCGCCGACCACCGGATCCTTTGCTTTGTCGAGCAAGGTACAAAGATGAATCCACGGCAATTGTGCAGCAGGCTGCTGCACAAATTCCGATGAAGGCCATGCTTGCGCCAGAGCCCGCATGTATTTCAG
>NZ_JAWJBQ010001160.1:0-238 GCF_046535955.1 Pseudoalteromonas sp. SIMBA_162 | reverse complement strand
GTGACAACCTGATCGCCGCCGCCCAGACGGGTACCGGCAAGACGGCAAGCTTCGTGCTGCCCATCCTGCAGACCCTGCAGCAGGCGCCCAAGGTACGCGCCAAGCGCGTACATGCCGTCATCCTGACGCCGACGCGGGAGCTGGCGATTCAGGTCGAAGACAACATCCAGCACTACTCCAGGTATCTGGAAGTCAGCTCCATGGCGATGTATGGCGGCGTGGAGATCGAACCCCAGCA
>NZ_JAWJBQ010001159.1:0-238 GCF_046535955.1 Pseudoalteromonas sp. SIMBA_162 | reverse complement strand
ATATGAACGCCGCGCTTGCCATGAAAACCGACAAAGCCCTTGAGCTGGTCGGCGGCATTGCAGATGTCCTGGGAAGTGATGGCCATGACGTAACCTCGCAATGATATCGGAAGATACGCACGCCTGGCGGAGATCGGTCGCCTCTACCGGGCAACTCGCAAACTGGAGCCTAACGCAAGTGCCAGGCCGTTCGCCAAGGTTTTTCGTGCTTGCCCCGCACGTCTGCACCTGCGCCCGG
>NZ_JAWJBQ010001158.1:0-238 GCF_046535955.1 Pseudoalteromonas sp. SIMBA_162 | reverse complement strand
CATTGTGCAAAACGCTGGGCAAACCTGTTCAGCGGGAAGCCGCTTGCTGGTCCAGCGAGACATCGCCGACCGTGTGGTGGCGGACCTTTGCAAACGCTTTGCGGCGCTGCGCTGTGATGCAGGCGAGGCCGATGCAGGCTGTGGGCCGCTGATTAACGCTCGTCAAAAAGCCAAGCTGGCGTCGCGTTTAACGGCGGCTGAAGCAGACGGCATTTGTATTGCCGCGATAGGGCAGTTA
>NZ_JAWJBQ010001157.1:0-238 GCF_046535955.1 Pseudoalteromonas sp. SIMBA_162 | reverse complement strand
TAAAGCACACGGCGTCGATGGTAACGTTGGCGTTATCTTTCGAGATAACTTCCTGGGAAGGGATATCGAGCACTTGCTCCATCATATTGATCTTGCGACCAATGCGATCCATAAACGGCACCACCAGACTGAGCCCCGGCTGTAACGTTTTGGTATAGCGACCAAAACGTTCTACCGTCCATTGATAGCCCTGCGGCACGATTTTGACGCCCGCGCCGACAATGACCAGCGCGACAAA
>NZ_JAWJBQ010001156.1:0-238 GCF_046535955.1 Pseudoalteromonas sp. SIMBA_162 | reverse complement strand
CACAGATCCAGGGCAAACCACTGTTCTGCAGTATCCACATCCAACCCCGCCCCCAGCAGCGCAACCATCTTGCCCAGCGCCGCCTCACGGGTCATGCCACCGCCACTGACCAGCCCGGCCCCACGCAAGCGGTTACCCGCCGCATAGGTATCGAACACCACCGAACCCTCAGGACACTGGCTGATCGCTGCCAACATCACGCCACGCTGGCGCGCCGCCCGCAGCACATTCAGCAGCG
>NZ_JAWJBQ010001155.1:0-238 GCF_046535955.1 Pseudoalteromonas sp. SIMBA_162 | reverse complement strand
ATGCTGAATCCAGGCGATGCCATTCTGCTCGGCACGCCACAGGCGCGCGTGGAAATACAGCCAGGCGATCGCGTGCGTGTTCTCGCAGAAGGTTTCCCGCCGCTGGAAAATCCGGTAGTGGACGAACGTGAAGTGACCACGCGCAAGAGCTTCCCAACGCAGCCACACCCGCACGGCACGCTGTTTGCCCTCGGCCTGAACTACGCCGACCACGCCAGCGAACTGGAATTTAAGCCAC
>NZ_JAWJBQ010001154.1:0-238 GCF_046535955.1 Pseudoalteromonas sp. SIMBA_162 | reverse complement strand
GGCGATGCCCGTACATGAAAGGCAAAGCCCCCTGTCGAGAGTCTCGGCAGGGGGCTTTGTCACATCAGTACCCGATAAAGGCGATCAGCGTACCAGAAGCCGCATCAGCAGCAGCGTTCACGCTTGATGGCGGCCCAATCGGTGGTGGGGTGCTGGCGGCCGTGATTGCCGGCGTAAGCCGCGACCTTGGGCGACTCCCAGTCTGCGAGAACATCGCCTTCCAGTCGATAGATCTCGA
>NZ_JAWJBQ010001153.1:0-238 GCF_046535955.1 Pseudoalteromonas sp. SIMBA_162 | reverse complement strand
CTCTTGGTGTGACCGGCCAGGTATTCGGCCAGCAGGATCACAACCTCGGTTACGAACTTCTGGGTCAGGAACGTCTTGAGCGTCCCTACCAGCAGTGCGAGTGCTACGTTAACCATTTCGCTTCCCCTTGTAAGTAAGCGTTGACTTACTATATCAGGCAAATGTGTGAGGTGCCATATAAGCGTTACCCGTTATTCACCGCTTCGTGCTCCCAGACAATCGCGTCGGCTTCATCCAG
>NZ_JAWJBQ010001152.1:0-238 GCF_046535955.1 Pseudoalteromonas sp. SIMBA_162 | reverse complement strand
CGAGCGGCAAGACCGTCACCGCCGTGCAGATCGCCGGCCTCGTCGCCCGCCGGATCCTCTGCTACGTGCGCGCCGGCGAGCCGCTGTCGCGCGGCCAGCGCTACGGTTTCATCCGCTTCGGTTCGCGCGTCGACGTGTACCTGCCGCTCGGCAGCCGCGCGAAGGTCTCGATCGGCGAGAAGGTCTACGCGTCGTCGACGATCCTCGCCGAGCTCGAACAGTAACCGGCGGAGCCCAC
>NZ_JAWJBQ010001151.1:0-238 GCF_046535955.1 Pseudoalteromonas sp. SIMBA_162 | reverse complement strand
CCGAACAGACTGCGCAGCCATTGATCCAGCAACTGCGCGATGCCCAGCACCACGATCACCAGCAACGCCTGCTGCAACAGCGAGTAGGCGCGAATGCGCTGATAGAGCAGCACACCCATGAAGGCCGTCAGCGACAGTACCAGGGCGTTGTGCCCCAGCGGTGCGCCCTGCAGCACATCCAGCGCCAGTCCGAACAGGAAGCCGTGGAAGACTCCGACACTCTGCGGCGAGACGATGC
>NZ_JAWJBQ010001150.1:0-238 GCF_046535955.1 Pseudoalteromonas sp. SIMBA_162 | reverse complement strand
ACAGTTGATTTAGATGCATTCGTAGCTATTCAGTGTATCGCTGATGTAGATTTAAATATTTGCAGATAAGGTAGTTTCGGAAAGTTGGGGCTGATCTTCGTGATTAGCCCCTCTTTCTTTTTGGTTGAAAGTGGAGAAAAAAAGTTAGCAAATCCAACCATGGATCTGCTAACTTTTCAATTTAAACACCAGATGTTGTTGTAATAAAGTCAATTTCATTTCCATCAATATCACGTAT
>NZ_JAWJBQ010001149.1:0-238 GCF_046535955.1 Pseudoalteromonas sp. SIMBA_162 | reverse complement strand
AACTGCGGCAGAGTGGTTAACCCTTGCAGACCGCCCGGTTGCCCGTACATTGGCGGCATCAGAATGCCGTGGTGGATGGAGTATTGTCCGGTAAGAATCGTGGCGCGGGTTGGGGAAGAACTCGGTTGAGAATACGCCGAAGTTAAAATCAGCCCCTGGCTGGCAACGGCGTCGATATCTGGTGTAGGGTTACCCACCGCCACGCCGCCGCCGTTAAAGCCAACATCCATCCAGCCCA
>NZ_JAWJBQ010001148.1:0-238 GCF_046535955.1 Pseudoalteromonas sp. SIMBA_162 | reverse complement strand
CGAGGCGGAAGTCGCTGCCATGCGCGAGCAGTACGCGGCTGGCATCGGCTGGGGCGACGCCAAGAACCAGCTGTTCGAATACCTGAATGATCACCTCAAGGCGCCGCGCGAGCGTTACGTCGAGCTGATGGAAGACCCGGCGCATGTCGAGGCGATCCTCAAGCGTGGCGCCGAGCGGGCCCGCGAAGAGGCCGCACCGATGATGGAGCGTCTGCGTCGCGCCGTCGGCCTGGGCGAC
>NZ_JAWJBQ010001147.1:0-238 GCF_046535955.1 Pseudoalteromonas sp. SIMBA_162 | reverse complement strand
ATGGTGCCGGTGGGCGCGTACGAGGCGGTCATGCCGCTGGACATTCTGCCGACGCAGCTGCTGCGTTCGCTGATCGTGGGTGATATCGAGACCGGCATGCAGCTTGGCTGCCTGGAGCTTGATGAAGAGGACCTCGCGCTGTGCACCTACGTGTGCCCGGGCAAGTACGAGTACGGTCCCATCCTGCGTGACAACCTCACCACGATCGAGAAAGAGGTCTGATGATGGGCATTCGACA
>NZ_JAWJBQ010001146.1:0-239 GCF_046535955.1 Pseudoalteromonas sp. SIMBA_162 | reverse complement strand
CCTACAAGGCGGTCGAGAAGTTCGCCAAGCAGTACAAGCGCCAGGTGGTGGCCAACATCGCCTACAGCGCCGGTTCGGCCTCGGTGACGGCCGAGGTGCAGAAGCTGGCCGCCGCCAAGCCCGACGTGGCGATCTTCGCCAGCTACACCTCGGACGCCATGCTGTTCGTGCGCACCATGCGCGAAAGCAAGTACGCGCCGCCGGTGCTGCTGGCCAACGACGCCGGCTTCATCGATTCG
>NZ_JAWJBQ010001145.1:0-239 GCF_046535955.1 Pseudoalteromonas sp. SIMBA_162 | reverse complement strand
TGGGCTTGCCGACCGTGCCGGAGGTGAACATCTGCAGGAAGGGCGCCTCCGCCGGAAGCCACACTGGCGGCTCGGTCAGTGGCTCGCTCTGCATCAATGTCTGCCAGTCGAGATCGCCCGCCTCCAGCGCATCTCCCCCCCCGCGCACGCCGGTGACCACGGCCCGCCGCCCAAGCCCAGTCCACTCGCCGCGCGGGCTCGTCTCGGTGATCACGATCTGCGTCTCGGCGCGCGCCAGG
>NZ_JAWJBQ010001144.1:0-239 GCF_046535955.1 Pseudoalteromonas sp. SIMBA_162 | reverse complement strand
GGTGAGGCCGGGAGTTTCGAGCACAACACCCACAAGGAGCATGCCCGCCTGATAGAAGGTGCGGCGCTGTTGGGACGGCTCAACGATGATGAGGCGGCCCTGGCGCATGCCCGGGAGTTGCTGGAATCCTACGCGGCCTGCTATCGCGAGATGCCTTTTCAGGTCGCGCGCAATACCAACCCGCCGGGCAAGCTGTTTCACCAGATTCTCAACGAACATATCTGGTTGCTGCATGCCTC
>NZ_JAWJBQ010001143.1:0-239 GCF_046535955.1 Pseudoalteromonas sp. SIMBA_162 | reverse complement strand
CCATGCATCGAGAAACTCGTTATGGGGATGTTCATAGGGCTGCCCATGGCGGCTCAGCTCGACCTGCTCGATCATCGCATCACGCGCCTCGGCGTAGCCTGTCTCGCCCCTGCCCAGCCACGGCTGCTCGGCAATCATCAACAAGGCGCCCCGCCACATCTCGAGGCGCGCCCCCGCCGAGGTGCCGGCATTGCGGTCCTCCACGTACTTCGTGACATCCGAGACGCCGGCTTCGACAC
>NZ_JAWJBQ010001142.1:0-239 GCF_046535955.1 Pseudoalteromonas sp. SIMBA_162 | reverse complement strand
GACAGGCTCCGGCGCAGTTTGCTGGAGACTGGCAGGCGCGCATGACAGCGCCGTGGCAAAACGGTTACGAGTGATGGCCTGCAGGGAATGAGGCACAATGCGCATCTGCCCTGCGAGGACGCCCCCCATGACCGCCGGCCCGATCCTCTCGCTGCGCCACTATCGCGACAGCCTGATCGCCCACAGCCACAAACACCCGCAACTGGTGTTTGGCCTGCGCGGCCGCCTGGAGTTCGAGG
>NZ_JAWJBQ010001141.1:0-239 GCF_046535955.1 Pseudoalteromonas sp. SIMBA_162 | reverse complement strand
CGATGCAGCGCTTCTTGATCGTCGATGCGCGCAAGTTCGAGATGGTGCGCCCCGCCTTCATCGCCCCGCTGAGTGACTTTGATGTGGTGATCAGCAATGCCAGCCCCGCCGCACGTGATTGTCTGGGGGTGCTGGAGGCAGAAATGGGTGTGACGGCCGAGCTTGTCGACTGCTGAGCTGCAGATTGCCGAGCCTGTCGATTGCTTCGCAGGAAAGAGCCAGGCCGCTCGCAGCGCCAG
>NZ_JAWJBQ010001140.1:0-239 GCF_046535955.1 Pseudoalteromonas sp. SIMBA_162 | reverse complement strand
CCGTCGACGATCCGATGCTCGCGCGGCCGGCGCATAATGGCGGGATGCCCGCCCCACGCGACTCGCGAATCAATCCGCGCAAGATGAAGTTCACACAACGCAGCCCGCTGCTTCGCAACATCAGTTATTTGCTGGCGATCGACGAGCATCGCAATTTCACGCGCGCCGCCGAAGCGCTGAGCGTGTCGCAGTCGGCGCTGTCGCAGAAGGTGCGCCAGCTCGAGGACGAGCTCGGCGCG
>NZ_JAWJBQ010001139.1:0-239 GCF_046535955.1 Pseudoalteromonas sp. SIMBA_162 | reverse complement strand
CCCCGGGCGAGAAGATCGACGGTGCCCGTGGCTCCCGCCCCGGCTCGGCGCCACGCTCCTCCCAGGGCAATGCACCGCGCAAGGAGAGCGCCGCGCCCGCCCCGAGCAACAACGCCATGGCCTCGCTGTTCGCCAACGCCAAGCAGTTGAAGAAACGCTGATGCAGATCCCTGCCGGCCTGACCGAAAGCGCCTTCAGCCAATTGCTCGGCTGCCGTCTGCAACGCCTGGAAACCGGCG
>NZ_JAWJBQ010001138.1:0-239 GCF_046535955.1 Pseudoalteromonas sp. SIMBA_162 | reverse complement strand
CTACGATCTACCCCGCCCCGATGAGCATCACACCAAGCCTGAACATTGTGATAATGACATCCAGATCCTGTTATTTCCTCAGGAAATGGAATCCAGGCTACGTGGAATCCGAAACAAGTCCCAAACTGCAATTGAAGAAACCGGTACAGGTATTCTGTATCTTGCGCTGGGCTTCCTGGAATGGTTTGAATCACCGAATTCCGACAAGAGTCGACTCGCCCCGTTGTTTACCATTCCAG
>NZ_JAWJBQ010001137.1:0-239 GCF_046535955.1 Pseudoalteromonas sp. SIMBA_162 | reverse complement strand
CGGGCAAAGCTCACCCTCTTGCTGCAAGGCTGTCTCAATCAGCACCTTCTTGTTGGCCTTGTTGTTGACCTTGCAGTCGCGGAGAAGGTTGATAACGCGGGAGGCTGCTTCGTTGTTCATGGTAAGTCACCTGTTACTGTTCAATTTTCTTAAAACACATGAGTGATTATGATGACGATCAGAGCGGCAGTCGATTTGATAACGACGGGCAATCCTGATCCGAATGCACTTCCAACTAC
>NZ_JAWJBQ010001136.1:0-239 GCF_046535955.1 Pseudoalteromonas sp. SIMBA_162 | reverse complement strand
ACTCATTCCGTTTGGTCTTGGTGCCGGGCGTCTGGGCAACTTTATTAACGGTGAATTGTGGGGCCGCGTTGACCCGAACTTCCCGTTTGCCATGCTGTTCCCTGGCTCCCGTACAGAAGATATTTTGCTGCTGCAAACCAACCCGCAGTGGCAATCCATTTTCGACACTTACGGTGTGCTGCCGCGCCACCCATCACAGCTTTACGAGCTGCTGCTGGAAGGTGTGGTGCTGTTTATTA
>NZ_JAWJBQ010001135.1:0-239 GCF_046535955.1 Pseudoalteromonas sp. SIMBA_162 | reverse complement strand
CTGCCACGTCTTCATTCCTTCGAATCCCATGCAAGCCTTGACCGCCCCCGCAGGCGGCCGCGAACGCAACGCCGCGGTCTTGCCCCTGCCCGCCTTCACCGACAACTATATCTGGGCCATCGTCCGCGACGGGCAGGCCGCCGTGGTCGACCCCGGCGAAGCCGGCACGGTGCTGCAATGGCTGGCCCGCGAAGGCCTGAAGCTGCGCGCCATTCTACTCACGCACCACCACGGCGACC
>NZ_JAWJBQ010001134.1:0-239 GCF_046535955.1 Pseudoalteromonas sp. SIMBA_162 | reverse complement strand
GGCGGTGCGATACAGCAGCTTCTGGGTCTCGGTCGGCTTGTCAGGGCCGACGTGGAAGGTGCGCGAGAAGTCGGAGTAATAGCCGTGGCAGCCGACGACGTCCGTATCCAGTGCCACCAGCTCGTTGGCGGCCAGTCGCTTGGTCGCGGTTTCCTGGAACCAGGGATAGGTGCGCGGGCCTGAGTTGAGCAGGCGAGTCTCACAGTAGTCGCCATTGTCAGCGATGATGGACTGATGCA
>NZ_JAWJBQ010001133.1:0-239 GCF_046535955.1 Pseudoalteromonas sp. SIMBA_162 | reverse complement strand
CGAAGCGCTCGACGAATTCGAACATGTAGCTGCGCATGAAGGTGCCGCGACGGATGCCGATCTTGGTCGTGGAGCTCTCGAACAGATGCGTGGCGTCCAGTGCGACCAGGTCCTCATCGGTCACCTCGTCCACCGCCATGTGCGCGACGATGCCGATGCCCATGCCGAGACGCACATAGGTCTTGATGACATCGGCGTCCGAGGCGGTCAGCACCACGTTGGGCGCCAGGCCATGGGAC
>NZ_JAWJBQ010001132.1:0-239 GCF_046535955.1 Pseudoalteromonas sp. SIMBA_162 | reverse complement strand
AACTGTTGCGTAAGTGCTCGACCTGGCTGCCATTGCTTGATGGCAGCTTTTTTTTGGCCTGCCAACAAGGACATGGAATGTCTTACCTGGTGTTGCGGATGCGCGCCATTCCTTTCCTTCCGGTTTCGAGATCCACGATGTTGCGTAAATCCCTCAGAGTGCAAATTCTCTCGCTGCTCGGCGGCAGCCTGGTGGCGATGCTGTTGATCGCCCTGGTGTGTTTCCAGTTTTTGTCGTCC
>NZ_JAWJBQ010001131.1:0-239 GCF_046535955.1 Pseudoalteromonas sp. SIMBA_162 | reverse complement strand
CGACAAGACAAAGCTTATGATTTATTAATGGATATGAATACTGGGAATGTAACAGAAATGAATCAAGCTCTTGTTGAAAATACGAATGAACCAGCAACTCTATTAAAAACAAAAAAGGAAATCGTAGCTTTATTTCAAAATAAAGGCACAATCCTTTAAATTTCACTACAACAAAGTGAAATCCCAACGTATAAAGTTGAAATTACGGAAAATGAAACATTAAAAATCATTACAGTAAA
>NZ_JAWJBQ010001130.1:0-239 GCF_046535955.1 Pseudoalteromonas sp. SIMBA_162 | reverse complement strand
CTGCCCGGAACGCGTGTTACCAGGACAGGTAATGGTCGAGCTGATTAAAAACGATCGCGTGATTGGTGGTATGACGCCGGTTTGTTCGGCCCGCGCCAGCGAACTGTACAAAATTTTCCTCGAAGGTGAGTGTGTCGTCACTAACTCGCGGACGGCGGAAATGTGTAAGCTCACCGAAAACAGCTTCCGCGATGTGAATATCGCTTTTGCTAATGAATTGTCGCTGATTTGTGCCGATC
>NZ_JAWJBQ010001129.1:0-239 GCF_046535955.1 Pseudoalteromonas sp. SIMBA_162 | reverse complement strand
TTCTTGTTGGCCCATAATATTTGGCGCCACAATAGACATCATCATCCCGATGATAACCAGTACCACCATTACTTCTAGTAAAGAAAAATCTGATTGTTTGTTCACGTAATTACCTCATTATTCTAACAACACTAAGCAAAAATGGTTTAGCTAAAACCATTAATATATAAAAACTATTTAAATTTAGCGCCCAACTGCTTTGTTCATTGCCATAATAGGCTGCAAAATGGCCATAACAA
>NZ_JAWJBQ010001128.1:0-239 GCF_046535955.1 Pseudoalteromonas sp. SIMBA_162 | reverse complement strand
GTCGTCGATGTTGGTGACCACGCCGACCTGGCAGCGGTCATACGCCAGGCCCTGGCCGAGGATCACGCCGCTGTCGTTCTCGATGACGGCGGCGTCGACGTTGCGGTTCATCAGCACGCGGGTGCCGGACGCGAAATCGGCGCGGTCGCCCTTTTGCACCAGGCGGCGGTCGAGGTACAGGCCTTCGCTGCAGGCCAGGCCGGTGCGCTTGCCCGACAGGTGCAAGAGGCGCGCGATCA
>NZ_JAWJBQ010001127.1:0-239 GCF_046535955.1 Pseudoalteromonas sp. SIMBA_162 | reverse complement strand
CGGCGAATATGGTGGGCGTAGGCATGCTCGCGGGTGCTGGCGATGGCCTGATCCAGACAGCGCATGCCGCTGTCCCCCGTCCAGAAGAATTCCGGCAGGTTGCGGCTGGCTTCCAGCCGGTTCTCGCGCTTGTAGCCGGGCATGCGCGTCCAGTAGATGCCGCGCACATATTCGCGCCAGCCGAGTATCTGGCGAATGAACCCCTCCGCCGAGTTGATCGGCACCTCACCGCGCCGCCA
>NZ_JAWJBQ010001126.1:0-239 GCF_046535955.1 Pseudoalteromonas sp. SIMBA_162 | reverse complement strand
CGTGACGCCGATCAGCGCGGCGAGCACCATCCTGACGTGATTGATCAGCATCGTCGCGGCGAGCGAGCGCACGATCGGCGTGCGGTAGAAGATCGCGAACAGCGTCATCAGCAGGAAGAACGGCAGCACGCTCGCGATGCCGGCGATCCACGCGCCGACGCGGCCGTGCAGCGTCTGGCCGACCTGCACCGCGACATTGCAGCCGACCGGGCCCGGCACGAGCCATGCGAGGGCGATGA
>NZ_JAWJBQ010001125.1:0-239 GCF_046535955.1 Pseudoalteromonas sp. SIMBA_162 | reverse complement strand
ATTGTTAAAATCCATTTTAAAAGTACTGGTGATATTCCTTCTTTATCAAACCCGACTACAATTTCTGGTGAGATAGAACTAGATTTAAATAATTTATTTATCATCGAGAGTGAAGATGAGGAGAACCTATGTAAAAGTAATAAAATTACATGCAGGGATGATGAAGGGGCATTAATAATAGAGGTTGATAAAACAAACTCTTTTAATCCAGATAATTTTAAAGATTTATTAGCAAAATA
>NZ_JAWJBQ010001124.1:0-239 GCF_046535955.1 Pseudoalteromonas sp. SIMBA_162 | reverse complement strand
CCTCGACTTCAAGGCTTACCGCGCCGGTGACCCGGAATACAAGAGCACCACGCGTGACGTGAAGAAACTGCTCACCGAACTGCAGAAGGAGAAAGTCGACGGCGTGGTCATCGACCTGCGCAACAACGGCGGCGGCTCGCTGCAGGAAGCCACCGAGCTGACCAGCCTGTTCATCGAGAAAGGCCCGACCGTACTGGTGCGCAACAGCGACGGCCGCGTCGACGTGCTGGAAGACGAAA
>NZ_JAWJBQ010001123.1:0-239 GCF_046535955.1 Pseudoalteromonas sp. SIMBA_162 | reverse complement strand
AGAAGATTTGGTAGTAACTATCAATCCTACTGAGCTTCAGAAACAACTTGCTCTAAGAGATGTACCTTTAGAAAAACAAGAAGCCTTGCTTCAAGCATTTAAAGCTATTGAGAATGCTAACAATGATCCACTTGCTACTACAAATGGCCCTAAGGGTGCAGCTATTAAGGCAGCAATCAAAGTAATTAAAGGCTTAGTAAATAACGACTGGGCAAAATGGGTTTTACAGCAACGTTTTG
>NZ_JAWJBQ010001122.1:0-239 GCF_046535955.1 Pseudoalteromonas sp. SIMBA_162 | reverse complement strand
GACAGGATTTTCGGTCCATGAGGTCAATATTTGCTGCAATCTGTGCGAGATGGGAAATGGATAGATTCCATTTAGGAAACAAAGGCTGCGCTCGGCAGGCCGACACTGGCATGAGTCAGCAGCCTCCTTGCCCCTGACAGCAATGATGCCCACTGCACGAGGCGAGTGGGCATCATTGAGCCGATTCAGGGAGTTATCCCTTCATCAGGGGCTGGCGTACACGCCCGGGCGCATCACAC
>NZ_JAWJBQ010001121.1:0-239 GCF_046535955.1 Pseudoalteromonas sp. SIMBA_162 | reverse complement strand
CCGTCGCCAATGGTCAATAGCGTATAACTTTCCGCCGCGTGTCCCATGCTCATGCCATGTTGCAGCACGCCGACCAGCAACCCGCCGACAACGTTAATGACCATGATGAGGATCCCGGCGATGGCATCGCCGCGAACAAACTTACTTGCCCCGTCCATTGAGCCGTAAAAATCGGCTTCCTGAGTCACTTCGGAGCGGCGTTTTTTCGCCTCATCTTCACCAATCAATCCGGCGTTAAG
>NZ_JAWJBQ010001120.1:0-239 GCF_046535955.1 Pseudoalteromonas sp. SIMBA_162 | reverse complement strand
ATAGCAAGTCCACAGTAAAACTCAATACGTGTACGGTAAACAGGAAGTGTGTCTAATTCACCTAAGTCGCGTACTTGCACACCGCCATTACGTAAACCGCTGACATGTTCCATAGCACCAAATTTTAATGCGTAGATTTCTGAAGTTTCTTTAGTACCACCATCTTTAATAGTGAACGGTAAAATCTCATCTTCAAAAGTACGAATTTGTACATCACCAAACATAGTAACAGGACGTCC
>NZ_JAWJBQ010001119.1:0-239 GCF_046535955.1 Pseudoalteromonas sp. SIMBA_162 | reverse complement strand
GCCATACGTCCATGGAATAATCGCGGCTTACGTTCCTGCAATGCCTGAAGTGACTCTTCAATCACCTTCCGCTCAACCATTCCGCCACCAATTGTACCGACGATAGAACCATCGGCGCGCACTAACATTTGTGCAGAATGGCGGGGAGTCGAGCCTCGGCTATCAACAATTTGCGCCATCGCAAACGGACAATTTTGCTCTTCGAGTTTTGCAGCCTCTGTGAAAATATTCATACCAAC
>NZ_JAWJBQ010001118.1:0-239 GCF_046535955.1 Pseudoalteromonas sp. SIMBA_162 | reverse complement strand
CCAGTTGAATTTATTGATAGTGGTATCAAAACCATAATCCGGGCCGTACATATGGATCGCTTCACGGATTTGCGCCGCGTGCCACATCACTTTTTTCGGCACACAGCCAACATTTACGCAGGTGCCGCCCAGCTCTTTGGCTTCAATCAGCGCACATTTCTGGCCGTACATAGCCGCGCGGTTGATGGAGGCGATACCGCCGCTGCCGCCGCCGATGGCGATGTAATCATAGTGTTTAG
>NZ_JAWJBQ010001117.1:0-239 GCF_046535955.1 Pseudoalteromonas sp. SIMBA_162 | reverse complement strand
GCCACTGCTGCGGGCAAGTTGCAGGGCGACCGGAATCATTATCGCCATGGTACCGGTATTACTGATAAAAGCCGAGCAGACTGTCGTGACTGAGGTCAGGGCTATCATTTGTATCCAGCGTTTATCGCCAATATTTTTCATAGCTGAGGCCAATGCATCGACAACGCCGGAACGCCATAGCGCCTGGCTAATAATCAATACTGCCGCAACCGTAATGACAGCAGCGTTACCAAAACCAC
>NZ_JAWJBQ010001116.1:0-239 GCF_046535955.1 Pseudoalteromonas sp. SIMBA_162 | reverse complement strand
ATTACATTGTTTTGATTGAACTGCAGAGCAGGGTTTCTATTCGCTCTAAAATGTATATCGATGCCCATTAACTCCTCGGCAAATTTGGCTGCAGTATAGGTAGGCACGTAGACACGACCATCTGGACTTCGGTGTGTTTTTACCACACGCAATAGCCCATCGTTTTCTAGCCGGTTTAAATGCTCTAATGCCAACCGATGATTGATGCCATATAACCAACGAACAATGCCTGGGGTAAT
>NZ_JAWJBQ010001115.1:0-240 GCF_046535955.1 Pseudoalteromonas sp. SIMBA_162 | reverse complement strand
AGCGTGCCGAGCCGTACCTTCACTTTATTTTCGAAGTAGTAGAGAGACGCGAGGTGCCAATCGAAGTTGCGCTCCTTCCTATTGTAGAACGCGCTTTTGGTCCCTTTGGCTACTCTCACACAACCGCCTCGGGAACTTGGCAATTTATCCCACAAACGGGTGACCGCTTTCATTTAAAACAAAACTGGGGTTACGACGGCCGCCGAGATATTATGCAATCAACCCGAGCACCCCTAGATT
>NZ_JAWJBQ010001114.1:0-240 GCF_046535955.1 Pseudoalteromonas sp. SIMBA_162 | reverse complement strand
GCGTTCAAGGCCTTGGCCCATTGTGGGTCGTCATTCAAGCAAGGGATCAACACCAGGTCCTCCCCTCCCGCCTCGCGAAACTGCTCGCGACCGCGATCACCGATCTCCTCCAGGGTTTCGATGCAGTCGGCGACAAATGCCGGGCACATCACCATGACTTTCTTTACTCCCTGCTTGGCCAATTCATCAAGCCGCGCCTCGGTGTAGGGCTCGATCCACTTGGCCCGTCCCAGACGAGAC
>NZ_JAWJBQ010001113.1:0-240 GCF_046535955.1 Pseudoalteromonas sp. SIMBA_162 | reverse complement strand
AGCCCGGGCAAGACGCAGCCGCGCAGGGCGGAAAGTTTCTTTGTCAGGCAAGGTGCCCTTAAATCGGGGCGTTTTCAAGCTGCACCCTCCATGGCGTGCGGCAGAACATCATAACGAGAACGGAAGGGCAGATGGCATTCGAACGACCTGGCGCTGAGACTGCGAATCCGATGGCTGACTCCACGGCCGATACCCACCTGCAGACGCTGGATGCGCGCGGCCTGCACTGTCCGTTGCCGC
>NZ_JAWJBQ010001112.1:0-240 GCF_046535955.1 Pseudoalteromonas sp. SIMBA_162 | reverse complement strand
TCCTGATTACCAATACTGACAGCAAAAAATTTTAGCGCTCCAAGCACAACTCGCTCCACTGCAAGAACCGCCGTTAAAGATATTGCAGTAAATTATTATTTAATGACAAGTACAACTAGATACTAATGCTTAAAAAACTAAAACTGAGCCTACTTGCTTTATGTGTACCTGTTGCAGCCTTTGCTTCACATGGTTAGGCAAATAACTAACACACGATTATCAAAACTGAAAAAAGCACAA
>NZ_JAWJBQ010001111.1:0-240 GCF_046535955.1 Pseudoalteromonas sp. SIMBA_162 | reverse complement strand
ATTAAATCTTCCATATTATTTGTCATATGCCCACTAGGTTCCATTTTTTCTTTCTCCATTTTCTTCAACCTCCTTCTTATACTATTCCCAAATAATAAGATTTGAACCAACTTAGACACAAATTAATGTAGTAAAGAACTAGTAATTGAGCTATACTGAAAAGAGAGTTTTATCTAAACATGAGGAGGATTACTTCATGAATTTAATTTTAATTCTGGGTGTTTGTGCCGCTTTCCTTTG
>NZ_JAWJBQ010001110.1:0-240 GCF_046535955.1 Pseudoalteromonas sp. SIMBA_162 | reverse complement strand
GAAAGCTAAGCCTTCTTCAGCTAAAGGTGTTTTTGTAAAACGCATCAGCCTGTCTACAACAATGGGTGCTGGCGTTAGCATTGACCAGGCAACTGTAGCAGCGGTTTAATTCGCTTCAGTTAGGTTAGTGTAATGGTTTATGGGTTGGAGCTGCCGTGGCGTTGCTAAGGCGCAACAAAGCAAGGCTCCCGTCCAAGACCGTAGGTGTACCGCGAGAATCTCAGAACATCGAGTAGCGGC
>NZ_JAWJBQ010001109.1:0-240 GCF_046535955.1 Pseudoalteromonas sp. SIMBA_162 | reverse complement strand
GAAACAATGCCTAATCGAAGCGCCCTTGCTTGATCTCCTGTACAACAGCATCTGGCAAACTCTGCATCGCTGTGCCGAAGGCTCCAGGCTTGCCTTTGGTGTCCTTCAAGATCCGCTGCACGACAGGATGCTCATCGAACTTCGGGTTGATGAGTTGCGTGTAGTACACGTACTGCTCCAAATCCGTTGAATCAGTCAGGCGGTACTTCAGCCACCCTTGCGACGCAACGCGCGCTGTGC
>NZ_JAWJBQ010001108.1:0-240 GCF_046535955.1 Pseudoalteromonas sp. SIMBA_162 | reverse complement strand
ATCAGGGTGCCGGCAACCAGTCGTGCGCCCTCGCTGCTGGCGCCCGTGCCGCGTAGTTCGCTGCGCTGCAGTTCGGCAGAACTGGCATTGATGGTCGCGCCTTGTACGCCGCCTTCGATCACGCTGTCGTTGATCGAGGCGCGCGAGCCGTTGCCCGCCCCTGCAGCACTCAGCGCCAGGCCACGGGCGTCACTGCGGATGGTCGAGCGGTGTACGGTGGCACTGGCACCATTGAGCGCC
>NZ_JAWJBQ010001107.1:0-240 GCF_046535955.1 Pseudoalteromonas sp. SIMBA_162 | reverse complement strand
GCCACTGCCACGCGACGATCATGATCACGGCGGTGAGCGGGTAGTCGGCGAACCAGTCGACCGGCGTCATCCCGAGCGCGCGCATCGCGTTCGCGACGAGCCCGTACACCGGATGCAGGATCATGTTCTTCCAGATCAGCGCGGCGACCGTCGGCATCACGAAGAACGGCGCGATCGCGAGCAGCCGCGCGATGCCCTGCCCGTAGAACTTGCGGTCGAACAGCACGGCCATCAGCACGC
>NZ_JAWJBQ010001106.1:0-240 GCF_046535955.1 Pseudoalteromonas sp. SIMBA_162 | reverse complement strand
CATAGATAGCGCTAGATCGAGCAGAGAGCGTCCCTGAGCGCGTTACTATCTCCACAACGTGAAAACATACTGAAGAGAAGAGAACGGAGCTTACACGCGAAAACTGACGATCACCCCAGCCCCGACCTTGTGTTGGGGCTTTTTCGTTTCTGCAGGGTGAGGCAGGCGCCGGGCGCGCTCCATTTTTTCTGTCCGATATCTACTGTTCTGTTTATCTATATATCTTCGGAAAGGGGGTTA
>NZ_JAWJBQ010001105.1:0-240 GCF_046535955.1 Pseudoalteromonas sp. SIMBA_162 | reverse complement strand
CTGAGCTGTCATCAGACACAAGAAGGCCCCGCCTCCCATGAGGCGGGGCCTTCTTGTGTCTGGCTCGGGGAGAAGGAAATCCGCTTATGCCGAGGCGGGCTGCTGCTCGCTCTGTTGCTTACGGTCCGCGACGGCGGCGTCGTAGGCGCGGCTTTCCTCGGCTTCGGTGGCAGCGCTGAAGCGCACCAGCAGCGCGAACAGCGAGATCACGATCACGCCCATGCCCAGGTACATCAGGCC
>NZ_JAWJBQ010001104.1:0-240 GCF_046535955.1 Pseudoalteromonas sp. SIMBA_162 | reverse complement strand
GCCGCCATCCGCGACGGCTAACGTCGCTAGTGCATCAAGCCGCCACAATCGTTCAGCCGCTCGCTCGTGCAGCGTATAGATTCGCTCGACGGAGTAAAGCGTTTCTACCAGTCGCGACAAAATCAGCGTTTGATAGCCTGAGCCGGTGCCTACTTCCAGCACGCGTCGAGGCGCTGCGCGCAGCACTAGTTCGGTCATGCGCGCCACCGTGAGCGGCTGAGAAAGCGTTTGCCCAAAACC
>NZ_JAWJBQ010001103.1:0-240 GCF_046535955.1 Pseudoalteromonas sp. SIMBA_162 | reverse complement strand
ATGTGCATGAGTTCCTCACTGGCACCCTGAGCGCGCAGGCCCAGCGGCGCAGCGGTTTCGTGTGGAGCGAGGCACTGCGCGAGCGCAGCGTGCTGGCCGTGGGCGGCACCATGACCACCGTACGCGAAGCGCTCAAGCGCGGACTGGCCTGCAATACCGCGGGCGGCACCCATCACGCCCACCCGGAGGCCGCCAGCGGCTATTGTCTGCTCAACGACATCGGCGTGGCGGCGCATCAGG
>NZ_JAWJBQ010001102.1:0-240 GCF_046535955.1 Pseudoalteromonas sp. SIMBA_162 | reverse complement strand
ATGAGGATCTTCTTGATCGATTTTTTCTCTTATTGCATCCATTAACGCATAGGTTGTTTCCCCAGCGATCGAACCTGTTTGTTTTAGTTCGTGATCTGCTTGGAATTGGATCACTGCATTTTTCGTATCCCGATCAAATTCATCATCCACTTTTCCAACAGAATAACCTAAGGCATCCAGCATGCGTTCTGCGGAATTTACGGCTGCCGAAGCATTTCCTTCTTTTAATTCTGTTTCAGG
>NZ_JAWJBQ010001101.1:0-240 GCF_046535955.1 Pseudoalteromonas sp. SIMBA_162 | reverse complement strand
AGTATTTTGGTTTTGAAGATAGAAGTATTCCGTATGAAGAATTATTCGGAAAAGGTGGCTTCCAAGATGCACAATTTGAGACATCGGACGGACGTAGAGGAATTGCAGTTTACTATACATGTAAGGACACCCATCTGACCTACAAATTCTTTAAAGACTTTGTGATGCAGCACTTCAACCGATTACCAAAACTGAAAGACTTGTACTTCAATATTGAACGTCCTATTACAGACATTTGTA
>NZ_JAWJBQ010001100.1:0-240 GCF_046535955.1 Pseudoalteromonas sp. SIMBA_162 | reverse complement strand
GCCCACCGCTCCCCCATCAACCTCACTGACTGCCCCATGTACACCAAAAATTTCGTCAACCCGTGCCCGGACTGGGCCACGGCGTTACTCAACGGCTTCAGCCAGGTGCTGCTGCTGCGCAACCCCCTGTGCGGCCTGTGCTGCCTGCTGGCCATTCTGCTGACCGCGCCCAACCTGGTCGGCGGCGCCCTGCTCGGCGCCCTGGCCGGCCTGCTCACCGCCCAGGCCCGTGGCTACGAC
>NZ_JAWJBQ010001099.1:0-240 GCF_046535955.1 Pseudoalteromonas sp. SIMBA_162 | reverse complement strand
AGCTGCGGCGGCGCTGCAATGTGCAGGGGAATGAATGCGCGATCTTGCAGCAACTGGAGACGAACGGGGCGGTATCGGTGCCGGACACCGAGCATTCGCATGTAGGGCGCAGTCACGGGCATTGAGCCAAAAGCTTCGCGGGTGAACCCGCGAAGAGGCCAGTTCAAACAATGGAGATCTATCAGACCGCCATCGGCGCTGTCATCGGCGCATGGTGCTCATAGCCTTCCAGCCAGAAAT
>NZ_JAWJBQ010001098.1:0-240 GCF_046535955.1 Pseudoalteromonas sp. SIMBA_162 | reverse complement strand
CCAACTGCGCGGCCTGAGCCTCGAACTGGGTCTGCAGGCGCTGTCCCAGACGATTGACCGCCGAGGTGATGCCCTTGAGCTCCGCCACGCTGGTCTCTTCCAGCGGCGCGTCGAAGCGCTGCGTCTCCATCTCATTGAGGCGAGACGAGAGACGCTCCAACGGGCGCAGCAGACGGCGCATGACCAATGAGGCAATCAGCAGCGTGATCAGGCCGCCGAGCAACAGCCACAGCGCCAGAC
>NZ_JAWJBQ010001097.1:0-240 GCF_046535955.1 Pseudoalteromonas sp. SIMBA_162 | reverse complement strand
CGGCCAGCGCGTCGCACCGTGCGCGTTCGATCGCGCCGATGAACGCAAGCGTCACGTGCAGTTGCGCGGGCAGCGTGCGCCGTGCGCCGCGCGTGACCGGCAGCGCGTGCAGCGCGTCGCGCGATGCCGTATCGGGCATCAGCGCGACGAACGCACGGAGCCGGTCGCCGTTCATGACTCGCGCACCGCGACGCGGGCCTCGGCCACCACGTCGTCCACCGCATCGGCCGAAACCGGACG
>NZ_JAWJBQ010001096.1:0-240 GCF_046535955.1 Pseudoalteromonas sp. SIMBA_162 | reverse complement strand
ACTTATTACTACTTCCTAACACTGGGTTTGCAACAGTACTACAAGTAGCAGACTTTTATGAAGTAAGTGATAAAGTTATTGAGAAGATTGTTGAAAGACATTCAGACGAATTAACTTCAGATGGATATGCACTTTTTAGGAAGTACGATGTGGTAAATCTTTTAAACCGACAATATGTCGGAATAGAAATTTCGAGAGGAAAGTCAGTAGTTACCTTTGAAAATGGTGATGAATTAACAG
>NZ_JAWJBQ010001095.1:0-240 GCF_046535955.1 Pseudoalteromonas sp. SIMBA_162 | reverse complement strand
CATGCGCGTCTGGCGATGAGCGCCCAGCAGGGTATGTCGATGGAGCTTGGCGGGGTGATCTTCCTGTTCGTCAGTGGTGTGCTGGCAGGTATCGCCTGGCAGTGGCCCTTCGCCCTCTATCTGATAGCCTGGGTACTGCTGGCCATGTTGTGGATGATGGTACCGAAGCAGTCGCCTGAAGCGCCCGCCGAAGAGAGCGGAAATGCCGGCGGTGAGGCCTTGCCCTCCTCGCTGACCAGC
>NZ_JAWJBQ010001094.1:0-240 GCF_046535955.1 Pseudoalteromonas sp. SIMBA_162 | reverse complement strand
ATCCGCGAAGCGGTGCAACTGGTGTTGCAGGCCGGAGCCGAGGCTGGCGGGGGCGAGGTCTTTGTCCTCGACATGGGCGAGCCGGTGTCGATCCTGCAGCTGGCCCGGCAGGTGATCGAAAGCGCGGGATACAGCGTGCGTGATGCGGATCATCCAGAGGGCGATATTGCCATCGACATTATCGGCCTGCGTCCGGGGGAGAAGCTGGAAGAGGAACTGACGCTGTCCACCGAACTGATC
>NZ_JAWJBQ010001093.1:0-241 GCF_046535955.1 Pseudoalteromonas sp. SIMBA_162 | reverse complement strand
CCGCCATGACCCGCGCCACCGGGGTGCTGTTCGACGGCAGCACGCCCGCCGAGATGACCGCCGCCATCGCCCGCGCGGTCCATTTGCGGAGCCACGCGACCGTCTGGCGCGCGATGCAGCGCAACGCCATGACCGCGGACTTCAGTTGGCGGCCGGCGGTGGCGCAATACCTGGCGCTGTTCCACGCGCTCAGCGGCACCCAGGCGCAAGCGTCCGCCCCGGCGCGCCAGCCCGCGCAAGC
>NZ_JAWJBQ010001092.1:0-241 GCF_046535955.1 Pseudoalteromonas sp. SIMBA_162 | reverse complement strand
TCGCTGCGCACGCGGCGCACCTCGCCACCATGCAGGAAGTCGACGCCATGACGCACACCCAGCGGCTTGGCCCTCACCAGATTGCCGGAGACCGCGGAGAGCTCCACCCCATGCAGCGGCGTATTGGGTAGCCCCTGGGACAGACTCGCATCAAGGCGCAGACGCAGCGTGGCGACCTGCTGCTCCAGATGGCCGAGAATCTCGCGCGTCACCACCCAGCGGCCCTGATGGCGATCCGCCT
>NZ_JAWJBQ010001091.1:0-241 GCF_046535955.1 Pseudoalteromonas sp. SIMBA_162 | reverse complement strand
CATCGAATTCGCCCATGTAGCCCTGATATTCCTCGACGGTCGGCAGACGACCGACCACGGCCGCGATGGCGGCAAGCTCGGCAGACGCCAGGAAGACGTTGGCGCCGTCACCCAGACGGTTCGGGAAGTTGCGCGTGGAGGTGGACACCACGGTGGACTTGGCAGCCACACGTGCCTGGTTACCCATGCACAGTGAGCAGCCCGGCATTTCCATGCGCGCGCCGGCACGGCCGTAGATGCC
>NZ_JAWJBQ010001090.1:0-241 GCF_046535955.1 Pseudoalteromonas sp. SIMBA_162 | reverse complement strand
TCAATTTTTTTTATAAATTTATATTCATTGGTTACCTTCACCAAAATATAGTCTAATAATAAAAACCAAACAGACCTTAAAACCCAGCAAAAAACACAAGCCAGTGCTTTTGTTGATAAAAAAATAGTGGCACCAAACTTGTTATTAGTGAATTGTTATGAACAAAAAATAGAGTCATCACATGAAAAAATTACTATTTGTTAGCGCATTAATCTGGACACCTGTTGCGATGGCACACGAC
>NZ_JAWJBQ010001089.1:0-241 GCF_046535955.1 Pseudoalteromonas sp. SIMBA_162 | reverse complement strand
TTTTGAAAACATAGATCAACTTATAATGGATTATCAGGAATTCTTTACTCAATTAAATGATTTGGATAAACAAGGTAATTTAGCTGCACATCGTGATGGTAAACAAATAGAGAATGTCTTGAAGGTCAGATAACATTATGAAAATTGGTGGAAGAGAGATATCAAGGAACACGCCTCCTTGCATCATAGGGGAAATGTCAGGGGATCATAATGGCGGCAGAAATAGGGCATTAAATCTAAT
>NZ_JAWJBQ010001088.1:0-241 GCF_046535955.1 Pseudoalteromonas sp. SIMBA_162 | reverse complement strand
CGGGGAATATTTGGATGTTACGACACCACAATTTGAAGGCGGCTCATGCGCATCATCTTTTATCATTTCCGATACAGTTGCATCAACGCGAGCAAGCGATATTGTTACATTGCCTTGTAAAAATAACATGGCCAGCAAACCTTTAACCTGCATGGTTGAAGTGAATAAAAATTGGTCTATAGCACCAAATTCCGCGCCTAGAATTTATGATATAACAGGATTTAAAACAAAAGACGACGCT
>NZ_JAWJBQ010001087.1:0-241 GCF_046535955.1 Pseudoalteromonas sp. SIMBA_162 | reverse complement strand
CCGCATCGTCAACATCTCGTCCGTGGTCGCGACCATGGGCAACCTCGGTCAGGTCAACTATGCTGCCGCCAAGGCAGGCATGGAAGGCTTTGCCCGCTCGCTGGCGCGCGAAGTCGCGTCACGCAATATTACCGTCAACTCAGTGGCGCCGGGCTTCATTGCCACTGACATGACTGAAGCATTGCCGGAAGCGCAGCACGAAGCGTTGCTCGGCAACATCCCGCTGGCGCGCCTTGGCCAG
>NZ_JAWJBQ010001086.1:0-241 GCF_046535955.1 Pseudoalteromonas sp. SIMBA_162 | reverse complement strand
GCCGCTGAACAGATAAACCAGGAACAGCGCCAGCACGTAGCCAGCCCAGAGCATGCAGGTACCAAAGCGGTAGCGCGGCGAGAGGATAGTGCCAATCGCGCCGCCAGTGCCCTGGGGTTTGGCGGGCGTGACGAAGGTACTGTCGGCATTGACATGTTCAGGGGCCAGGCGGCGGACAATGGCCAGAATGCGCTGGCGGTCTGCACCTTTGCTGACCAAAAAGGTGACCGATTCCGGCAGC
>NZ_JAWJBQ010001085.1:0-241 GCF_046535955.1 Pseudoalteromonas sp. SIMBA_162 | reverse complement strand
GAGCGGCTCTTCGACCCAACGCAGCTTGCCGCCGCGCTTCTTTTCCACCTCCAACAGGGGGTGGAAGACGTGAAATCCCTGATTGGTGAGGTTCTCCGCCGCACGGAAGGATTCCCCGCCCTTGCACTGGATCAGATACCAATGCGCCTTGGCAGCTTCTCGGGCTTCACTCATGATGACCTCTCATTGCCTGCCTGCCCCACTCATGCGTGTCTCGACCTGCATCATGCCTGTCGGCTGA
>NZ_JAWJBQ010001084.1:0-241 GCF_046535955.1 Pseudoalteromonas sp. SIMBA_162 | reverse complement strand
CCACCGAACAGGCTGTCGACCACCATGAACACGAGACTGGGCGGAAACACCAGCATCGAGGTACCGCGCAGCGGCTTCATGGTGAACAGGTTGATGTTGGTCGGCACCGGCACGTTGCGGGAAAATTCGTTGTAGCTCAGGAACTGCACCGGCCCGGCAGTGATATCGGCGCCGCGGCGGATCAGGTTGAACAGCCCCATGCGGAACTGGCGGCTGAAGCGCGAGTTGATGATATCCAGAG
>NZ_JAWJBQ010001083.1:0-241 GCF_046535955.1 Pseudoalteromonas sp. SIMBA_162 | reverse complement strand
ACGGCCTTGCCACCGGCGTGCTTGCCGCCAGCCTGCTTGTTGCCTGCCTGGCTGCTGCCGGGGCGAGAGGTCTTGCGCTTATCAGAGTCTGTCTTGCTCATGACATGAACCATTTCATCTATAGGAGTTTCGCCTACGCAGGGTCGTCATCATCGACGGTCCCGGCAGCGGAGGAGTCGTGCGGCTGCGCATCGGCAGCGTCGTCATCCTCGTCTGCACCGCGCAAACGTTGGCTGAGGCG
>NZ_JAWJBQ010001082.1:0-241 GCF_046535955.1 Pseudoalteromonas sp. SIMBA_162 | reverse complement strand
AGTTTGAGGATACGGCGGTCGAGCTTGTCGAGCGAGCGTACTGGCTGGCGTTGCGTTCTCATTTGTTTATTCTGAAAACCTGAAAAATACGATAACAAAACCTGCACATTCGACAATACCATAGCTCAAAAAACTAGATCAGCTAGAGGTTACACGGAGACGCAGGTGCGCCCGGCCTCGACCTGATCCCTTCCATCTGGAGCAGCTATGCGAGTCGTCGTTCTGGGCAGCGGTGTGGTGG
>NZ_JAWJBQ010001081.1:0-241 GCF_046535955.1 Pseudoalteromonas sp. SIMBA_162 | reverse complement strand
CCAGACTAACGAGGAAACTTTCGCCGCCGGAAAGGGTACGGGTATCGCGTACCGCATCTGCCTGCCAGGTATCAACAACCTCGACTTCCAGCGCCTCGCTGGCTTTGCGCTGTAACAGATAGCGCCCGTGCAGCCGGGTAAGTTGCTGATTAGCGAGATGGACTAAATTATCCAGCGTCAGCCCCTGGGCAAACTTGCGGAATTTATCGCCCTCTTTGGAACCTATTAGCGAATTCAGATA
>NZ_JAWJBQ010001080.1:0-241 GCF_046535955.1 Pseudoalteromonas sp. SIMBA_162 | reverse complement strand
CCCTCAACCCGCTGCACAGCATCGAGAAGCAGATCGGCGAAACCCTCCTGCTGCATCGTGGCCTGGGGGGCAAGGAGGCTCAGGCGCGGATTCTCGAACTGCTGGAACTGGTGGGCATCCAGAAACCCAAGGAGCGACTCAAGGCCTACCCGCACCAGCTCTCCGGCGGCCAGCGCCAGCGGGTGATGATCGCCATGGCCCTGGCCTGCGAACCGGAACTGCTGATTGCCGACGAACCCAC
>NZ_JAWJBQ010001079.1:0-241 GCF_046535955.1 Pseudoalteromonas sp. SIMBA_162 | reverse complement strand
ATGAGTCTTAGAAGTCTGAACATTGCGCTACGGGCGAGCCTGGGTTTCGGCTTGCTGGCGCTGATGGTGTTTGCCCTGGGGGCATTCGCCTTGATGCAGATGGGCAATATGCGCCAGCAGTCCGATGAAGTGGAAAGCAATTGGCTGCCCAGCGTGATGTCCGTAGGGGAAATGAACCAGGACCTGCTGCGCATTCGCGCCCTGACCCTGCGGTTGTTGATCAATCGCGACCCGCAGGCGA
>NZ_JAWJBQ010001078.1:0-241 GCF_046535955.1 Pseudoalteromonas sp. SIMBA_162 | reverse complement strand
CGGCACCGCAAGGGATGCGCAAAGTGGTGCTGGCGACCAATATTGCTGAAACCAGTTTAACCATCGAAGGTATTCGTCTGGTGGTGGATTGTGCCCAGGAGCGTGTGGCGCGTTTTGAGCCGCGCACGGGGCTTACGCGACTGATTACTCAACGCGTTAGCCAGGCATCCATGACGCAGCGTGCCGGGCGCGCCGGGCGTCTGGAGCCGGGTATCTGCCTGCATTTAATCGCCAAAGAACA
>NZ_JAWJBQ010001077.1:0-241 GCF_046535955.1 Pseudoalteromonas sp. SIMBA_162 | reverse complement strand
CTATGGCGCAAGACGCCGTAGCACCCTATCAAGAATCAGATCGTTTCAGCCCCTTTGAGCAGGGTGATGAGCTGTTAATGGGCATCGTGGCGCAAGACACCCATGGGCATACGCCGGGTCATGCCAGCTTCATGCTGAACAGCGATGACGACTCGATGTTGGTGTGGGGCGATGTCGTACACAACTACGGCGTACAGTTTGCGGATCCCAGCGTCACGATTGAGTTTGACTCTGATCCGGA
>NZ_JAWJBQ010001076.1:0-241 GCF_046535955.1 Pseudoalteromonas sp. SIMBA_162 | reverse complement strand
ACAGGGTGACCGCCAGCGCACCGATAATGCCGGTGAGCTGGGTTTGCGAACCGGCAGCTTCGGCCACCGGTGTGCGCGACGAGCTGCTGCTGATGGGGATGCCCTGAAACAGCCCTGAGGCGAGATTGGCTACGCCCAGGCCAAACATTTCCTGGTTCGGGTTGACCGGCATTTTCAGGCGTGCGGCATAGGAACGTGACAGCACACTGGTATCGGCGAACGACACCAGCGCCACCGCGAT
>NZ_JAWJBQ010001075.1:0-241 GCF_046535955.1 Pseudoalteromonas sp. SIMBA_162 | reverse complement strand
CTAAGATCACTTAGCGCTTTTTCTCATCCCATAGCTAAACAACAACAAGATAAACCAAATGGGTGTTAGTAATAAAGCAGAACGGGTTTCTTCAGAAATAAACATAATTACTAAAATCGCTAAAAATAAAAGCAACACCATATAGTTAATAAAAGGGGTTAATGGAGCTTTAAACGATGATTTTTTATGTAAATCAGGTCGTTTTCTCGTATAACGAATATGTGATATTAAAATAATAGTC
>NZ_JAWJBQ010001074.1:0-241 GCF_046535955.1 Pseudoalteromonas sp. SIMBA_162 | reverse complement strand
CAAGGCGATTCGTGACAACGTCTGTGACGTGGCCATCGGCAACAGCTACTACTACGGCAAGATGCTCGACAACGACGAGCAGCGTCCGTGGGCCGAGAAGGCACGCATCGAGTTCCCGGACCAGAACGGTGTCGGTACGCACATGAACATCTCCGGCATGGCGATGACCAAGTACGCGCCGCACGAAGAGAATGCGCTCAAGCTGATGCGCTTCTTGACCGAGAAGACCGCCCAGCACATG
>NZ_JAWJBQ010001073.1:0-241 GCF_046535955.1 Pseudoalteromonas sp. SIMBA_162 | reverse complement strand
CGGCAAGCTGCTAGGATGCTCTTATCCTTCATTTATCATCCTGACTTTATCAAGCGAGCCATTATGCCTTCCGCCTTAGAAAACACTCTTGCCGATATCGATGAACTGCATGCCCAGGACCCGCAGCATGCCGACCTTGCGGATGGCACCTCTCAGCCCCAAGAGCTGGTGTATGCCCAGCGCATGAGCCACTGGCTGGAGCAGCTGCACAACGCTCCCAGCGATCTGCTGCGCATTGCCG
>NZ_JAWJBQ010001072.1:0-241 GCF_046535955.1 Pseudoalteromonas sp. SIMBA_162 | reverse complement strand
CACGGCGAGAAAGACCTCCACGCCACGCAAGACGGCTGCCAGCAAGACGACCACCGCCAACAAGACAACGGCGGCCAAGACGACTGCAAGCAAGACGACTGCAAGCAAGACGACTGCGAGCACGTCAGCCTCTGACAGCAAGCCGTCTGCATCCGGCACCTCGAGCAGCAGCACTTCTTCCACGGCTTCGGGTTCCAGCGCGGCAGGCTCCAGCGCTACGAAGCCCGCGACGACGCGCAAG
>NZ_JAWJBQ010001071.1:0-241 GCF_046535955.1 Pseudoalteromonas sp. SIMBA_162 | reverse complement strand
CGCCTGTCAGGCAGCTGAGGCGCACATTACAGCATTGTCAGCTTGCCACCTCGTCGGCGCGCAGGTCGCGCATCAGCAGGGCGTAGTCAAGTGCGACCTGCTCCGGAATGGGCAGGTACACCACATGGCCGTCGCCTGGTGCCACGTCGATGGCCTGCTGCTGGCGGTTGCACAGGCGGTGCAGGTCGAAGTGGTAATTGCCACGCGGGGTCATCAGCTCCAGGTGGTCACCTACGGCAAA
>NZ_JAWJBQ010001070.1:0-241 GCF_046535955.1 Pseudoalteromonas sp. SIMBA_162 | reverse complement strand
CATGAACTTGTCGGGGAAGGTGAAGTACTCGTGCAGCAGGCGATAGCCGAGGAAGGAGCGCTCGGGGTAGTCGATCAACCCCTCCTCGGGCGCGAACCCGACCGGCTTGAGCGAGTCCGGCGGCAGCGAGACTTCGCGGCGCTGCCCGCCTTCATCGAAGCTGACGCTCAGGCGAGTCAGGTTGTTGAACAGCAGTTCATACATCGGGTGCATCAGGGCACCCTCGCCGTCCAGGAACAGG
>NZ_JAWJBQ010001069.1:0-241 GCF_046535955.1 Pseudoalteromonas sp. SIMBA_162 | reverse complement strand
CAGAAGTAGTTGCTTCTTTATGTTCTTCATTATTTGATGTGTATAAAATCTGAGATTCTTGTTCGCTTGTTGCTTGAGAATCTTCTTCTTGTTCGCTTGTTGCTTGAGAGTCTTCTTCTTGTTCATTTGTTATTGGTGGTTCTGTTTCGTCAACATTGTTGTTTATATCACTATCTGCTGTAACCGAATCCTTTGTAGGCTCTGCTTTTGGTTCCTCTGCTGTATTACAAGCGGCAAGAAC
>NZ_JAWJBQ010001068.1:0-241 GCF_046535955.1 Pseudoalteromonas sp. SIMBA_162 | reverse complement strand
CATCGTCACCTTCGATGCGGCCTCGCTCGATCGCGCCTTGCTGGATGCGGCCGGCGTGCCCGCCAACGCCGTGGTCGAAGGCCTGGCGCCCGGTTGCGAGATGCAGGCGCGCATCCTGGAAAACGCGCCGGACATGGATCTGGCGCGGGTCGAACGCGACGTGGTCGAGGCGGCCGAACGGCTGGCGCGGCGCGCCCCGGACCTGACCGACATCGTGCTCGAATGCACCAACATGCCGCCC
>NZ_JAWJBQ010001067.1:0-241 GCF_046535955.1 Pseudoalteromonas sp. SIMBA_162 | reverse complement strand
CTTAGCCTTCTTAGGAAGGCACTTGCAATTTTTGCCTCATGAATAAATACTGTTTAAATATACTGTATATAAACACACTATTTATTCATGAGGACACCGATAATGCCGTCTCAACCCGCCCCTTTTGCCACTCCCCCGGTTGCGACAGCCTTTCCGTTAACCTCCCAACCGCTGCCGTTTCCTCCGCTAACGGGCCGAGCAGGCTTTAGCGGCTTTCCTTCGCCTGCCCAGGATTACGAAC
>NZ_JAWJBQ010001066.1:0-241 GCF_046535955.1 Pseudoalteromonas sp. SIMBA_162 | reverse complement strand
AACCGACTTGCCTATACATAGCTATGTTCGATTACTATCAGGTATTCTGGCAGTATCATTTCTGTATATTACTTTTATACTTTCGTATTCTATCTATCAATTTGCAGCATTTGGTGGTAACTATCAATTGAAATTTCATGATTTAATAGTGAGTAAAGTAGAGTAGGATGGAAAAGGAAGAATCCTTGATATCGGAACAGGCAGTTTAATAGAATTAAAAAGAATGAATTCAATGTGAAAG
>NZ_JAWJBQ010001065.1:0-241 GCF_046535955.1 Pseudoalteromonas sp. SIMBA_162 | reverse complement strand
GCTATAGCTCAGCTGGGAGAGCGCCTGCCTTGCACGCAGGAGGTCAGCAGTTCGATCCTGCTTAGCTCCACCACTTTTACTTCTTAAAAATAAATATTCTTTATCGGGCAGCTAAATCGCCTGAGAATAGAGTGTGTTTAATTTTGAGAGGTTTTCGTATCTCTTGCTCTTTAAAAATTTGGAAAAGCTGATAATAAAATTCGTATGAATAACATTGTTATTTGTACAGAGTTTTCAAAAG
>NZ_JAWJBQ010001064.1:0-242 GCF_046535955.1 Pseudoalteromonas sp. SIMBA_162 | reverse complement strand
GCCCGATCAACTGGTCGGCGCGCGGAGTTGGGGCCATACCACCTGGGGTGCGTACGAATAACGGGTCGTTCAGTTGCTGACGCAGGCGGGCTAGCCAGATGCTGACGGTTGGCTGGCTCTGGCCTAACTGTTCTGCGGCGCGGGTGACGCTGCGGCAGTGATAAAGCAGGTCGAACAGTTGCAGCAGCTTAGGTTCAGGCAGTACGTCGGCGGAACTCATATTTGTAAATCTCAATGGGCGT
>NZ_JAWJBQ010001063.1:0-242 GCF_046535955.1 Pseudoalteromonas sp. SIMBA_162 | reverse complement strand
AGACCGGCTCCTGATCACTGGGCGCTCAAGAGCGGCACGCGTACACTTCAGGCTATCAGCGCGGTCGCTCATGCACCGCCTCTCTTCTGGCAGCCAACCGACAAGGAGCACGTCATGGTCCACAGCATGACCGCCTTCAGCCGCCAAACCCATGAAGCCGACTACGGCACCCTGACGCTGGAGCTGCGTTCGGTGAACCAGCGCTATCTCGAACCGCACTTCCGCCTGCCCGACAGCCTGCG
>NZ_JAWJBQ010001062.1:0-242 GCF_046535955.1 Pseudoalteromonas sp. SIMBA_162 | reverse complement strand
GACGCAACGTGCGGTGTGCTCGCGCCGGCAGAGGACGCGCACGAACTTGCCGACGGACTGCTGGCGATCATTCGGGACCCGCGACTGTTTGCAAACATGAGTCCCGCCGCGGCGCAGCGTGTGCGACGGCAGAGTGCCCACGATGCGGTGATTCAACGGGAAATGGCGTGCTTTGCGAGGCACCCCGAAGAGGCTGGGTCGCGAGAGCCCTCGGTCTCGCGATGATTCGCAATGCCGTGCAG
>NZ_JAWJBQ010001061.1:0-242 GCF_046535955.1 Pseudoalteromonas sp. SIMBA_162 | reverse complement strand
CCATTGGGTATGATTGAATGAATCGTTATCCGTTGGCGCTGCAAGTTCAAATTTACAAACCGATGTCTTACATCCTGCGCTGCCAATATCAGGTATCGATGCTAAATCTGCGCTAAGTAAAAAATCCTGTAATGCGGTTTCAGTTTGATAAGCCCACTCTTCCTCACGTTGTTGTTCATCAAACTGTGCCTGTCACGCGGCTTGCACATCATTTGGAGCTCGCAACTGCTTGACCACACTTT
>NZ_JAWJBQ010001060.1:0-242 GCF_046535955.1 Pseudoalteromonas sp. SIMBA_162 | reverse complement strand
CCCAGACCTACCAATTTTGGTTGGAATGATGAGCACCCCACGCCTCTGGATGAAGAGTGGTGAGGACGGCTCTTCTGCAGTTCAAATCTGCCCAGACCTACCAATATGCGGGGCCATAGCTCAGCTGGGAGAGCGCCTGCCTTGCACGAAGGAGGTCAGCGGTTCGATCCCGCTTGGCTCCACCACTCGCTTTACTTGATCAGAACTTAGAAATGAACATTCGTTGATGAATGTTGATTTCT
>NZ_JAWJBQ010001059.1:0-242 GCF_046535955.1 Pseudoalteromonas sp. SIMBA_162 | reverse complement strand
TCAACCCCGTCGTACAGGCAAGGCAACTAAAACAGTCTTGTTGACCTAAATATCTGCTCACGGACCAGGAATAGATAACAGCATAAGTAAAACCTTGTTCTACCCTCTGATCACCAACAAAGAAGGTGGCTCAGGGCTTGGACTCTCGAGTGCACGGACGCTCTTTGATCAGCACGATGGCTATAGTGAGTGTGATAGCTGGGCTGGACATACTGCATGTAATATCTATCTGCCCTTTGCTG
>NZ_JAWJBQ010001058.1:0-242 GCF_046535955.1 Pseudoalteromonas sp. SIMBA_162 | reverse complement strand
CCAAAGATGACGCCTCAAGACGACAGCGTTGACGCAGTTCGACCGTCCCGGCGGGCTGCGCCACGAGCCAACCAACGGCCTGCCTGTCGGCCTGACCCGGTTTTGCGGAACCTGCTTGCTGTCACTGATGACCGTACCTGACGACCGCCCCTGACCACTGTCCCTGACTACCGTCCCTGACCGCTGCCCTTGCCTGGAGCCTGACATGAAGAAGCCCTTGATCGCCGCCATCGGCCTTGCCG
>NZ_JAWJBQ010001057.1:0-242 GCF_046535955.1 Pseudoalteromonas sp. SIMBA_162 | reverse complement strand
CACTGTCCGCTGATGCAGTTCCGGCATGCGTTGCTTGCCGTGGCTGGGTCGGCGGCCAGTATCGTTTTCAGAGAAGCGGCATTTTTCGCTCGTGTATCCAGGAGTCTATCGATGTCTGACGAGCTGACCGACATGCAGCCCGCTCGCCCTGGCGAGCGACGGATCCGTATCCTCAATCCGCGCCTCGCCAACCAGATCGCGGCGGGTGAGGTCGTGGAGCGGCCGGCTTCCGTGGTCAAGGA
>NZ_JAWJBQ010001056.1:0-242 GCF_046535955.1 Pseudoalteromonas sp. SIMBA_162 | reverse complement strand
AGACGCTTTATCTCTTGTGCAATAGAAGCGGCTTCCTGACTCCAGACACCGGCTAGCACTTTAACCATCTCATCGTAACCATCCTGAGTTTGCACTCCTTCCAGACGGAACGGACGTTTGATCAGTTGTCCCTGGTGGTTCAACAGCCACTCACCACTGACAATGACCTTGCCATCATAGCGACCGTTAAACTCCGTTACGGTAACATTGAGCGTGTCCTGGGCGCTTCCCAGAGGCTGGGA
>NZ_JAWJBQ010001055.1:0-242 GCF_046535955.1 Pseudoalteromonas sp. SIMBA_162 | reverse complement strand
CCACGATCACCGGCTCCATCGAGTCGCCAGAAACGGTGGCGCATGCAGCAAGCGATGGATCTACTCCGGCCTTCATCAAGCGCGGCAGGCTGAAGCGCATGTAAGCGCCGTGGTTCTCGATGACTTGAGTGCGACCATCGCCTGCCGCCATCTCTACCTCGCGGAAATACGGGATCTCTACCTCGTCATCTCTGAGAGGCTCATCACCGTCCACGACCTCAGTTTCATGAAGCACCAGCTCG
>NZ_JAWJBQ010001054.1:0-242 GCF_046535955.1 Pseudoalteromonas sp. SIMBA_162 | reverse complement strand
ATTGGTGGGCTTTTTTTCGTTGCATGAAGGTAATCAGCAGCGGAGATCGGCAGCAGGGAGAGGCAGCCGGGACAGGCAGGTGGGACAGAAAGCCGGGTCATGCCGCGACCAGCTTGGCCTCCATCAGGGTTTGCACATATGGCGGCAGGTCCCCTGTGGCGAGGCTTGCGACATCTCCCAGATGCTCGGTGCGGCCATTGCGCAGCACCAGTACGCGGTCCGCGAAATGACTGACCAGCCCC
>NZ_JAWJBQ010001053.1:0-242 GCF_046535955.1 Pseudoalteromonas sp. SIMBA_162 | reverse complement strand
GCATGGATGATTACCTGATCAAGCCCATCGACGAGGGCCTGCTGGCCAACCTGCTCAGCCGTCATCTAGGCATTTCGCTGAACCCGCCACCGCAGGCCGCGCGGTCATCTAGCCAAACGCGCAGCCCTGCTCGCAGCCAATCGCGCAGTCCAGAACGCAACCAAGCGCGTAGCCCTGCTCGCAGTCAGGCGACGTCTGCCTTGCCACCGGGAGTGAAAGACGCTGCCAGCCAGGCCGAGTCC
>NZ_JAWJBQ010001052.1:0-242 GCF_046535955.1 Pseudoalteromonas sp. SIMBA_162 | reverse complement strand
ATGATGCCTTCGGTGAAGGTGATTTCCGTTCAGGCCTACCCCGCTTCTCCGATGAGGCAATGGCAACCAACCGCCGGATGGCCGAGGTGATTGCCGATATGGCAAATCAAAAGGGTTGTACTGCCGCGCAATTATCGCTGGCTTGGCTGCTATCGAAAGGAACTGACATCGTACCGATTCCCGGCACCAAGCAGCAGCGCTATCTCATGGAGAATGCCGCTGCCACGACATTTACCCTCACC
>NZ_JAWJBQ010001051.1:0-242 GCF_046535955.1 Pseudoalteromonas sp. SIMBA_162 | reverse complement strand
CGCGGCGGCGCTCGCGCAGGCATTCGCGGCCGACGGCGACGTCGACTACGCGGAACCGGATCACCCGATGCGAATCCGCGACACGCCGAGCGACCCCTCATACAGCCAGCAGTGGTATCTGTCCGATGCGAGCGTCGGCATCAACACGCCGCCCGCGTGGACGCGCACCAAGGGTTCACCGACGGTCGTCACGGCCGTGCTCGATACCGGCTACCGCCCGCACCCCGACCTCGTCGGCAACC
>NZ_JAWJBQ010001050.1:0-242 GCF_046535955.1 Pseudoalteromonas sp. SIMBA_162 | reverse complement strand
CTGGGCGACTGGCTGGCCGCCAACGGCGTGCGCATTTCGCGCCTGCCGCACACCGCGCGCTAGGCGCGTCGTGCGCCAGGGCGTCCACGCTTGCCGACATTAGGCCCGCGTCAGGCTCTGCAGCAGCCAGGCGCCGGCCGGTCCCAGCGGGCGGCGGGTCGACCACACCGCGTCCACCCGGATCTGGCGCGGCCAGCCCGGCACCGCCAGTTCCACCAGTTGCCCGCGGCCGAAGCGCTGCA
>NZ_JAWJBQ010001049.1:0-242 GCF_046535955.1 Pseudoalteromonas sp. SIMBA_162 | reverse complement strand
ACAGGGGGGCCAGCAGGTTGAGGCCTGGAATCCAGCTGATAATAAACAGCGCCACCATGCGCGGTAGAATGTAGCCGAGCTTGACCAGCTCGCGCCCCAGCGCATCGACGGCCGTTTTAGCCAGCCCGCGATCATCCAGCGGCTCACGGCCGGTGGCCTGGCGCTCAACTTTTGCGGCTAAAAAGCCGTAAAACGGTGCGGCAATCAGGTGGGTAACGAGGGTGAAGGTAAAAAAGATCACC
>NZ_JAWJBQ010001048.1:0-242 GCF_046535955.1 Pseudoalteromonas sp. SIMBA_162 | reverse complement strand
CTCGCATGCTCGAGGAGTTGCTGGCCGAGCTGAACGTTGAGGCGCATGAGGCGCTGATGGTCGGCGATACCGAATATGATCTGGAAATGGCGCGTGCCCTGGGCATGCACAGTGTCGGTGTCGACTACGGCGTACACAGTGTGCCGCGTCTTGAGGCCTGTGCGCCGCAGCGCATCGTCTCGCATTTCGATGAATTGATGGATTGGCTGTACGTGGCCAGGTAACGGCCGCGATCGCCCAGC
>NZ_JAWJBQ010001047.1:0-242 GCF_046535955.1 Pseudoalteromonas sp. SIMBA_162 | reverse complement strand
AATACCGTGTTATTGATCCATACCTTTACAATTTTAGCTTAACGAATGCTGATAGCAGTTTAGAAGAAGCTCTAGACATTGCATTGAGTTATGTTGTGGGTCATGCAAAAATGGACCAAGTTTTAACGAACGGCTGTGAAGAAGTGCGTCAAAACACAGGGCATGAGCTTAACAAGGTAATGGAACCATACAATCTTGGTTTAGTTGTTACTGATGTTAACTTTAAAGATTCTCGCCCCCGT
>NZ_JAWJBQ010001046.1:0-242 GCF_046535955.1 Pseudoalteromonas sp. SIMBA_162 | reverse complement strand
AGATGCCGCCCTCAAGCGCCTGCTGCACGGTACCGGGCTGAGTTTTCGCAAGATCAGCAACGGCAACGTGGTGCTTGAGCGCCAGGCTGGCGGCAACGTAATCGCCCTGCAGCAGGTGACCGTCAGCGCAACCCGGAGTGCTCAGGACGTCAGCCTGGTGCCAAGCACCGTCAGTGTGCAGACCCGAGAGCAGCTGGACCGGCAGAACGTCAACAACATCCAGGACCTGGTGCGCTACGAGC
>NZ_JAWJBQ010001045.1:0-242 GCF_046535955.1 Pseudoalteromonas sp. SIMBA_162 | reverse complement strand
AGCACGCGGGTGGTTTCCTGCAGCGCCTTGCGGGCCTGGTAGCTGTTCTTGCGGTCGATCAGCACGTTGCCGCCCAGCCAGAACAGCTGGCCGAACAGCGGCACCCAGCCCAAGCTCTTCTTGCCGATGGCCACGGTGCGTCGTGGCACCGCCTGGCCCACCACGAACAGGTCGTAGTTGGATTGGTGGTTGGCGATGATTACGCAACCGGGGGGCTGGTCCCACAGCGGGCCGACTTCGGC
>NZ_JAWJBQ010001044.1:0-242 GCF_046535955.1 Pseudoalteromonas sp. SIMBA_162 | reverse complement strand
CGCTCGGTGCCGGTCACGACTGCGGTGTTGCCCTCGAGCGCGATGTGGGCGCCCATGCGGTTGAGCTCCTGCACGTGCATGAAGCGGTTCTCGAAGATGGTCTCGATCACGGTGCTGGTGCCTTCCGCGACCGCATTCATCGCCACGAACTGGGCCTGCATGTCGGTGGGGAATGCCGGGTACGGCGCCGAGCGGATATTGACTGCCTTCGGGCGCTTGCCGTGCATGTCAAGCTCAATCCA
>NZ_JAWJBQ010001043.1:0-242 GCF_046535955.1 Pseudoalteromonas sp. SIMBA_162 | reverse complement strand
GACCTGCCGCCTCACGTGGTGCAGGTAGTGGAAACCACCGACCGCGCTGCGGTTGGAGCGCTGATCACCATGCCCGAGTTCGTCGATGTGATCGTGCCCCGTGGCGGCAAGAGCCTGATCGAGCGGGTCAGCCGTGACGCCAAGGTGCCGGTGATCAAGCACCTGGACGGCGTCTGCCACGTGTATATCGATGTCGCGGCGGACCTGGACAAGGCCATTCGCATTGCCGACAACGCCAAGAC
>NZ_JAWJBQ010001042.1:0-242 GCF_046535955.1 Pseudoalteromonas sp. SIMBA_162 | reverse complement strand
AAAGACGAGTTGTGTATTGGAACAAAGGAAGGGAACTCCTTTATGGCTATAAACAAGAGGAAGCACTTGGAAAGAAGCTAGAACTAATAGTACCAGCCCCTATGAGAGACATGGTAATTGAGGCGCATACAAAGTGGATCAATGAAGGCGTAGCAATCCCTGCGGCAGAAATATGACTGAAACATAAAAATGGAACTGACATAGACGTTGATGCAAGCCACGGAATGTGGGAAAAGTAATTT
>NZ_JAWJBQ010001041.1:0-242 GCF_046535955.1 Pseudoalteromonas sp. SIMBA_162 | reverse complement strand
CTGCAGATGTTCCAGACCAGCAACTGGGGCCTGGGCGCGGCCCTGAGCCTGGTGCTGCTGACCCTGGTCAGCGCGCTGATCTGGCTGCTGATGCGCATCACCCGTGTCAATCGACTGGTGGGTTGAGATCACTATGAATACACATCGCACTGCCCTGAGTACCCGCTTGATCGCCGTGGTCGCCATGGCCTTCATGCTGTTCCCGCTGCTGACGGTGATCCCGGTGTCCTTCACCGCCAAGC
>NZ_JAWJBQ010001040.1:0-242 GCF_046535955.1 Pseudoalteromonas sp. SIMBA_162 | reverse complement strand
CTCGGTGGTATGTGGCGCACCGGTGGCTACGCCTTTGACCCTATCGTGCACGCAGGGCTGGGCATGGGCGAGCAGGATGAGCTGGTCGGCTTCCTCTACCTCGGCACTCCGGGAGGGCGCCTCAAGCCATTGCCGAACCGCAACAGTGCCGACTTCGTCGAACGCTGGCAGTGAAATGCTGCATGAGCGAGGCCCTTGGTGAGGAGCGCTGAGCGAGGGCCTGAATGAGAGAGGCGCTGAGC
>NZ_JAWJBQ010001039.1:0-242 GCF_046535955.1 Pseudoalteromonas sp. SIMBA_162 | reverse complement strand
CGGCATCAGGCTGGGTAAGTGCCTCGATGAAGGCGCGCTGCCAATCGGGCTGGCGCTCAGCGCTGGCATGCCGCTCGAGAGAGGTCATTGGCCGCCCTCCATGCCGGAGCGCGTCAGCTGCTGCGCCCGTGTGCTGTGCAGCAACGCCTGAGCGCGCGTGGTCTGCCCCAGCAAGACCTCCAGCGCCGGCACCTGGGTGTCCCATTCAATCAGCGTCGGACGCGGCCCGATGCGATTGATGA
>NZ_JAWJBQ010001038.1:0-242 GCF_046535955.1 Pseudoalteromonas sp. SIMBA_162 | reverse complement strand
CCTGTGGCCGATGACCCGCTACTTCCCGTCGCCGGGCGGCAGTGACGAGTACGTTCACCTGTTCCTTGGTCGTTGCAGCAGCAAGGGCGCGGGCGGGCTGCATGGCCTGGAAGAAGAGGGCGAAGACATCCGCGTGCGCGTGTGGTCGTTCGAGGATGCCCTGCAGGCGGTGCGCGACGGGCGCATCTGCAACGCGGCGACTATCATCGGCTTGCAATGGCTGGCGCTGAACCGTGACGAAG
>NZ_JAWJBQ010001037.1:0-242 GCF_046535955.1 Pseudoalteromonas sp. SIMBA_162 | reverse complement strand
CCTCGTGGCCCTCGTCATCCAGGATGGCGACGTCGGTGGAGGGCAGCGGCAGCCCGATCGAGCCCGAATACGCATCGGTATCGGTCGGATTGACCGTGGCCACCGGCGAGGTTTCGGACAGGCCATAGCCTTCGACCAGCGGCCTCCCGGTGACCTTGAGCCAGCGCTCGGCCACCGCCTGCTGCACCGCCATGCCCCCGCCCAGCGTCAGCCGCAGGCCGGAGAAATCCAGCTTGGCGAAG
>NZ_JAWJBQ010001036.1:0-242 GCF_046535955.1 Pseudoalteromonas sp. SIMBA_162 | reverse complement strand
ACCGCCTCGGCGATGCCCGAGGCCTGCACGTAGCCTGAGCAGTACCAGACATTGCGCCCCTTGCCGGCCTCCATCGGCGCCAGGCCATGCTCGGTCAGCTCCTCATCCAGCGCCCGCAGGCGCGGGCCGTCGTTCCACAGGATGCGGTGATGCTGCGGCAGATGTGAGAAGAACTCCTTGGCATGCTCGAACTGGTCACGGTCGGCGCGGTCCAGCCCGATCACGATCTCGCTGAGGTAGGG
>NZ_JAWJBQ010001035.1:0-242 GCF_046535955.1 Pseudoalteromonas sp. SIMBA_162 | reverse complement strand
CGAAGAAGCCACTGCCCTGCTCAAGGCGATGGGCAACGAGAACCGCCTGCGCATCCTGTGCCTGCTCAGCGACAGCGAAATGTCGGTGAGCGAGCTCAACTCGCGCCTGGAACTGTCGCAATCCGCGCTGTCGCAGCATCTGGCGATTCTGCGTCGTGAAGGCATGGTGCGGACGCGCCGCGCTTCGCAGACCATCTACTATTCGCTGCAAGGCCCCAACGCCGCAGGTGTCATTCGTGCCC
>NZ_JAWJBQ010001034.1:0-242 GCF_046535955.1 Pseudoalteromonas sp. SIMBA_162 | reverse complement strand
CTCCTTCGGCACGGTCTGCGGGGTATCGTTCGGCCCCTTGAAGCGGTTGACCAGCTCCGGCACTGCCGCCAGCAGTACCCCTGCTGTCAGCACGAAGCCGCCCAGAATCTGCAATACCATCATCATCGTGCCATCTTCCCTTGTCCGGTAATCAATGGCGCACATGCTACCAATACTGCCGGGCAAATGCCTGACTTAAGCCGCCGGCATCAGGTTGGCTCAGCCTCGTTCACGGCTGGCAG
>NZ_JAWJBQ010001033.1:0-242 GCF_046535955.1 Pseudoalteromonas sp. SIMBA_162 | reverse complement strand
ATGATTCGCACGACACGACCAGAAATAATGCGACTTCTGGTCGTGTGTTATGCATTACATCGCGTTCAGACGTTTTTGTGCCTGTTTAGCGCCATCAGTACCAGGGTATTTACTGATAACCTGCTGGTATACGGCTTTCGCTTTTGCGGTGTCACCTTTGTCCTGCATGATGACGCCGACTTTAAACATCGCATCAGCAGCCTTTGGTGACTTCGGATAGTTTTTCACTACCGAAGCAAAAT
>NZ_JAWJBQ010001032.1:0-243 GCF_046535955.1 Pseudoalteromonas sp. SIMBA_162 | reverse complement strand
GAAGTCGTCGAAGGTGGTATCGAGGCGCAGGCGCGTCAGGTCTTCACCAACCTGAATGCTGTGTGCGAAGAAGCCGCCGTCAGCCTGGGCGACATCGTCAAGCTCAACCTCCACCTGCCCGATCTGGCCGACTTCGCGCGCGTCAACGCGGTGATGGAAGAGTTCTTCACCGCGCCCTTCCCGGCGCGTGCCGCGGTCGGCGTCAAGGCGCTGCCCAAGGGCGTGGCCTTCGAAGCAGAAGGC
>NZ_JAWJBQ010001031.1:0-243 GCF_046535955.1 Pseudoalteromonas sp. SIMBA_162 | reverse complement strand
TCTCGAAGCCGAGGAACTCGGTGATTGCGCCATACAAGCCGCCCAGGGAGTCCGGGTCGAAGAATTCCTTGATCTTGTGGATCTTGCCGTTTTCGCCGTAGCCAAAGAAGGTGGTGGCGTATTCGCCTTTACCGTCAATGCCGAGGATCGCGGTTTTTTCCTTGAAGCCCGAGCAGTGGTAGGCACTGGAGGCGTGGGCCAAGTGGTGCTCGACTGGCTCGATCTTGACCTTTTTCGGGTCGA
>NZ_JAWJBQ010001030.1:0-243 GCF_046535955.1 Pseudoalteromonas sp. SIMBA_162 | reverse complement strand
GCAGGACCAGCAACAAGAGGCTCATCAGGCCCGGCGTCAGCCTGTGATGCGAGAGCAGTCGAGGCAGCGCGGGCAGTCTCTGTGTGGACAGTACCTGCGAGGACAGTCTCTGCTTGGACAGTCTCTGAGTGGACGGTATGTGCGTGGACATGGCAGTGCTCCGGCAACGAATGTTATGAGCTGGGCTAGCCAGCCTGGGCTGCAGAAGCAGGTTGCACAGGAGAATGGCACACCCGGGATGAC
>NZ_JAWJBQ010001029.1:0-243 GCF_046535955.1 Pseudoalteromonas sp. SIMBA_162 | reverse complement strand
GCCGAACTGCTGGAAGACCGCGTGCGGCAGGCGCTGGAGCTGCTGAAGCGCGTGCGTGCGCGCTGGGAGTTCGTGCGCGACCGGCTCGACCAGCCGCTGCGCGAGGCGCGGCACTACCTGGTGCAGCTCGGCTACGAGGCGCTCGCCGAGAAGTTCGCCGATCGCGCCGACGAGCAGCCGGGCGCGAGCGTGTTCCACGTCACGCAGGACCGCACGACCCGCACCTCGTGGAAGCAGGAGATC
>NZ_JAWJBQ010001028.1:0-243 GCF_046535955.1 Pseudoalteromonas sp. SIMBA_162 | reverse complement strand
TCCACGGGCACGGCGGCCGTGTGGCGGGAAGGGGCGCGGCCGGCAAGCAGGGCGACTGTCAGGGTGCAGGTCAAGGTGGTTTTCATCATGGCGAGCTCCTGTGTTTCGGTGCGTCCACGATACGGACGCACGCCCATCCTTGCTGAAACGGGATGTAAAGGCAAGCGCGGCGGGCCCGGCGCGCAGGCGCGGGATCCCGCCGGGCAAGGAACCCGGAGCGCGTCAGCGCGGGGCCGCGGCCAG
>NZ_JAWJBQ010001027.1:0-243 GCF_046535955.1 Pseudoalteromonas sp. SIMBA_162 | reverse complement strand
GTCGATCGAAGTCAGCGGCGTGCGGCCAAACAGTGTACCGACAGCCTCACGCACACGCGGTACGCGGGTCGAACCACCGACCATGACCACCGCACCTCCCTCCTCAAGCTCGACACCGCTGTCGCGCACGGCGCGGCGGCAGGCCTTGAGGCTGCGGGCGATCAGCGGCTCGATCATGGCATCGAAGACCGCCCGGCTGAGCTCGCCCTGCCAGGCACCGTGACTGACGCTGACCACGTCAGC
>NZ_JAWJBQ010001026.1:0-243 GCF_046535955.1 Pseudoalteromonas sp. SIMBA_162 | reverse complement strand
TAATTGGAATTGTTGCTAATATTCGCTCAATTATTTTAGTGATTTTCATAGCATCTTCCCATCTAAATTGTATCGATTAAAGTAATTGAAAAAATAAAATTACTAGTGTTTCATTTATTTAAAGTTTTTAGGTAGGGGTTTATAAACACTAGTAATCCAAATAGATAAAAGTTTAATAGTTTTCAGGCACTCTACTCTAACTCAACATAAGGCATAAAGAACATACCATCTGGGTATACTTCC
>NZ_JAWJBQ010001025.1:0-243 GCF_046535955.1 Pseudoalteromonas sp. SIMBA_162 | reverse complement strand
GCTCTTGCCACTGCTTTACTTGTAATGGCTGGCTATAAAAAAGCGGTCGCCAAGGGTAATTTTGTCTTTGTAACGACTCCAGCCATTGCTGCGCTAGTTGTGTACTTGTTACTTTTAAGTCGGTTGTAGCGCATCGGCTTAAAATAGTTGCTGGCGATTGCGCAGGTTTGCTTGTGTGTAATATTAAAAACCGGCTATTGCTTGGCTCTTCAATCTTTTTGAACAAGGCGTTAGCCGCTTCCA
>NZ_JAWJBQ010001024.1:0-243 GCF_046535955.1 Pseudoalteromonas sp. SIMBA_162 | reverse complement strand
CCCCAAAGCATAGAAGCTTTTTTAGATAACCTTTAAGCCGCATCCTGCTCTCCTTTAATTTTTTTATCATATAAATATGCTAATGAAACTTTAGCGTATTTTTAACAATTAAGAAACCTAATCAATAGAGACTACAACGGCGGCTATGGGGACTACTTCTAATCAACTAAGTTTCAGCCTATTCAATATAATGTTTTTTATAGCGCTTTGTTAATTTAAGAGCTCTAAGTTGGTCGTAAATTA
>NZ_JAWJBQ010001023.1:0-243 GCF_046535955.1 Pseudoalteromonas sp. SIMBA_162 | reverse complement strand
CCGCGCGCCAGGGCGAGTACCTGAACGACAAGGCCATGCCCGACCTGCAGCGCCAGGCCAAGGCCGCCGGCCGCGGCCTGTGGGCCGGCAAGGAGCCGATGCAGCCCTGGAAGTGGCGCTACGACTGCTGGCGCCAGCGCCAGTGCGGGTGATTGCCGCGGGCCGGCGCTGCCCGCCGGCGGGGTAATCCGTCCTGGTGTGTGCGTGAAGGCATGTCCGCAAGTTCCCTAGGGGGATGCCAGG
>NZ_JAWJBQ010001022.1:0-243 GCF_046535955.1 Pseudoalteromonas sp. SIMBA_162 | reverse complement strand
GCACGCGAGCGCATCGACAGCCTCATCACCCGCCATCCCAACGCGCCACGTCTGCGCCTGGCGCTGGCCAGCCTCTATCTTGATGCCGATTCCCCCGAGGACGCCCATCGCCTGCTGCTGCCGCTGCTCGACGAAGACCCGGTGCCGGACGCCGCCTACGCCCTGCTGGGGCTGGCCGCCGAGTCCAGCGGCGACGTCGACAACGCCATCCTTTACTACCGTCAGGTGCCGGACGGCGAGCGC
>NZ_JAWJBQ010001021.1:0-243 GCF_046535955.1 Pseudoalteromonas sp. SIMBA_162 | reverse complement strand
AATCATGGCCGGAAGTGACGAAGGAATTTGGCAAATACAACGACATGATGATCAAAATGTCGGACAACCTAGCCAACTTATTCCTTGGTGTTAAATCATTCATCAATAACAGCATCCTTATGCCTTGGGGTAAAGGACTTGCAGCAGCGTTCCAACCTGCGTTAGAAGCGTTCAGGACATGGCGTGGGGAATATTCCTTTGTGCTGACTGATCTATCAAACAAAGCTGAAAAGGCGGGCAAGA
>NZ_JAWJBQ010001020.1:0-243 GCF_046535955.1 Pseudoalteromonas sp. SIMBA_162 | reverse complement strand
ATGTATTGCTGTGCGCCTACCTTACGGCGTGCAACCTGTTGCAGACGAAGCACAAATGGCGGTAGGTTTTCTTCAGCCAAGTAAGCGTATGACCGTTAATATTCAGCCTGCTGCTGATGCGGTACATGAGCAAGTGTTAATCGCAATGACTAGCAGCTGTGACGTATTACCAGATCAAGCTCAAATAGATATGATTAAAGGTAACTTGAAAGCACGCCAACGTATGGTTTCTCAATACGAAAG
>NZ_JAWJBQ010001019.1:0-243 GCF_046535955.1 Pseudoalteromonas sp. SIMBA_162 | reverse complement strand
CTCAAGACTCACCTGTTCGGCGACATCTTCGAACGCGACAATCTCGATTGGCAGAGCCGCGAAATCGCGACCGTCGCAATGTTGGCTGCCATGCCCGGGGTGGAGCCGCAATTACAAGCGCACATGCGCATCAGCATGAATGTCGGCCTCACGGAAAGCCATCTGCGCCAACTCGGACAAGTCTTGGCTGACCGCGTGGATGCCGATAGCGCGACGCGCGCGCACGACGCGCTTGATAAGCAG
>NZ_JAWJBQ010001018.1:0-243 GCF_046535955.1 Pseudoalteromonas sp. SIMBA_162 | reverse complement strand
AAAACTAAAATAATTATTTAAACCAGCCTCGCCGTTTAAAATAGAGTAGCATTGCAATACCGATCATCAGCATTACTGTAAGGGATAAAAAATAGCCGTATTTCCATTTTAGCTCAGGTATATTTTCAAAATTCATCCCATAGATTCCTGCAATGAATGTTAGTGGAGCAAATATTGACGTAATAATCGTTAATAGTTTCATGATATTATTTGTTTGATGAGAGTTTAAAGATAAGTAACTAT
>NZ_JAWJBQ010001017.1:0-243 GCF_046535955.1 Pseudoalteromonas sp. SIMBA_162 | reverse complement strand
CCCGATAACCTGCAGTAGTGATGATGTCATCGTCGCGGCCTGCAAACTGGAACGAACCATCTTCATTGCGAATCACCACATCGCCGGTCAGGTAGTAACCGTTAACGAAGGGGTCTTTCTCCTGCCAGGTATAGCCTTGGAAAAAGTGGGCGGGTGAATTCTTGATATCCACCGCTAAAACACCAGGCTCACCGGGCGGCAGCTCGTTATATTCCGCATCAAGAATGGCCAGTCGGTAGCCCG
>NZ_JAWJBQ010001016.1:0-243 GCF_046535955.1 Pseudoalteromonas sp. SIMBA_162 | reverse complement strand
CCAGGTCGAAGCCATGACGCTGGCCGACAAGATCGTGGTACTGCGTGATGGGCGCATCGAGCAGGTCGGCAGCCCCCAGACGCTCTATCAGGCGCCGGCGACCCGCTTCGTGGCCGGCTTCATCGGCTCCCCGACCATGAACTTCCTGCCGGCAGAGCTGCTGCGAAGCGAGGGCAATGGCTGTCGCATCGCGACGCCCGGGATCGGCGAACTGGATCTGCCTCGCGATGCCGGCGACGAACG
>NZ_JAWJBQ010001015.1:0-243 GCF_046535955.1 Pseudoalteromonas sp. SIMBA_162 | reverse complement strand
CGGTGTTACTCGCTGCAGATCAAGGGCCGTGACAGCCTGAAGTTTCCGGACGACGTGCTGGGAGAAGCGCCTGGCGGCACGGCGCATGTCGGCAGTGACGAGTGGGCGCGCGATCGCGCCTTCCAGCTCCGCCAGCTGGGGCCATGGCTCAAGGAGGCCAGCTGGATGCGTGACAGCGACGACTGAACGTAATCCTGCGATAAGCTCCCGATGAGCGGGTTATATAGACACACGAAGGGCTGC
>NZ_JAWJBQ010001014.1:0-243 GCF_046535955.1 Pseudoalteromonas sp. SIMBA_162 | reverse complement strand
ATTTAAACGAAGCATGAGTGACGGCATTCCTGATCTGTTTTGAGAACCGCTGTGTCAGTGGGATTGGGTATAAACGGTCAATTTCCCGTTTTGGAGGCATAAGTGAACCGCATTGAGTAAATTCTGATTGGTAAGGAGTTATTTTAATAGTGTCAACGGCTATGAGCGATTTACCATTTAGTCCGCCAAAAACAGCATTTAAGTCAGTTGCTTTAGAATTCATAACAACCGGGCTTTGAATAC
>NZ_JAWJBQ010001013.1:0-243 GCF_046535955.1 Pseudoalteromonas sp. SIMBA_162 | reverse complement strand
CTCCAGCGCGGCGTGACCACCGCCTCCACCGGCAATCATGGTCGCGCGCTGGCCTACGCCGCGATGCGCCGTGGCCTCAGGGCGGTCATCTGTCTCTCCGAGCAGGTGCCCGCCAACAAGGTGCGTGCCATCGAGGCGCTGGGTGAGCTGGGCGGTGCCACTGGTGGCAGTGTCGAGGTACGCCGGGTCGGGCGCAGTCAGGACGAGGCCTTCCACGAGGTCAATCGGCTGGTCGAGGAGGAG
>NZ_JAWJBQ010001012.1:0-243 GCF_046535955.1 Pseudoalteromonas sp. SIMBA_162 | reverse complement strand
CTGCAACTGGAGACCCTGGGCATGGACCCGGACCTGCTGGCGCGCCTGGATACCCTGATCCGCCAGCCCCACGGCATCGTCCTGGTCACCGGGCCCACCGGCAGCGGCAAGACCACCAGCCTCTACGCGGCCCTGGCCCGGCTGGATGCCAGCACCAGCAATATCCTCACCGTCGAGGACCCGGTGGAATACGACCTGCCGGGCATCAGCCAGATCCAGGTCAACGCCAAGATCGACATGACC
>NZ_JAWJBQ010001011.1:0-243 GCF_046535955.1 Pseudoalteromonas sp. SIMBA_162 | reverse complement strand
AGGAGTAGTAAATGGCCGATAAGTTCACGTCTTTAAACGCGTTTTCATGCTCTGGGGTACACCCTGCCCAGGCCGCTTACCGAGGCGCTTGAACGGGCGCGAATAACCATAGCTCAAGTAATGGCTACTTGCCGCGTCAGATGAGCTCAGGCATAAGGAAACGAAATTCGACAAGGAAGTACATCTTGCGCCTCATCTATCGTGTGTTGCTGTTGATTGCCGTGCTGATCGGCATTGTCCTGG
>NZ_JAWJBQ010001010.1:0-243 GCF_046535955.1 Pseudoalteromonas sp. SIMBA_162 | reverse complement strand
GAACTGCTGGCTTTTTCGGCAAAACAGAACGCGTCGGATCTTCACCTGTCCGCTGGTTTGCCACCGATGATTCGTGTCGACGGTGATGTGCGGCGCATCAATGTGCCGTCAATGGATGACAAGCAGGTGCGCGCGCTGATCTACGAGATCATGAACGACAAGCAGCGCCGTGACTTCGAGGAATTCCTCGAGACCGATTTCTCCTTCGAGGTGCCGGGTGTCTCGCGCTTTCGTGTCAACGCC
>NZ_JAWJBQ010001009.1:0-243 GCF_046535955.1 Pseudoalteromonas sp. SIMBA_162 | reverse complement strand
CCCGGTCTACGTGATCTCGGCGATCTCCAAGCAGGGTACCGACAAGCTCAGCCACGACCTGATGCGCTACCTCGAAGACCGCGCCGACCGCCTGGCCAACGACCCGGCCTACGCCGCCGAGCTGGCCGACCTCGACCAGCGCATTGAAGACGAAGCCCGTGCCCAGCTGCAGGCCCTGGACGACGCGCGTACCCTGCGCCGTACTGGCGTCAAGAGCGTGCACGACATCGGTGACGATGACGC
>NZ_JAWJBQ010001008.1:0-243 GCF_046535955.1 Pseudoalteromonas sp. SIMBA_162 | reverse complement strand
GTACAAACCCTCGAGTATCTACTTCTTTAGTAACGCCATCGATTACCAGTGTATCTTTTTCTTTACCATTTGAAAATGAAATTAATTTCGTAACCGCATCTGGATCTTCTTCTAAAGCTTGACGTAATTTAGTTTCATTAATTTCGATAGTACCTCCAGAAAGGTAGTTACTTGAAGTAGTAATCCCAATATTATAGAGCGTATTATACTTTGTATTTTCAATAGCAGGATTCGATTGATAGA
>NZ_JAWJBQ010001007.1:0-243 GCF_046535955.1 Pseudoalteromonas sp. SIMBA_162 | reverse complement strand
CTACCTGGATCATGTTGCGGCGAGCAGCTTCCATGGCTTTCTGAATCGCAGCAGGTACTTCGCGCGATTTGCCACGGCCGAAGCCCACACGACCTTTACCATCACCAACCACGGTCAACGCGGTGAAGGTGAAGATACGGCCGCCTTTTACGGTCTTGGCAACGCGGTTAACCTGAACCAGCTTCTCGATGTAGCCTTCGTCGCGCTTTTGATCGTTATTTGCCATAACTTAGAACTCCAGCC
>NZ_JAWJBQ010001006.1:0-243 GCF_046535955.1 Pseudoalteromonas sp. SIMBA_162 | reverse complement strand
CCTCGGACTCGGGCTTCGATGACTTCTTCTGGCCGCAGGTGATCCGCGGCGCGGGCCAGATCATGGTGCTGCTGTCGGCCTCTCGGCTGGCGATGGGGCGTCTGGCGCCCCACGAGATAGGCAACGGCAGTGGCCTGTTCAACGTCATGCGCAACCTGGGCGGCGCGGTGGGGCTGGCGCTGATCGACACCATCCGCGAGCTGCGTGAGGACTATCACTGGAACCAGATGATCGGGGCCATCG
>NZ_JAWJBQ010001005.1:0-243 GCF_046535955.1 Pseudoalteromonas sp. SIMBA_162 | reverse complement strand
GGAGAGACTTGAACTCTCACATCCTAAGATACTGGAACCTAAATCCAGCGCGTCTACCAATTCCGCCACTCCCGCATTTTTAACTTTGAATAATCAAAGAAAGGTAGTTATTTTAAACTCTTCATTGAGTTGCAATTTAACTCTTGCAGAGCCAATTCTTAAAAAGAAATGGTGGCTAAGACGGGATTTGAACCTGTGACCCCATCATTATGAGTGATGTGCTCTAACCAGCTGAGCTACTTA
>NZ_JAWJBQ010001004.1:0-244 GCF_046535955.1 Pseudoalteromonas sp. SIMBA_162 | reverse complement strand
AATTCGCGGCTGCCTGCTCGGTGCGGGTCGCCAGCTCTTCGGAGCTGTGAGAGATTTCACCCGCCGAGTGATAAACACTTGCCGTGCTGCGGCGTACATCGAGCAGGGTATCCTGCATGCGGCCAACGAACGCGTTGAACTGCACGGCTAGGTTGCCCACTTCATCGTTGCTCCCCACCGAGAGGCGGCGGGTTAAATCACCCCGGCCTTGGGCAATATCACCCATGGCATCGGCCGTGCGCCT
>NZ_JAWJBQ010001003.1:0-244 GCF_046535955.1 Pseudoalteromonas sp. SIMBA_162 | reverse complement strand
CATGTACACCAAGTTCGTTATTGTCACCGATGACGATATCAACGCCCGTGACTGGAACGATGTGATCTGGGCCATCACCACGCGCATGGACCCCAAGCGTGATACGGTGATGATCGAAAACACGCCGATCGACTACCTGGACTTCGCGTCGCCGGTATCGGGGCTGGGGTCGAAGATGGGCCTGGACGCCACGCACAAGTGGCCGGGCGAGACTACACGCGAATGGGGGCGGGTCATTGTCAAG
>NZ_JAWJBQ010001002.1:0-244 GCF_046535955.1 Pseudoalteromonas sp. SIMBA_162 | reverse complement strand
CTATTTTAAATACCTTACCAGAGCGCGACAAACAGCTGTTAAAAACGTATGCTCAAGGCGTAAGCGAAGGTTTAGCCCAAGTAGGGTATCCCAGCTCTGAATATATACTGACCGCCGCAACGCAAAAACCGTGGCAAAGCGAAGACAGCTGGTTAGTGATTTGTAGCATGTACGTAGATTTACAAATTAGGACATGTAATCGCGATTAAACTTTGATTCAATTAGATCAGATATACAGTAGTAA
>NZ_JAWJBQ010001001.1:0-244 GCF_046535955.1 Pseudoalteromonas sp. SIMBA_162 | reverse complement strand
GCGCCGATGGTCGCCAATACCCAGGGTCTTGAAGGGGTGCCCAGCACCTTGATGCCAAGAACCGCCACCTATCAGGACCTGATCAGTCTACCGCCTCCCGCCGGACGTATTCCGGTCGCCATCTATGACTTCCGTGACCAGACGGGCCAATACCGGCCTGCCCCTGCCAGTACCTTCTCTACGGCGGTCACCCAGGGCGGCGCCGCCATGCTGAGTGCCGCATTGTCGGACTCCGGCTGGTTCA
>NZ_JAWJBQ010001000.1:0-244 GCF_046535955.1 Pseudoalteromonas sp. SIMBA_162 | reverse complement strand
GGGAAATTGGATAAAACTATTTCTGAAATTATGACGAATGACCAACTGTTAAAAGAGGCTAAGTTTAACAAATCACCTTTTCGAGGTATTGGAGCATTATTTCTTCAAGAGGATAAACAACAACATGCGGAACGGGCCAGAACATTGTATGTGGAAATGAAAAGGCGGCAACGAATATTAACTTCAAATGGCGATATCCAATATATCGTATATTTAACAACTGATCAAGTGAATGACCCCGTTA
>NZ_JAWJBQ010000999.1:0-244 GCF_046535955.1 Pseudoalteromonas sp. SIMBA_162 | reverse complement strand
GTGCGTGGCAGTATTATCGCCAATATGCTGCAGGAGCATGACAATCCGTTCACGCTCTATCCTTATGACACCAACTACCTCATCTACACCCAAACCAGCGATCTGAACAAAGAAGCGATTGCCAGTTACGACTGGGCGGAAAATGCGCGTAAGGATGAAGTAAAGTTTCAGTTGAGCCTGGCGTTTCCGCTGTGGCGTGGGATTTTAGGCCCGAACTCGGTGTTGGGTGCGTCTTATACGCAAA
>NZ_JAWJBQ010000998.1:0-244 GCF_046535955.1 Pseudoalteromonas sp. SIMBA_162 | reverse complement strand
CTGAAAATAACTTATTAGAAAACTATTGTTAAACAAGAGTTTTCTAAGTTGCCCCCTTATTTGTGAAGTAGACGTAACTATTTCACATTAAGGGGGTTTTATTTTCGAAAGCAAATATACAAGTATACAGCAAAAACCTCTTACTATAGATCACCAATATGCCTGTCCATTTTTTCATCACATTAAAAGCACCTCTTAGTAAATTTAAGAGGTGCTTAGTCATATAGTTTTCGTATAGTTACAG
>NZ_JAWJBQ010000997.1:0-244 GCF_046535955.1 Pseudoalteromonas sp. SIMBA_162 | reverse complement strand
AATACGCTCATATTCACTCCATTGTGTTTTCCGCCCCTTGCGAGGCGGAACGGGGTTATTGGCTTAACAGACCGTTTTTACGTGCCTGTTCTTCCCACTGCGGGATCACCGTTTTGATGAAGTCCTGCTTCTCGGCCTTGATTTGTTCCATGTTCAGGCCAATGGCCTGCTGGGCTTTCTCTTTGGTTGAGATATCCGGGATCTGGATTTCATGGGTGATGCCTTTGGTCGCCAGCAGGCGCGC
>NZ_JAWJBQ010000996.1:0-244 GCF_046535955.1 Pseudoalteromonas sp. SIMBA_162 | reverse complement strand
ACAATTTGTTGATGGTTAGATGTATTGTTTCCTCAGCTGGATGTCGCAAATTGAACAATATAAACATAAATATTAGGTTGAATAATATAAAATTTTTTTATCTACGAAAATTTTTTTTGGGGCTATTTATTAAGGATTTCTCTATAGAAGGATTAAAGTAAAGTGGTTGCTATAAAGGCATTTTATTCAACATAATTGGTTTTTTATCTACGAAATTGGCCCTGAAATATTGCTAGAATAGGGG
>NZ_JAWJBQ010000995.1:0-244 GCF_046535955.1 Pseudoalteromonas sp. SIMBA_162 | reverse complement strand
ATCGTACACTGCATAGCCGCCGGTGCCTTCCAGTGCATAGATGCGATCGCGCTGAATGATACCGAAGTCCTGATAGCTACCGGAGAGCACCCATTCGTTGTCGACCTCTGGCTGATGGTCGAGAGTGCGCAGCAGGTCATGGCCCATGCTGTAGTCGCTGGGGGGATTGCTGATGCCCATCACATGGCGTAACAGTGTCGGGACGACATCATAATGCGCGGTGACGGGCGGCAGGGGCAGCTGG
>NZ_JAWJBQ010000994.1:0-244 GCF_046535955.1 Pseudoalteromonas sp. SIMBA_162 | reverse complement strand
CCAATCAGGAAGGCGCCCAGCACCATGCTGTATTCCAGCTTCACCACCAACAGGCAGAAGCCGAAGCACAGGCCAAGCACGGTAATCAGCAGCATTTCGTTGCTTTCGAACTTGGCCACATAGGCCAGCAGCCGCGGCACCAGCAGAATGCCGATGACCAATGCAACGATCATGAACAGCGACAATTTTCCTACGGTGGAGAACACTTCCCCCGAGCTGACCGAGCCGCTGACAGCGATGCCGG
>NZ_JAWJBQ010000993.1:0-244 GCF_046535955.1 Pseudoalteromonas sp. SIMBA_162 | reverse complement strand
CGTTGACCGTGATGACCTGCGCGATGGCGGTGCCCAACACTTTGCGGATTGTATTACTGCCATTCGGGAAAAAAGCCCGCAAATCAAAATTGAAACTCTGGTGCCGGATTTCCGTGGTCGTATGGATCGTGCTCTGGATATTCTGACTGCAACTCCACCAGATGTGTTCAACCATAACCTGGAAAACGTACCGCGTATTTACCGTCAGGTACGGCCTGGTGCAGATTACAACTGGTCGCTGAAG
>NZ_JAWJBQ010000992.1:0-244 GCF_046535955.1 Pseudoalteromonas sp. SIMBA_162 | reverse complement strand
AAGGCGAGGCGAGCCGCCGTATCGGCCATGGCTGAGGCAAACCCTCACCCCTCCCAAGCAACGACATCCCGAAATAATTATCTTCCGGATAACAAAGATGCTCCCGAACTGATCATGAAATCGATCAATGCGGGAGCATCCGGGTCATCGTGGCATCAGTGGCGAGTCACCGTCTATTGCGCTTCATCCTTCATCGCGTACCAGCGATACAGGCAACGCTGGCCGGTGCGGCGGAACGGTGCGA
>NZ_JAWJBQ010000991.1:0-244 GCF_046535955.1 Pseudoalteromonas sp. SIMBA_162 | reverse complement strand
CGTTTGTTTTGTAGGAGTAACTTGCCAGTTCGGATTGATGATTACTTCATCTACAATTGGATCTGATGATGGTTGTACAAGATACTCACTCACACTCACAATATGATTATTTTCATTTTCATTAAACATATTTTCTGTTGAATAATCAGTGTTCGTTGTCTCTTTTTTCTCTGATTTATCAGTAACAACATCCTTGGATTTTTCATTTTTTTTACTTTCAGTGACTTGTTTTGTTTCTTTTGTA
>NZ_JAWJBQ010000990.1:0-244 GCF_046535955.1 Pseudoalteromonas sp. SIMBA_162 | reverse complement strand
CTGGTAGTGGGTGGTGCAGGCTACATTGGCTCACACATGGTCAAGCACCTGCTCGGTGCCGGCCATGAGGTGGTGGTGGCGGACCTGGTTTCGCCTGGCTCCGGCATCCAGTGGGCCAAGCTCGACATTGCCGACGAAGCTGCCCTGGATGTGCTGTTCGGCGTCTGCCACTTCGATGCAGTGTTCCACTTTGCCTCGTTCATCCAGGTGGGCGAGTCGGTCAGCGCACCCGGCAAGTACTACC
>NZ_JAWJBQ010000989.1:0-244 GCF_046535955.1 Pseudoalteromonas sp. SIMBA_162 | reverse complement strand
CCCAGCCGCGCGAGCGCTGCGGCGTGAAACGGCGCGAGGCCGGCAGCAGCCAGATGAACAGCAGCGCCGCGACGATGCCCAGCAGGCCCAGCGTGCCCAGCGCCGCGCGCCAGCCGAAATGGTCGGACACCAGGCCCGTGATCACGCGCCCGGACAGGCCGCCGAAGGCGCTGCCGCTGATGTACAACCCCATGACGAAACCGAGCGTGTCGGGTTCGACCTCTTCGGCCAGGTAGGCCATGGC
>NZ_JAWJBQ010000988.1:0-244 GCF_046535955.1 Pseudoalteromonas sp. SIMBA_162 | reverse complement strand
GGCTCGCTCACCCTTGCAGTGACGCGAGGTTGGACCCATTGATGAGGGTTGCATGACCAGGGCCGGACATTGACCAAAGGATATTGATGACACCCGGCCTCGACAGCGCGAATAATGGGGCCCATCGCTTTCGCGCCAGCCACTTCCTGCCCTGATCCCCCTCTTTCATTTTCCAAGGAGTCTCGATGTCCGTCGAAGACCTGCACCTGAACCTGCGCAACCTGCAGGAGTCAGACTACCCCCA
>NZ_JAWJBQ010000987.1:0-244 GCF_046535955.1 Pseudoalteromonas sp. SIMBA_162 | reverse complement strand
GACGACTGGCCGATGATCGACGCGAACCTCGCGCTCGTCGACCAGACCCGCGAGAACCTGCGCCGCGTCGTGCGCGGCATGCCGGCCCGCCAGCGCGTCTACGAGGAAATCAAGGCCCGCGCGTCGACCCGCTTCGCGCCGATGACCATCGCGCGCATCGTCGGCGACGGCAACCAGGGGCTGGTCGCCGGCAGCTACGCGATTCCGGGCACGTTCACGCGTGAGGCATGGTTCGACTACGTGC
>NZ_JAWJBQ010000986.1:0-244 GCF_046535955.1 Pseudoalteromonas sp. SIMBA_162 | reverse complement strand
CGGTGTTCATGTCGTGGGTACGACGGCGGTCATCACCGGTGTTCTTGCGCAGCTCGATGAACTCTTCGATGTCCATGTGCCAGGTTTCCAGGTAGGCACAGACAGCGCCCTTGCGCTTGCCACCCTGGTTCACGGCTACCGCGGTGTCGTTGACCACTTTCAGGAAGGGCACGACGCCCTGGGACTTGCCGTTGGTGCCCTTGATGTAGGAGCCCAGTGCACGTACCGGAGTCCAGTCGTTGCC
>NZ_JAWJBQ010000985.1:0-244 GCF_046535955.1 Pseudoalteromonas sp. SIMBA_162 | reverse complement strand
ACATGAAAGCCCAGCTCCAGAGCCAGCTTGGCCAGGACGAAGTGACTATCGTTGGGCGTGAGAATGGCGATCACCTCAGCACCATCTTCGCGGGCAGCTTCCTCGCGTAGCAGTGATTCACCATCGCCATAACCACATGCGATGTTGAGTTGCTCCGCCTGCTGGCGAGCACGCTCGGGATTCGATGACAGCGCACCGGCGACGACACGATACCGTCCATCCATCTGCGCCGCCGCACGATGGA
>NZ_JAWJBQ010000984.1:0-245 GCF_046535955.1 Pseudoalteromonas sp. SIMBA_162 | reverse complement strand
TGGGTCGTTGTCCGAGCAGGGCATCACGGATACAGCCTCCGACCAGATATGCCTGATATCCACCGCTTTGCAGGCGTTAGAGTACCTTCAGCGCATTCTCGCTTAGCTGGCGGCGGGATACGGGATGCTCATCCCGCGGTATCACACGCAGGCTGGGCAATGGGGCCGCGGGCGCGTCAGTTGCATTGAAAAGCGTCTTCAAGCGGTCACCGGGGCGTTGTAGAAAGCGGGTAAATCCTTTGAGC
>NZ_JAWJBQ010000983.1:0-245 GCF_046535955.1 Pseudoalteromonas sp. SIMBA_162 | reverse complement strand
AACGTAAGCTCTTGTCTCACCCATATTAACCACACGGATTACATCGGTTCATCGCATTACCAATTACTACTCTATCGGGTTTTGGCTATAATTGAGATACGTCGTCCCCTTGAGTGAGCTCAATACCAAGTCCTTCAAGCTGGGTGCTCATAGCTGGGTAAACGTTTTGGTCCGACCCTCTTAATCTACGGCCACGCGACTTAGCAATCGTTGCAATACCACCCATAAACGTACCGCACATGCCC
>NZ_JAWJBQ010000982.1:0-245 GCF_046535955.1 Pseudoalteromonas sp. SIMBA_162 | reverse complement strand
AACCGAGCTCAAACCGCTATGCTTGAAGTTGCTATGATATATGTGAATTAAGATCTAGGTGGCGTATCGGACCTTGTAGCAGGGTGTGACGTTCGATATTCCGGATTTAATAGAGTACTGGATACAAAAAGAAATCTAGGGTCCTTGGTCAAGCCCGCAGTTTCTTTCACGGCACTACAATCATCCAATTATCATTTAGCCACATTACTTGATCACTCGCCGTTACAGGTAACACATGAAGAAGG
>NZ_JAWJBQ010000981.1:0-245 GCF_046535955.1 Pseudoalteromonas sp. SIMBA_162 | reverse complement strand
AAGAAAACCAGCCTGGCCAGCAACAAGAAGAAGTCGACTCAGTACAAGGTCAAGCAGGGCGACTCGCTGTACATGGTGGCCAAGCGCTTCAATGTCGAGATGCAGCACCTCAAGCGCTGGAACCCCCGCGCGGCCCAGGCCCTCAAGCCCGGCCAGATGCTGACGGTGTACCTGCCGCACTGAAATCTGCCCTGTAGGAGCCGGCTTGCCGGCGAACAGCCTTCGCCGGCAAGCCGGCTCCTACG
>NZ_JAWJBQ010000980.1:0-245 GCF_046535955.1 Pseudoalteromonas sp. SIMBA_162 | reverse complement strand
AAACCCGGATGATGCCACAAACTGGCTGGCGTAACGGTTTTACGCTCCCACGGAATAGAACCCAGGAACCAGAATTTCCAGAAAGTGAGTTTTGCATTCGGATTGCTATTTAACAATTCTCCAAACGTCTCTATTTCACCCACCGGAATACATAGCGCCTCTTTATAAATATCAAAGACAAATTTTGAACAGAACTGGCGCGAAGATTCGTATTTAAAACCGGTGTGGTAAAGTTTGCGTAGCCG
>NZ_JAWJBQ010000979.1:0-245 GCF_046535955.1 Pseudoalteromonas sp. SIMBA_162 | reverse complement strand
CCCACGATATCTGGATGTAACCACTTATTATAGGATTTTTTTAAAGACCTTTCATGATAAATCGTCTTAGTGTAAACATTCAAATATGTATTCACAAAGTAACTTAGTAATGGATGCAAATCTCTCTCGGAATAGGATGTGCACTTAGTTATTGCTTTATTTTTTTCTACTTCTAGGATAGTGGTCTGCTGCTGTAATTCTTTTAAGAAGAACTTTCTAGGTTTGGAGTCGAATTTAACAAAAGG
>NZ_JAWJBQ010000978.1:0-245 GCF_046535955.1 Pseudoalteromonas sp. SIMBA_162 | reverse complement strand
CCGGGGCCAGGGTCAGCAGCGAGGCCCCCAGCTCGGCGCCGCCCAGGGCGCCGCGCCACAGCAGGCCGCCGGCCAGGGCCAGGGTCGAGACGGTGAACGACAGGCCCAGGGCCTGCACCAGCTGATCCTTGTTCAGCCCCAGGGCTTGCAGGTAGGGCACCGCCGGAATCACGAACACCCCGGTGGCCGAGGTGATGACCCCGGTGACCAGCCCGCACAGCGGCCCCAGCCAGCGCTCCTGGGCC
>NZ_JAWJBQ010000977.1:0-245 GCF_046535955.1 Pseudoalteromonas sp. SIMBA_162 | reverse complement strand
AAAGAAATTAGCAAGTTATTTCCAAGCGGCTGATGTTTTTGTCTTACCATCCTACATTGAAGGGTTAGGGTTAGTCGCGTTAGAGGCACTTGCATGTGGCACACCTGTTATTGCTTCGGATGTCGGTGGGCTACACTATATGCTCCAAGATCATGCAGGGGTGCTTGTACCGCCTAAAAATGTTGAGGCTTTATATCGCGAACTGGAGAAAGTCATCCAACAAAATGGCCAGCTTCAAGTGAATC
>NZ_JAWJBQ010000976.1:0-245 GCF_046535955.1 Pseudoalteromonas sp. SIMBA_162 | reverse complement strand
GACCACGAAGACAGCGCCCGGGCACTGCTCGGTGAGTGGAAGGCGGTGTTCGGGGATCGCTTCTATCTGGAGTTGACCCGCACTCAGCGTCAGTACGAGGAAGAGTGCCTGCACCTGTCGGTGGCGCTGGCCGAGGCCACCGATACGCCGGTGGTCGCCACCAATGATGTGCGCTTCCTCAAGCGCGAGGACTACTGGGCCCACGAGACGCGCGTCTCCATCGGCGAAGGCAAGGCGCTGGATGA
>NZ_JAWJBQ010000975.1:0-245 GCF_046535955.1 Pseudoalteromonas sp. SIMBA_162 | reverse complement strand
CCGGGCGTTCGCGCGCCTGGACCCGGGCGCAGACCGCCCAGGCGTCCAGGCGCACGTTCAGGCCGGCATAGACGCCATGGCCGTCGCCCGCCTCGATCCGGCCGTCGGCCTGCACGCCTTCGCCGGCGCGGATCGAGCCGTCGGCGCGGATGTCTTCGCCCGCGATCAGTCCCCAGCCCGCGGCCAGGTGGCCGCCGCAGGCGATGCTGGCGCCGGCCTGAATGCCGCAGGCGGCATCGATGTCC
>NZ_JAWJBQ010000974.1:0-245 GCF_046535955.1 Pseudoalteromonas sp. SIMBA_162 | reverse complement strand
CGATGATGTGGCTGCCCTGCATGCCCTTGAGGCCATAGAGGCTGGCGATATGGGCCGGCAGGCCCACCGCCTTGAGGATCTCGATGCTCTGCCCCACGCTCAGCACGCGAATCTGCGGGGCGCTGTCGGCAAGCCAGCTGCGCACGGCACTTTCTTCCCCGGCGATCTTGAATACCGCGACACTGGCATTGCTGAACCAGTCCGCCACCGTGCCGACCTGCTCGCCCAGGCCCTTGGCGATCGCC
>NZ_JAWJBQ010000973.1:0-245 GCF_046535955.1 Pseudoalteromonas sp. SIMBA_162 | reverse complement strand
GAAAGAAAACGCTACATGAAACCATATGCAAGTATGGTAAGTGACTTACTAGGGAAGGACATGAAAGGCGGTTATGGTGAAGGTATTGTACAAAACATTACTATCAATTCTCCTGAACCACTTTCACCTTCTGATATAGCACGTAAAAATCTACAAGTATCACGTAGATTAGCTAGAGAGTGGGGGCTATAGATGAAATTAACATATACTAATGCAAATGGCGAAAGTATCAGTATTTCACGTAC
>NZ_JAWJBQ010000972.1:0-245 GCF_046535955.1 Pseudoalteromonas sp. SIMBA_162 | reverse complement strand
AAGCTGCGCGGCTGTTGGCGTGAATCCTTTATTTTGCGATGCATACACTTCGTATGCGGCGATATATGAACTAGGGTTGTAATCCCATGTAAGAGACACCGTCTTGAACAAACCCTCTGCCTTGATATTTGATGGACGGGGCGGCTTCGTATTTGGAAAACTACCGTCTGTCACATTTCCTGCATCCGGCTTCCGCTCCCATGTGCCACGGTTGTTATCAATTATTTTTTGCAGTTGCTTTACTC
>NZ_JAWJBQ010000971.1:0-245 GCF_046535955.1 Pseudoalteromonas sp. SIMBA_162 | reverse complement strand
ATGGCATTGTCGAACGCCAGAGGACCATCGATCATCCCTCCCTGGATCTGGCCACGGTCCGCCATCTTGCAAAGGGCGGCGGCATCGAGCGTGGAGGTGATGTGAGGATTGATCGTTTCCACCGCCGACAGCAGCGCTACCTTTGGGCAGGTCACGCCAAGTGACTGCATCATGTCGATGGCGTTCTGAACGATATCTCGCTTGTGGGCGAGATCGGGATAGATGTTGATGGCGGCATCCGTTAC
>NZ_JAWJBQ010000970.1:0-245 GCF_046535955.1 Pseudoalteromonas sp. SIMBA_162 | reverse complement strand
ATAATGGCTGCGGGCTGGCAACTTGCCAGTAAACCCTGCAATTTGGCGCTCCAGGAATCCCGCTGACCAACGCCCATTGGAATCGCCAACGGGACGGCGACTAAGCCGGCATACTGGCAGGCAAAAAAAGCCTCTACGAACTCGCTACTTGTTTCGGCAATCAGTGCCACGCGATCGCCTTTTTTCAGGTTCAGCGATAACAACCGCTTCGCACCAGCTTCGGCACGTGCTTTTAACGTCTGATA
>NZ_JAWJBQ010000969.1:0-245 GCF_046535955.1 Pseudoalteromonas sp. SIMBA_162 | reverse complement strand
GTCTGCGTGCTGCACGCTTGTCCACCTAGTGCTTTCCCTGACAGCACGAATTTCGGGATGACGGGTTGAGGAGCAGGTTGAGTGGCTTGCCGAATGGCTCCGGGAGTGGCTCTCGCAATGGCGCCTGGTGCAGCGTCGAGTGACAGGCGAGACGGGGAGGCGCTGGTGTTCAAGTGTGGGCTCAAAAGGGCAATCAGAAGAGACAAAGTGCAGCAGTCTGGCGCCTGGTGATGTCCATGGGAGGA
>NZ_JAWJBQ010000968.1:0-245 GCF_046535955.1 Pseudoalteromonas sp. SIMBA_162 | reverse complement strand
GGAAGCGCTCGCGGGCGCGGCGCTGATTGACGGCACGCTGCGTGATCTCTCGGAGTTCATCGCAACGGGCTTGGAGCGACCGCTTGGCGGCGCCCGCATCGGGGTAAGCCGGATAGGTCACGGGGGACACATCCAGCAGGCGGCTGAATCGGTGGATGGTGCGCACGATGACGCCGTGCTCGTCCTCGCCCCACTCGTCACCATCGGGGGCGACACGGAAGGCGAAGCTGGAGCCGGTGATGTCA
>NZ_JAWJBQ010000967.1:0-245 GCF_046535955.1 Pseudoalteromonas sp. SIMBA_162 | reverse complement strand
CACGCCAGCCTTCATGAAGCGATAACCGCGCAGGTAGATATGCTCCAGCGCCTGTTGCGCGGCGGCGAGTATCTCGCGGCTGTCATTGGTGGGGGCGGGCAGCTCGACGATGGTGCTGGGTGAGTATTGCGGCAGGTCGGGTCGGTGGCGATTGCTCTTGAGGAAGACCAGCACGGCGCGTGTCAGGCTGCCTTGGTGGCGCAGTTTCTCGGCGCCGCGTTGGGCATGTTGGCAGATGGCGTCCC
>NZ_JAWJBQ010000966.1:0-245 GCF_046535955.1 Pseudoalteromonas sp. SIMBA_162 | reverse complement strand
AGAGTCATTGCCAGAGATTTATTTACATAGAGTCAGTTACCCGCTTCGCGACCTCTTTCTGCGCTATCTCCGGGCTCATGCTCTGGTCACGGCTGAACAACTGGCTCATGAGTTTAGTCTCGGTATTGCCATTGTCGAAGAGCAGCTTCAGCAACTGCGTGAACAGGGTCTGGTGATGAATCTGCAACAAGACATCTGGGTGAGCGATGAAGTATTTCGTCGTCTGCGTTTGCGCTCGCTGCAAG
>NZ_JAWJBQ010000965.1:0-245 GCF_046535955.1 Pseudoalteromonas sp. SIMBA_162 | reverse complement strand
GCCGGATGCGCGGCTATGACTTCGTCGCGATGGCCGCCGACGGCCATCGCTGGGGGCTGCCGCACCCGAACGCGGCGACGCGGCGCGACGTCGAGCGCGTGCTCGAGCTCGTCGGCGGCGCGGCGCTCGCGCGCCGGCCGCTGTCGGAACTGTCCGGCGGCGAGCGGCAGCGGCTGCTGCTCGCGCAGTGCCTGCTCGGCAGCCCGAAGCTGCTGCTGCTCGACGAGCCGCTGATCAGCCTCGAC
>NZ_JAWJBQ010000964.1:0-245 GCF_046535955.1 Pseudoalteromonas sp. SIMBA_162 | reverse complement strand
GGGCGTTAAAGGGCTATATCAGTGACACCTAAAAGACCGCTCTTGGCCGATTGAAGAACCTTGGCCCTTGCGGTTTACAGAAGTGGACGGCTAGCCAGTTCAAGCCCCAGCAATATCAAAAAGAACAAAAAACACACACGAAACCGCTTAGGGCTGATCCTCATCCGAACATATTGACCCGCCCACATTCCGATCAGTGCAGGAATAATAGCCATTGCGGACATGCCTAGTTGCGAGGCTTGGAA
>NZ_JAWJBQ010000963.1:0-245 GCF_046535955.1 Pseudoalteromonas sp. SIMBA_162 | reverse complement strand
GCCGGAATTCAAGGGCCGCGACGGTTGCCGGACTCCCATGCCCTGGCGTCAGACGGCCCGGGGGGACTTCTCGAATGTCGAGCCTTGGCTGCCGGTCGATGAACGCCACCTGCCGCTGGCCGTGGCCAATCAGGAAGACGACGCCAACTCGGTATTGCATGCCACACGCACCCTACTGAATTTCCGCCGCCAACACCCGGTACTGCGCGAGGGGAACATTGAACTGGTGGACGTGGGTGACGAGC
>NZ_JAWJBQ010000962.1:0-245 GCF_046535955.1 Pseudoalteromonas sp. SIMBA_162 | reverse complement strand
CGAACGTCAGACGGGGCCTGCGGTCGTGTCACGGTTTGGGGTCTACGCAGGGGCGCAGTTCCAGGGTAACCCGGCACCGGGCTACAGCTCGGCTCAGGCCATCGAAGCCATGGAAGAAGTGGTGCAGGAGACGCTGGGTGATAACTGGGGCATGGGCTGGACCGGTACGGCGTATCAGGAATCCAACCTGGGGAATACGGCAACGCTTGCGATCGTGTTCGGTATCCTGATGGTGTTCCTGATCC
>NZ_JAWJBQ010000961.1:0-245 GCF_046535955.1 Pseudoalteromonas sp. SIMBA_162 | reverse complement strand
CCGCAATCATCCACTTTGCCGGCTGGATTGGTCTGATCTGTGGTGCCAGTGCAATCTATCTGGCGATGGGTGAAGTACTGAACGAGCAGTTTGGTCGCACCGTTCTGCCGATTGGTGAATCCCACTAATTGTTTTGAGATCCCCCCGCTCGGGGGGATTTTTTTATTCGCTAACGTCGCGTCTTGCACTCTTCGGTCTGAATGCAGCAACCACTTCTGGTGCCGTTTCAACGTATGGCCCTTCCA
>NZ_JAWJBQ010000960.1:0-246 GCF_046535955.1 Pseudoalteromonas sp. SIMBA_162 | reverse complement strand
GCGGCGTGATCGCGCAGTTCGTGACGTCGCAACTGGCCGGTGTCGTCGAAAGGCAGGGGGACCGGTGGGTCGCCGCACAGGGAGCCGATTCCGGCGCATTGACGATCGATCCCGCTTTCCTTAACGGTCTGAACAAGCTTACGCGCACATCGACAGTCCTGTTTCCGTCGGGTGACGCGCGCGTGCGCTATGAACTGCGGGCCGAGCCGACGCCGGGCGTCACCGACATGAGATTCGTGCTGTCCG
>NZ_JAWJBQ010000959.1:0-246 GCF_046535955.1 Pseudoalteromonas sp. SIMBA_162 | reverse complement strand
AGTCGTAGCGATCGAAGAAGCTCAGCACGGCCTGATGCCACGCGGTGCGCTCGATGCTCGCGTCGAACACGTCGGCAGCCTGCATCGCGAGCAGCCCTTCGACCTCGTAGATCGCCTCGGGCTTGAGCAGCGCACGCCGTGCCGGGTCGCGATAGTGCGCGAGCAGCCCGCCGCCGGACAGCAGATGCCGATGCGTGAGCCAGAGGCGCCAGATCCGGTCGGGCGCGAACGCCGGCAGCGCCGCAT
>NZ_JAWJBQ010000958.1:0-246 GCF_046535955.1 Pseudoalteromonas sp. SIMBA_162 | reverse complement strand
CTCGACGATCTCTGCATCCGCTTCGGCCAGACACCCGTCGTCAGGCATTTCTCCCTTGAGGTCCGACGGGGAGAATGCCTGGCCATCGTCGGCGAGTCCGGGTCGGGCAAGTCCGTCAGCCTGTTGGCGAGTCTTGGCCTGCTGCCGGGGCATGCGCATGTCAGCGGGCAGCGTGAATTCACGCGGCCGGACGGCAAGACGCTGGATCTCGCTGCCCTGACGCCACGCCAGTGGCAGCGGGTGCGC
>NZ_JAWJBQ010000957.1:0-246 GCF_046535955.1 Pseudoalteromonas sp. SIMBA_162 | reverse complement strand
CCGACATGCCGGTAGTGGCGGTGGCACCGAACGACGAGCTGCTCGAGAAGCTCAAGTCGAACCTGCAGGAAGTGCGCGCGCGTGGCGGCGAGCTTTACGTGTTCGCTGATGAGAACATCAGCCTTGAAGAGAGCGAAGGCGTGCGCGTGCTGCGCATGCCGCATGTCAGCGAAGTGCTGGCGCCGATTCTCTACACCCTGCCGCTGCAGCTGCTGTCCTATCACGTCGCCGTGCTCAAGGGCACCG
>NZ_JAWJBQ010000956.1:0-246 GCF_046535955.1 Pseudoalteromonas sp. SIMBA_162 | reverse complement strand
AGTCTGATACCACGCCAACAGCCTGAAGCGCTCCTTGGCAAGGAAAGGCTTTTCCCGGCAAGCAAGCTCTCGAGACTGAGAGACTCATCCTTCACGAAAAGCAGGACATCACCCATGGTCATTTGACCATGGGTGATGTCCTGCTTTCGCTATCCGAGGCTGCTGACATCATATCGTCGCGCAAACTTCATTCGCTCTCGGCAAGGAGACGCCATACTGATGTTTGCTGCTTACCGGCAGCACACC
>NZ_JAWJBQ010000955.1:0-246 GCF_046535955.1 Pseudoalteromonas sp. SIMBA_162 | reverse complement strand
ATCCTTACCCCAGAACGGCTCGGTGTTGATACCTGGGCCTGCGGTAACCCGGCTGATCTGGCGCGACGCCCCGTTCATCACATAGATGTCCGGTTTGCCGTCTTTCGACAGCACGAACGCCAGGCGCGAACCGTCCGGCGACCAGGCTGGCGCGCCGTTCAGGCCTTCGAAGTTGGTCACCTGCTCACGGCGGCCGGTATCGATGTTCTGAATGAAGATGCGCGGGCGTCTCTGCTCGAACGACAC
>NZ_JAWJBQ010000954.1:0-246 GCF_046535955.1 Pseudoalteromonas sp. SIMBA_162 | reverse complement strand
ATCGTGGCACCGACCATATCGCCGTTGATGCCGTTAAATAGTCGCAGCAGCGCCCACCTTGCCAGCGCCACCCATAGCGCCACCGCTACCAGCCAAACGCCCACCGCAGGAAATATCAGCGCCAGCAGCAATAGCGGCACTAATGCGAATAACACATCACGGCGGCCAAGCGACTGCTGCCAGCTCCAAGCCAAACCGCGAGGGTGAGCACAGGGGGTGAGAATGAGTAGCGCCACGCCTGCCCAG
>NZ_JAWJBQ010000953.1:0-246 GCF_046535955.1 Pseudoalteromonas sp. SIMBA_162 | reverse complement strand
CTGCAAGCCAGTCCCCTCATCACGTGTGACGCCCGTCGACAACCGGAACTCGCCGGTTGCAGATCGGTTCTTGCCGACGGCATTCGTTATTACATCGGCTTGCCCCTCAAGGCAGACAATGGCGAGATAATCGGCTGCATGAGCCTGGCGGACTCTGAGCCGCGTCAACAATTGCCCAGCCCGGACGTCCTCGTCCGGCTGGACAAGCTCGCGAGCCTGGCGACCGAGGCGCTGAAACGTCAGGTC
>NZ_JAWJBQ010000952.1:0-246 GCF_046535955.1 Pseudoalteromonas sp. SIMBA_162 | reverse complement strand
GCGGCGATCCGTGCCCCTGTGCGCGTTGCGAATGTGTGACACCTGTACCGGAATCGCCGCGCTGTACGCTGGCCCCCGCAGATGCGTCACGAGCGATTCAGCGCGCGCCGCTTTATTCAGACGGATCCTTCAGATCGCCCGAATCGCTCCCGTCGGGTGAATCGCGCAAGCGCACGGGCAGCGGCCCGGTTTTCCCTGCCGGGCACGCACCGAACGACTTCTCATCATTCTTCATCAAAGCAGGCC
>NZ_JAWJBQ010000951.1:0-246 GCF_046535955.1 Pseudoalteromonas sp. SIMBA_162 | reverse complement strand
GGCGCTGCTGGAGGCCATCTGCGCCGAACCGCAGCGTTGCGTTGCCGAGCTGGACTTCCTTGGCAGCACCGAGCGCCAGCAACTGACCCATGGCTGGAACCCGACGCCAGCAGCCAGCAGCGGCCTGTGCGCGCACCAGTTGCTGGAGCGTCAGGCACGTGAGCGGCCAGACGCCTTGGCGCTGATTTTCGACGACCAGCAGATGACCTATGCCGAGCTGGACCGTAGCAGCAACCAGCTGGCGTA
>NZ_JAWJBQ010000950.1:0-246 GCF_046535955.1 Pseudoalteromonas sp. SIMBA_162 | reverse complement strand
ACCATCGGTCAGTACATCATCCAGAGTGGTGGCAAACGCCTGCGCCCGGTGCTGGTGCTGCTGGCAGCCCGCGCGCTGGGCTATCAAGGCGAGAAACACGTTCATCTGGCCGCGCTGATCGAATTCATGCACACCTCGACCCTGCTGCACGATGATGTCGTGGATGAATCCAGCCTGCGGCGTGGCCGCTCCACCGCCAATGACACCTGGGGCAATGCGCCTTCGGTGCTGGTCGGTGACTTCCTC
>NZ_JAWJBQ010000949.1:0-247 GCF_046535955.1 Pseudoalteromonas sp. SIMBA_162 | reverse complement strand
GGCGAGACGCGACGGGCCATGAATGGTTGGTTGCAAGAGCATCGCATGAGTTTCGACAAGGCCTCTCGGGTCGATGGTATCGCGCATGCCAACGTGCAGCCTGCGCCGGGCGAGCGCGTCGAAGGCGTGCTGTACGAGCTGCTCGAGGCCGAGCAGATCACGCTGATGGACCCCTTCGAAGGCCGCCCGCATGAATATGAGCGTTTCCTTCATCCCATCGTCACCCGTGAAGGCGTGATCGACGCCT
>NZ_JAWJBQ010000948.1:0-247 GCF_046535955.1 Pseudoalteromonas sp. SIMBA_162 | reverse complement strand
CTGATGGCAGCCTTCACCCTGCTGCCACTGACGCGTATTCGCCATTGGTCGGTGCGCATCATGGACTTCCCCCGTCTGCAGCTGCCCGCCTTGTGGGCGATGTTGTTGATCGCCGACCTGGGGGTGTCCCCGCTTGCCTTCGGGCTCAGGGTGTCACTGGCCGTGATCGCCGTGGCCGGGCTTGTCTATCAGGCACACTGGATCGTGCCCTATACCCGCCTCTTTCCCTGCGAGTCCGCGCGTACCA
>NZ_JAWJBQ010000947.1:0-247 GCF_046535955.1 Pseudoalteromonas sp. SIMBA_162 | reverse complement strand
AAGGATGGCGCTTCAGGCTTCCTGGTGAAGTTCAACGAAGGCTTCTCCTCACCGCCTCACATCCACAACATCACCTACCGTGGCGTGGTCATCCAGGGCGAGGTCCACAACGATGACAAGAACGCAGATGAGCAGTGGCTGCCCGCAGGCTCGTTCTGGATCCAGCCGTCAGGGGAATCGCACATCACCGCGGCCAGAGACAAGGTCAACATGGCCTACATCGAGATCAATGAAGGGCCCTACCTGG
>NZ_JAWJBQ010000946.1:0-247 GCF_046535955.1 Pseudoalteromonas sp. SIMBA_162 | reverse complement strand
CGGTCAGTCCAAAATCCGCAATGGGATCTACATAGTCGATCATGCTCACACCAAACGGTGTTTACGGATCGTCTGACCCACGTATTGTCGATGCGGCGGTGGTTGGTTATTAAATCATGAATACCTGTCTCTAATCATTATAAAAAAGCTCTATGTGTTGCTATAACGCATAGAGCTTTTCTTGTATAAATAAGTAAACACTGACCTACTTTAATATAACTTAATTCTTTCAAAAAAGTCATTGTCC
>NZ_JAWJBQ010000945.1:0-247 GCF_046535955.1 Pseudoalteromonas sp. SIMBA_162 | reverse complement strand
ACCAGCAGCAAGCGCAGCGCTCGGCCTTCGTCGACGCGGAACAGGTCCGCGCGCACGACGGGGCCGTCCGACAGATTCAGGCTCGCATGAGCGTGCGCGACGTGCTGCGCGAGCTGATCGCGTCCGATCTCGACTACGCCGACGGGAATCTCCGGATCGTCGACGACTTCCTGGATCCAGCCGGACTCGCCCGCACGAAAGCGCAGCCGCAGCGCGTCATGCCATTTGACCGCGTGCCGCAGCGCCT
>NZ_JAWJBQ010000944.1:0-247 GCF_046535955.1 Pseudoalteromonas sp. SIMBA_162 | reverse complement strand
CCTGATCATCAAAAATAAAAGGCACATGAAGGGGTGGCGATTGTTTTACTTGATAGTCAACCTCAGCTTCAGCTACTGCAGAGCCACCATCAGTACACCCGTGCACAGGCTTTGCGCATTTGTGCAGGTGACCATTTTTTATAATACGCCAAAGCATACGAATTGCTTTCGTTTCAAAGTCAATGTTAATTGTTAAATAAGGCTTGTCTCAATCGGCAAAAACACCTAAACGTTTAAAATCAATTTT
>NZ_JAWJBQ010000943.1:0-247 GCF_046535955.1 Pseudoalteromonas sp. SIMBA_162 | reverse complement strand
CGGGACCGCGCCGCGCGCGTGAGCGTGAGCAGATCGCCGAGCATGCTGGGCGCGTACCCGCCGCTGCCGATGCTGGGGCCGCTTCGCCCGACTTCGTACGCCCGCTCGGCCAATTTGACGTGAGGCGCCCGGAAGCGCAGCAGAACCTCGAAGCCCCGGTCGAGGGCCGCCAGGCCGGCCCGCACGGGCTCGCTCCGCGTGCCGATCGCATGCGCCTCGCCGAGCGCGCGGTCGAGGAGCGCAGGCT
>NZ_JAWJBQ010000942.1:0-247 GCF_046535955.1 Pseudoalteromonas sp. SIMBA_162 | reverse complement strand
ACGCGGCCTCATCACCCTGAACTTGGCAGTGAATACTGGCAGTGGGACGAAGAGATGCGCCTTGTCGCGCATACCGACGGCGAAGGGCGCACGACGCGCTATCGCTATGACGCCCAGGGTCGGATGACAGCGGTGACCGACCCGCTGGGCCTGACCACTTTGGTGGAGTACAGCCGTCAGGGGCTGCCCACCAAGGTGACAGACCCCGAAGGGCGTGTGCGCATGACACGCTTCGATCCGCGCGGGC
>NZ_JAWJBQ010000941.1:0-247 GCF_046535955.1 Pseudoalteromonas sp. SIMBA_162 | reverse complement strand
CAACCAGAAGGTCAAGCGCGACAGCGATGTCGAGGTGACCCAGGCCAAGCCCAAGCGCGAGAAGCTCAAGCGTGGTGAAGGCTGGGCCAAGCCTCGCGTGCGCAATGACAGTGCGACGCCCAAGGCCAAGGGCAAGCGCCATTCCGCGACAGCCAAGCCCAAGACCAGCATCAAGGCGCAGGTCAAGGACGAGGTGCATGGGCATTCCGCGCCGAGCCAGAAGCGCGTCAGCGAGAAGCCTGCCGAG
>NZ_JAWJBQ010000940.1:0-247 GCF_046535955.1 Pseudoalteromonas sp. SIMBA_162 | reverse complement strand
CCTCGTGGTCATTCACCGTCATGTCGCCATGACAGCTGATGGGTCTCAGCTTTCCATCGGCGTCAGCGTGATCTCGACGCGACGGTTCTGGGCGCGCCCGGAGGCGGTGTCGTTGGATGCCACCGGGCTGGCTTCACCATAACCGCGCATGTTCAGACGGTTGAAGGCGATGCCACCACTGGCCAGATAGTTGCCGACAGCCTGGGCACGCAGCTCGGACAGGTTCTGGTTGTAGTTGCTGGCACCG
>NZ_JAWJBQ010000939.1:0-247 GCF_046535955.1 Pseudoalteromonas sp. SIMBA_162 | reverse complement strand
CTGTCCAGGCCGGCACCCAGAGCCTGGCCTTCCTGCCACAGGCGCGGGGCGTCATGGGCGCTGTAGCAGCTGTGGATCACCCAGCCCTGATCCTGCTCGTCGAGCAGGGCCAGGCCGAGACAGGGAATGTGCCAATAGCGGGCCAGGTCGGTGAGTTGGTCGTGGAGCACGTCCGGCAGGCGGGTCAGGTTGCACAGGCGCAACTGTTCGCTGGCCTGGGCGGCAAACACCCGGCACTGCTCGCGCC
>NZ_JAWJBQ010000938.1:0-247 GCF_046535955.1 Pseudoalteromonas sp. SIMBA_162 | reverse complement strand
CATTATTGATGACAAAACTTTGCAATGATTCTAACGAAACAAGAATTAGGTTTCGACCAGCATATTTTCCAAACATCTCTTCATTAATAGAAGCTTGGTTTGCTTTTACATAGTTATCTACTTCCACTAGTTCACTACCATCCGCTAATGCGCGTTGTGCACTAGATTTTGATTGTACGTAAATATCATATAAATGATAGTTATACGTACCAATATTTTTTACAAGTAATTCACGATCAAATGCACG
>NZ_JAWJBQ010000937.1:0-247 GCF_046535955.1 Pseudoalteromonas sp. SIMBA_162 | reverse complement strand
CAGCCACGCCGCATGCCGATGAAAAGGACAGCGGAGTCGCCGGCAGTGATCTGTTCGGTGACAGCATCGCGCCTGTCGCTGAAAAGGCCTCTGGCAAGGGCAAGTCCGCCGCTGCGCCAACGCCTGATCTGGCAGCGGCGGAGGAGGGCGACGAGATGCCCGATGCGCTGCCGCCGCGTGAGGAGCGCAACTACCGCGCCATCACCGATCAGGACGAACTGGATGAGTGGCTCGAGCGCGTGCGCAA
>NZ_JAWJBQ010000936.1:0-247 GCF_046535955.1 Pseudoalteromonas sp. SIMBA_162 | reverse complement strand
CACCAGCGGGTCGCTCGCGTCTTCCGTCTCGCCGAAGGGCGAGGTATCGGAGACGATGTGTGCCCAGATGAAGAAGCCGAAGACCAGGTAATCCGCCGCCGCCGGGGCATCGCCATCCATGAAGGGCTGATTGGCGAGCAGACCACGCAGCGGCTTGAAGGCGCTGTCCAGGATGCCGCGTGCGGCCTCGTCGTTGTTGAATTCCTCGAAGGGCATGCCGAAGCGGGCTTCGCGGCTGGTGCGGAAG
>NZ_JAWJBQ010000935.1:0-247 GCF_046535955.1 Pseudoalteromonas sp. SIMBA_162 | reverse complement strand
CGTGTCGTTCATCGTCGCGAGCTGGAAGCGCTGGTTGCGCATGTCGAGCCCGATCGCGTCGGACATGTAGCCGAACACAGGTTCCGTGGCCGTCACCGGCACGCCCTTGTACTGCGCGCGCAGCGCGGCGACCTTGTCGTCGACGGGTTTCAGCGACGCGACGAACTTCTGCAGGTTCGCGTCGTAGTCGGCCTTGTTCGCCGGATCGGCACGGCCCAGCTCGGCCGCGATCGCGCGCGCGGCGGCC
>NZ_JAWJBQ010000934.1:0-247 GCF_046535955.1 Pseudoalteromonas sp. SIMBA_162 | reverse complement strand
CACGGGCATGACGGGCGGCTTCTCGTTAGCGGGATAACAATGATTATCCTACTGTTTTCCTCATTCGCCCACTGGCAGCGGTGAATCAGTCTGTTTCCCTAAAGGCGACATTGCCCTGTTCACAAGCCGGCCCGCGTTTTCCTGCGTCTGCCCTTGGCCTGTTGCCCGGCTGGCGCTACGCTGGCAGGCCACGCTGCCGTGGGCAGCCCCACTTCAAGGGAGAAGATGTCATGGACTGTCTGTTCTG
>NZ_JAWJBQ010000933.1:0-247 GCF_046535955.1 Pseudoalteromonas sp. SIMBA_162 | reverse complement strand
AGGTGGCGGAAACAGACAGCGCCATACCGACACTCAGGTTCTTGGAGAGCGTGGTGTCCTGCGCAACAGACAGCTCGCCGGTCACAGAGGTGTCACCGCCCACGCTCAGGTTGTTGGAGATGGAGGTCAGCGCGTTGCCGATGGTGACCTTGCGAGCGGTCGCGTTGTCGATGATGCCGCGCGTCTCGAAGATGTCGGTGGCAGTCATGCGAGTGGCAGTCAGTGCGGCCGGCGTAGATGCGCCGAT
>NZ_JAWJBQ010000932.1:0-247 GCF_046535955.1 Pseudoalteromonas sp. SIMBA_162 | reverse complement strand
CGCAGCAGCAGGTCTTCCGGCGGGTAGCCGGTCAGACACAACTCGGGCAGCACTACGACATCGGCCTTGTGCTCAAGACTCGCTTCACGCACCGATTCGATGGCACGCGCAGTGTTGCCGGGAATATCACCGACCAGCGGGTCGAGCTGGGCCATCACCAGAGTCAGATCTTGCATGCGGTAAGGATCTCTCGATTGGCGGTTCGATAAGGGGCCAGTACACTGTGGCCAGACATCTGGCTCAGATC
>NZ_JAWJBQ010000931.1:0-247 GCF_046535955.1 Pseudoalteromonas sp. SIMBA_162 | reverse complement strand
CACTTCTCAGCCGCAGACCACCGTCTTCCAGCACCTCGAGGTTGCGCTCGACGATCGGCCGCGCCGTGTCGGCATCGATCGGCGTGACACCTCCCGCGACCCGCGCCGCCACGGCGTCCTCGACATGGCGATAATGGGCACGTCGCGTGGCAGCGCGTCTGACCGGCTGCGCGTGGCGTGCCAGCAATCCGCGGCGCAGCTGATCGACCACCTCCGAGGCTGGCGTGGCAAGTGCGCCTATGCCATC
>NZ_JAWJBQ010000930.1:0-247 GCF_046535955.1 Pseudoalteromonas sp. SIMBA_162 | reverse complement strand
GCGCCTGCCAGCGCGACGGCTCAGGTCGAGCAGAATCTGAGCGTGGAGCTGTTCGATCATCCGGCCAAGGCCGCCGCCGCGCACCGTGATGGCATCACGCGCCTGGCGATGGCACGCCTGCCCGACCAGGTGCGCTATCTGGACCGTGACCTCAAGGCGCTGGAGCGCTGTGCGCTGCTGTTCGCCAAGGTCGGCACGCGTCGCCAGCTGGCGGATGACTTCATCTACAGCGTCTTCGAGCAGGTGA
>NZ_JAWJBQ010000929.1:0-247 GCF_046535955.1 Pseudoalteromonas sp. SIMBA_162 | reverse complement strand
ACAGCAGCGCGCCGCGCACCACTTCCGCGAGATATGCGCCGGAATTCACCGTGATCGCGATGATCGCGGCCGTCAGACCGTCGATGCGGATATGCGCGAGCAGCGGCAGTGCGAAATACAGGAACATCACCTGCACGACGATCGGCGTGCCGCGAATCAACTCAATATAGACCTGTGCGAGCACGTTCATCGCCTTCGGTCCGTATGCGCGGAACATGCCCGCGATCATCCCGACGATGAAACCGCC
>NZ_JAWJBQ010000928.1:0-247 GCF_046535955.1 Pseudoalteromonas sp. SIMBA_162 | reverse complement strand
CTTCAGTTAGACGTACCGCTTGGATCAATTATTCTTGAATTAACACTAATCGTGCTTCTTCCTACCGTGATTGGGGTCAGCTTGCGTACAAAGTTCTCGGCTTTCTTTGCACGGCATGATTCAGCGTATGCAGGGATAGGGTCGATTCTGTATCTGCTGATCTTACTCGCCGTGGTCGGGCCGAATGCCACCACGATCAATGGCTATGGCTGGTATGCGTTTGTGATTGCGGGCGCGGCCCTGTGCC
>NZ_JAWJBQ010000927.1:0-247 GCF_046535955.1 Pseudoalteromonas sp. SIMBA_162 | reverse complement strand
GATCTGGTTCAGCAGCTCGGGCTCCTTGAGCAGCACCGCCCCGCCCCGGGACTTGTTGACGGTCTTGGCCGGGCAACCGAAGTTCAGGTCGATGACCTCACTGCCCAGCTCACAGGCCAGGGCCGCGTTCTCTGCCAGGCACACAGGGTCCGAACCCAGCAACTGCACCCGCAGCGGCACGCCGGCCGCGGTGTGTGCACCGTGCAGCAGTTCGGGGGCGAGCTTGTGGAAGTAGGCAGGCGTCAAC
>NZ_JAWJBQ010000926.1:0-247 GCF_046535955.1 Pseudoalteromonas sp. SIMBA_162 | reverse complement strand
AAGGTCTAGTGTGTGGCCCCCCCATGCTTGGGTTTAAGCTGAAATGGACTTGCCTCGGCTCGCCTGCGCTTCACGCATGCCGCGTGGGACAGCGAGTCGCCAGCCAATCCGTCAGAGGTCACGCCACATGAGCGAACATGCCAAGGTTCATCCGGTCACTCCCGATGTCGCCGCCCACGCCTGGGCAGACCGCGAGCGCTATCAGGCCATGTATCAGCAGTCCGTCGAGGCGCCGGAGACATTCTGG
>NZ_JAWJBQ010000925.1:0-247 GCF_046535955.1 Pseudoalteromonas sp. SIMBA_162 | reverse complement strand
CTTTATCGCATCACTGAGTCTGCAGCTGCTCAAGTCAGGGAGCAAGCCGAGGCCATGTCGCGCCATGTCATGCCGCCCTCGTATTGCGCGCTACTGCAGGCAGATGTCGAGGCGAGCGTCTTGTTGGATCAATTGAGTCGATTCTGCTTGGTAGCTACTCCAACGGCAAAATGGATGTATTGCCGTTTTTTCGACCCTCGTGTCATGACTCATCTTCGATGGATTTTGACACCGCATCAGCTCCACT
>NZ_JAWJBQ010000924.1:0-247 GCF_046535955.1 Pseudoalteromonas sp. SIMBA_162 | reverse complement strand
GCCCGGCCGCTGGTACCACTTTTTATAACCTCTGCTAGATTTAGCAGAGGTTTTTTTATGTCTAAAATTTGTGATGACGGACTCGAGCGGCACTCAAGTGCGCTGCTATAAGTTAAGGCCCGGCCGCTGGTACCACTTTTTATAACCTCTGCTAGATTTAGCAGAGGTTTTTTTATGTCTAAAATTTGTGATGACGGACTCGAGCGGCACTCAAGTGCGCTGCTATAAGTTAAGGTCCGGCCGCTGG
>NZ_JAWJBQ010000923.1:0-248 GCF_046535955.1 Pseudoalteromonas sp. SIMBA_162 | reverse complement strand
ACTAAAATCTCCCTCCAACCGGCGCGACACCCATCCACTCGGCATTACTGTCTATGCGTTACATCCCGGCCATTAACCGCTTTTACAGTTCGCCAAATTTTTGAGGTGGAACCTCGGCTAACTTGTTACCGTGTCGAAAAAAAAATACGCCACCGAAGTTCGACGGTTCGTCTTGGGCTTGCGCTTCGAAGACAAAGACCGTCATGTCGTAGTACCTGCCTGCCTTTACGTTACGCGCGACATAATCC
>NZ_JAWJBQ010000922.1:0-248 GCF_046535955.1 Pseudoalteromonas sp. SIMBA_162 | reverse complement strand
GATTCTAAAATTGTATCACCTTGAATTAAGGCGTTTGCTTCAAGTGTTGCACCGGTTGAAACTAAATCACAAAATGCATCAGAAAGACCTGCATGTGGGGCAACTTCTACTGACCCTGTACGCATTACAGTACTTGCATTTATGCCTTCGCGCTTTAACAACTGCGCTACAATTTCTGGGTAGGTTGTAGCAATACGTTTGCCTTCAAAGCAGCTCTTATCACGAGGGCAAAGCTCTTGTGGCCATGC
>NZ_JAWJBQ010000921.1:0-248 GCF_046535955.1 Pseudoalteromonas sp. SIMBA_162 | reverse complement strand
CAGTGCACCTTGGGCTGGGTGATGCCCTGTTCCGACAGATAGCTGACCAGCTCGGTATAGGGGCGCGCCTGCTTGCTGAAGGAGATGAATGGCGTGGAGGCGAAGCGCTCGCTATCCTCGGCCAGCTGCCCGGCGAGGGTCGGCGAGGCGAACATGCCCATCTCGAAGGTGCACAGCGGGGTCTGGGTGGCGTAGGGCCCCATGGCGGCGCTGTCCATCGCGAACAGCATGTCGAGATCGTTGTCGGC
>NZ_JAWJBQ010000920.1:0-248 GCF_046535955.1 Pseudoalteromonas sp. SIMBA_162 | reverse complement strand
AGCCGCTGGCACACGACGAGAAGCCCATTACCATCGAAGTGGTTTCCATGGACTGGAAATGGTTCTTCATCTACCCGGAACAGGGCATTGCTACCGTGAATGAAATCGCTTTCCCGGCGAACACTCCGGTGTACTTCAAAGTGACCTCCAACTCCGTGATGAACTCCTTCTTCATTCCGCGTCTGGGTAGCCAGATTTATGCCATGGCCGGTATGCAGACTCGCCTGCATCTGATCGCCAACGAACCC
>NZ_JAWJBQ010000919.1:0-248 GCF_046535955.1 Pseudoalteromonas sp. SIMBA_162 | reverse complement strand
ACCTACCAGCAGGTGCTGGCCGGCAACACCATGATCTACATCTTCCCGCTGGTGGTGGTGCTGGTATTCCTGGTGCTGGCCGCCCAGTACGAGAGCTGGTCGCTGCCGCTGGCGATCATCCTGATCGTGCCAATGACGCTGCTGTCGGCGCTGGCCGGCGTGTGGCTGACGGGGGGCGACAACAACATCTTCACGCGGATCGGCTTGATCGTGCTCGTGGCGCTGGCGTGCAAGAACGCGATCCTGCG
>NZ_JAWJBQ010000918.1:0-248 GCF_046535955.1 Pseudoalteromonas sp. SIMBA_162 | reverse complement strand
CGATACCCTCTTCCGCTGCTGCACGCCAGGCCCAGCCGGCCGCCGTGGCCCGTTCGAAGAACGACGCGTTCGTGCGCATCGAAAACGTCGTGAAGAAGTTCGGCGACAGCACGGCCGTCGACAACGTGAACCTGACCATCGCGAAGAACGAGCTGTTCGCGCTGCTCGGCAGCTCGGGCTGCGGCAAGTCGACGTTGCTGCGCATGCTGGCCGGCGTCGAGACGGCCACCTCCGGCAAGATCTTCGTC
>NZ_JAWJBQ010000917.1:0-248 GCF_046535955.1 Pseudoalteromonas sp. SIMBA_162 | reverse complement strand
AAGTCATTGAAGCAGGCGTAGGCACGCGGATTCTCCTCGAGCGCCTCGTTCATGTTGACACCGTAGGCCTTGATGAAACGCTCGATGAAGGTGTTCTTGACCCACAGATTGGTGCAGGCGGCGACACGGCCGATGACACGTGAGATCAGGTGCTGGGGCAGTGGGTACTGGCTCAGGGAAAACAGCTTGGCGCGATCCACGATGGCGATCCTTGCAGGCACTTTCAGGAATGAAAAGCCCGCTCCTCG
>NZ_JAWJBQ010000916.1:0-248 GCF_046535955.1 Pseudoalteromonas sp. SIMBA_162 | reverse complement strand
CTACAATATGACCGTCCCATTCAGCGTTATATTTTTCGAAAGTAGTATCAGGAAACTTTAAATCCCAATCTAAATCTTTTTCTACTGCTTCCATGAAGTCATTAGTCACTAAGACAGATGAATTATTTCCTTCCATGAAGCCGACTTTATTCTTAGCCCCTATGAAATCTTCAATGTAATCAGGATGGTTTTCATCGTTAGTATAAAACACATCAGGATGCCATACCGACATCACCAGCATTTGTGCC
>NZ_JAWJBQ010000915.1:0-248 GCF_046535955.1 Pseudoalteromonas sp. SIMBA_162 | reverse complement strand
CCTGGCGCGCGACCTCGGTGGCCTGCTGCGTCTGGCCGATGGCGCTTCTGTGTCTGAACCGGCTGAGGGCTCCTTGCTGGCTGAGGGCTCTGCGCTGGGCGGCGCCTGCTTCGAATTGTGGCTACGCACGCCGGCGTCGGAGGCAACGCATGCAGCCGACGGCACCGAACAACACGGCACCGAACAACACGGCAGCGGGCAGCAATCCGTGACATGACGGGGTATACGCACGAATGACAGGCTATACG
>NZ_JAWJBQ010000914.1:0-248 GCF_046535955.1 Pseudoalteromonas sp. SIMBA_162 | reverse complement strand
GGCTCAGATTGGCGCCAGCGAGCCGACCAAACGCATCATCACCGGGGCGGTGATCGTCATCGCCGTGGTGCTCGACACTTACCGCAGCCGGCGTGCAGCCCGGCGGAACTGACAATATGGCAACCATCAAAGACGTCGCGGCACTGGCGGGCATTTCCTACACGACCGTGTCCCATGTACTGAACAAGACCCGACCGGTGAGCGAACACGTGCGGCAGAAGGTTGAAGCCGCCATTATCGAGCTGGAC
>NZ_JAWJBQ010000913.1:0-248 GCF_046535955.1 Pseudoalteromonas sp. SIMBA_162 | reverse complement strand
CTATTTCTTCGCTGTGGCAAGAGCAGTGAATTTCAGATTAGGTGTAGCTGATGTGGAGTACATCCGTAGCGGAGATGTATTTAAATAAGAAATCGTTTCGCACATAAGGATGTGTTTAGCTCTAATTCTTAAGATGGCGTATTCTAATTAAATAATATTAGGCGGTGTAGAGACCGTAACATCCGCGGAAAGCGTCGGCCGGAACGGAAAACAAAACTTTCGTAAAAAAGCACTCATGATTTGAAAAA
>NZ_JAWJBQ010000912.1:0-248 GCF_046535955.1 Pseudoalteromonas sp. SIMBA_162 | reverse complement strand
CGGCGAGCAGGCTGCCATCGATCGACAGCGCCGGGTGGCGGGCGAGAGCATTGAGTATCACCGAGCCGCCCATGCTTTCGCCCGCCACGATCAAGGGGAGGTTCGGGTGGCGCTGGCGCAGTACCGTGATGGCGTCCACCAGGTCCTCGACCAGCAACGGGGACTCCGGCCATCGCCCTTGCTGGCTGGACTCCCCGAAACCGCGTTGGTCATAGGCGTAGGTCACGATGCCTTGTCCGGCCAGCCAC
>NZ_JAWJBQ010000911.1:0-248 GCF_046535955.1 Pseudoalteromonas sp. SIMBA_162 | reverse complement strand
CCTCCTTGACCATCGCGAAGCCGGCCAGGCTGGCGATCACCGCGCCATATCCCACCTCTGAGGCGGTATTGAAGACCGGCAGCATGGCGCCGAAGCAGCCATTGTTGACGGTGGTCTTCAGGTCGGCCCACTGCTTCCAGCGTGAGATGACCAGCCAGGTGGAGGCGAAGGCCAGCGCGATCAGGATTGACCACATGCCGGTGGCGCCCGCCGGGTCAAGCTCCGGGAAGGCCTCGCTCAGGTAGGAG
>NZ_JAWJBQ010000910.1:0-248 GCF_046535955.1 Pseudoalteromonas sp. SIMBA_162 | reverse complement strand
ATCAATGCTGATACAAATACTGCAGCCAAAGCTAATTCGATTGTGGCTGGTAATGTTTCAGCGATTAATTCAGAAACAGGTCGGCTTTTTTTGAAGGATTCACCTAAATCACCTTGAAGTAATTGGAAAAAATAATCTTTCAATTGAATATGAAGTGGTTGATCTAAGTTTAATTCTGAACGTAAAGCAGCCTCTTCAGCTTCAGATACATTTCCTCCATCCCCCATCATTAAATCGATAGGGTCTCC
>NZ_JAWJBQ010000909.1:0-248 GCF_046535955.1 Pseudoalteromonas sp. SIMBA_162 | reverse complement strand
GGAACATCCAGTCGGTGCGCGGGTTGTTGATGCAGTACAGATAGCCCACTGGAATGTGAATCCAGTGGTAGTTGTCACGTCCGCCCGCCTCGACCAGCAACACGCGGTGGTCAGGGTTGGCGCTGAGGCGATTGGCCATCAGGCAGCCGGCGGAACCGGCGCCCACGATGATGTAATCGAATTCAGAGAGATCGTCGCCCGGTTTGGCGGGGCGAGCGTCCTGCTCGCCCTCCGGGGATCGATGCGGG
>NZ_JAWJBQ010000908.1:0-248 GCF_046535955.1 Pseudoalteromonas sp. SIMBA_162 | reverse complement strand
CGATGATCGCACGGAGATCCGTCGAGCGGGCGCCAGGTTGCTGGCAAAGGCACCAGCACCGATCTGCGGTCTGATCGAGGCACGCGGCGTGGGGATCTTGCGTGCTGATGTGGTGGCAGAGGTACAACTTCACGTCATTGTGGACATGAGCCAGCTTGAAACTGACCGGCTTCCGCGCCACGTACGACAGCAGGTTCTGGGCGTATCACTGCCCAGTCTGAAGCGCGCGGAAGGCGACCATTTCGCGG
>NZ_JAWJBQ010000907.1:0-248 GCF_046535955.1 Pseudoalteromonas sp. SIMBA_162 | reverse complement strand
TAAGACAGAAGTTAATGACTAAAGTAGATATTACTGACAGAAAGACTTAAAAAATATTATCAGATATTTTCCAAATTTATGAGGTGACTCTTAGCGCGTAGCGTTAACATTGAGGCACCTTGCGCAAAGGAAATGGGAGCACTACGTGCTTGTCATTAGTCCTTTGCACCTAATTTGCTTGGTGACAATAGCGTTTTGGACCCACCTGACTCCATGCCGAACTCAGTAGTGAAACGAAACAGCGCCGA
>NZ_JAWJBQ010000906.1:0-248 GCF_046535955.1 Pseudoalteromonas sp. SIMBA_162 | reverse complement strand
AAATACAGAAAATGAAAGACACAAAGTAAGCATCAAAACACTTTTCATAACAATTACACCTTCAAGTAAAACATAACGCCCTAATAATGGGCAAAAAATTGTTGGCTAAAATGTTGAGGAACGAAAACATCCAACTGTTTTTTGTCCTTATTTATTAGCTTGTTATATAATTTTAACACTAACCAAAGATATTAGTAAATTTACTAACTGCAAACAAAGCAATACCAACAATTAGTGCATGTAAGCGA
>NZ_JAWJBQ010000905.1:0-249 GCF_046535955.1 Pseudoalteromonas sp. SIMBA_162 | reverse complement strand
GAGGAGTTTATGGTCGTTTGCCTGCGCCGTGCAGCACAGCATCAGGCTAATCGCCAGGCTGGCGGAAATCGTAAAAACGGATTTCATAAGGATTCTCTTAGTGGGAAGAGGTAGAGGGATGAATACCCAATAGTTTACTGCTGATAAAGAGAAGGTTCAGGTACGTAATCTTTTCTTTTTATTACACTTTTTTGATGAATGCCTTGGCTGCGATTCATTCTTTATCTGAATAAAATTGCTGTCAATTTT
>NZ_JAWJBQ010000904.1:0-249 GCF_046535955.1 Pseudoalteromonas sp. SIMBA_162 | reverse complement strand
GGATCATCGCTGACGTCTCCAGTGTCGGAAACACCTTCAACCTCACCCCGTTCCTGCGCGACATGCACCCCAAGAATATCAAGTCGGTCGCGGAAGAGCTGAAGGCAGTCGCGAGTCTCACCGGAGCCAAGATCAGTAGCGATATGCTGCGTGACCATCAGTGGATCATGGATCAGGTGACGTATGAGTGGCACAAGCTCGACACCTGCCTGCCGGTGCTTGCTGAGGACGAGAACGCCGAGCTGATCC
>NZ_JAWJBQ010000903.1:0-249 GCF_046535955.1 Pseudoalteromonas sp. SIMBA_162 | reverse complement strand
GTCGCCGCCGAGCAGGAACCACGTGACGATCGTGCCAAAGCGGCGGCCGCCGAGGCCCCATTCGTCGAGATGGGCGAGATCGCCGCGCCGCCAGTTCGCGGCGAGAAAGCCGAGGATGGTGACGCCGATGAACAGCAGGACGAAGACGAAGGTGGCGCCGAGGTTCATTGCGCACCTCCCTGCGAGCCGCCGGCCTTCCATGCGTGCTTGGTCTTCCGGTACACGAACGCGGTGATCACCGCGCTAATG
>NZ_JAWJBQ010000902.1:0-249 GCF_046535955.1 Pseudoalteromonas sp. SIMBA_162 | reverse complement strand
TTTTTCTTGTTACATTGGGAAAGCCTCAGTTAAAGGGAGCGCTAGCAGGTGGTCTACGAAGTGTTGCTCAATAGGTTAATTTCGTAAAGTTTTGTTATCAAAAAAATTATTAAAAATTAGCATAAGATTTAAAAAAAATTTTAATCAATTGATTTAATTAGTTTTTTAATTTTCGTTTTAATTTTTCTAATGTACATTGAGTAACATTTTGTCGCCTTTAGCTGCGTTTCTGTTAGGCGTAAACTGAAC
>NZ_JAWJBQ010000901.1:0-249 GCF_046535955.1 Pseudoalteromonas sp. SIMBA_162 | reverse complement strand
AGAAGAAAATAGTGCTCACTTTAAATTTCAATCTGAATTGCCTGAGAGTATAGATGGATTCATAGGGCAAGGTCATAAGAATGCTGCAAAGGCTCTACAAGATGTGATTGTGGATCACCCATATGTACATGTGTTAGGAGTTGAAGGAAATTTGGGTGCTGGTAAAAGTACATCGATTAAAATATTGGAATCACAACTTGATGAAAACACATATAAGTTTATATATTTCGATGTTGATCAGCATCATTA
>NZ_JAWJBQ010000900.1:0-249 GCF_046535955.1 Pseudoalteromonas sp. SIMBA_162 | reverse complement strand
CTGGCTGCCACGCGACAGACGCGCATACTTGGTCACCGGCAGGCCGTGGCTCGGCGCTTCCGCCACCCGCACGTTGCGCGGAATGGTTGCCTTGATCAGGGTATCGCCAAAGTAATCGGAAAGTTGCTTGCTGACATCGCGGGTCAGCCTGTTGCGAGCGTCGTACATGGTACGCACGATCCCGAACACGTCGAGTGCCGGATTCACGTTGCCTTGAATCTGCTCGACGGTATCGAGCAGCGCTGACAG
>NZ_JAWJBQ010000899.1:0-249 GCF_046535955.1 Pseudoalteromonas sp. SIMBA_162 | reverse complement strand
TAATGTTATTAAAAAATAGCTTGCAAAATATAATATATTACTCTATAATAATTTAAAGAATACAAGTGATTCAATCGAAAAACCGTTTCCGTTAGGTGCTGGTAACACTTAACTAAAGGAAGCGGTTTTTTTCTTTTGTCTAAAATTGGCTGAATAATGTTATTAAAAAATAGCTTGCAAAATATAATATATTACTCTATAATAATTTACAGAATACAAGTGATTCAATCGAAAAACCGCTTCTGTTAG
>NZ_JAWJBQ010000898.1:0-249 GCF_046535955.1 Pseudoalteromonas sp. SIMBA_162 | reverse complement strand
GCACTGTCCACCCGTGGCCAGCTCAAGGCGGTCATCGCCCGCTACGCGGCCCTGGGGCTGGCGCCCGTGGTGGCGACCGAACTCGAATTCTTTGTTTTTGCCCCCAACAGCGACCCGCAGCAGCCGTTCCAGCCACCCGTAGGCAGCGATGGCCGTCGCGAGCTTGGCCATTCGGCGTTCAGTGTCAGTTCCAACAATGGCCTGCGCCCGTTCTTCAAAGAGGTGTACCACTGCATGGCCGCGCTCGGC
>NZ_JAWJBQ010000897.1:0-249 GCF_046535955.1 Pseudoalteromonas sp. SIMBA_162 | reverse complement strand
CCTATCTTGAGGTGTCATCGATGAAAGCCTGGATCTGCCTGCCCCTGATTGCGTTGGTATTGACCGGTTGTGCAGGCAAGACTGCCTACCGTGACAGTTGCGGCACGCAGCTGGACGCTGCCTGGCACGAGCTGGACCTGGCCAAGGCCGAAGGTTTCGCTGGCACCGTGAGTTACTCCAAGGCGTTGTCGCTGCTGACCGGCGCCAAGACCCAGCAGCAGTTCGAAGCCTTCGAAGGCTGCACCAACA
>NZ_JAWJBQ010000896.1:0-249 GCF_046535955.1 Pseudoalteromonas sp. SIMBA_162 | reverse complement strand
AATGCGCCACGAACCCATGTTACTAGGTCATATTCACGCCACTGATCATCAGGTTATCGCCATCGCCGAAGCGATGGACATCGAAGCCGTGGCCGATGCGCAGGGCCATCGGCACATGGCCAGCCTGCGGGGAAGAGGTCGCGGATGGCGCAGAGGAAGTGGCAGCAGCGGGGGTTGCAGATTGCTCAGTCATGTCAGGCAGACGTCCGGGGGCTATCGGGAAGCGCCTCGCGCGCGGCCAGCAGCAGG
>NZ_JAWJBQ010000895.1:0-249 GCF_046535955.1 Pseudoalteromonas sp. SIMBA_162 | reverse complement strand
GGCTGCCAGTGTTGCAGGTCGTCGCTGGCTTCGATGCTGAACCGCTGGAAGCCATCGCGTTCGCTGGTCCAGTCCAGCACCAGTTGCTGCAACGGTGCCTTGATTGCGCTGGCATCCAGCAACCAGCCACGCAGGACCTCCTCGCCGGCCTCCAGTTGAGTGGAGGGCTGAACTTCCACCAGCGTGCCATTGGTGGTGGATTGCACCCGCACGCTGGGGGGGCTGTCGGCGGCATCTGCCGAGCTGTAC
>NZ_JAWJBQ010000894.1:0-249 GCF_046535955.1 Pseudoalteromonas sp. SIMBA_162 | reverse complement strand
CATGAGATCGAAGTAGATGGCCATCAGCATGAGGGAACCGACCAGCGCCATGCCGATCTTCAGCCCCGCATTCTGGACCTCTTGCGAAAGTGGTTTGCCGCGCACGGCTTCCACCAGATAGAACAGCAGGTGACCGCCATCCAGCACCGGAATCGGCAGCAGGTTGAGAACACCCAGGCTGATGGAGAGATAGGCCATGAAGCCGAGGAAGGCCTCGAGGCCGGAGCGCGCCGTGTCGCCGGCGATACG
>NZ_JAWJBQ010000893.1:0-249 GCF_046535955.1 Pseudoalteromonas sp. SIMBA_162 | reverse complement strand
ATATCGCCTTCACCGCTGTCCTGGGCGGTCTTGAGAGCCTTCTCGGCTTTCTTGACGGCGATATTGGCCGCGGCGCGCGCCGTCTTGAGCGCCTTGAGATCGGCGGCGGGGGCAGCCGCCGGGGCAGCTGACTCGCTGGCCTCGCTGGCGGCCTTGAGGGCGCTTTCGGCGCTGGCGAGTTTGGCCTTGGCCGCGGTCACGTTGGCCTCGAGCTTGGCGATATCGCTCTCGGCGCTCTCATCGCCATCC
>NZ_JAWJBQ010000892.1:0-249 GCF_046535955.1 Pseudoalteromonas sp. SIMBA_162 | reverse complement strand
ATGCCGCGCGCCCTGACACCCGCCCAGCGCCAACAGAACCAGTCACGTCTGCATGAGATGGTGATGCTGCTGGGCATCGAGGACCTGCTGTCGCGCATGCCCGGCCAGCTGTCCGGTGGCGAGGCGCGACGTGTCGCGATCGGCCGCGCTCTGCTGTCACGCCCGCGCATGCTGTTGCTGGATGAGCCGCTGACCGGCCTCGACGGCGCGCGCAAGCAGGAGCTGCTGCACTACATTGCGCGGCTGGCG
>NZ_JAWJBQ010000891.1:0-249 GCF_046535955.1 Pseudoalteromonas sp. SIMBA_162 | reverse complement strand
CGAGCACTACCGGCTGAACATCGAATATCAAACCGGCGTCCTGATACTCGACCGACTGCACCGGCGTCCCGCTTTGCCCTTGATAGCTGATGCTCCCCAGCGTCGGCACCTGTGCGCCAACGTTGAGCCTCACCCGCTCGCCGGACACCACCCGCACATGCGGATCGCTCACCTGTTTGAACCGACTGTCTGCATCGAGCGCCGAAATCGCCGCATCAAGCACCGTGCTCGAGAACCGCAACGCCGTAG
>NZ_JAWJBQ010000890.1:0-249 GCF_046535955.1 Pseudoalteromonas sp. SIMBA_162 | reverse complement strand
AAGATGGCTATTACTGGATAACCGGGCGTGTGGACGATGTGCTGAACGTCTCCGGTCACCGTCTGGGAACGGCGGAGATTGAGTCGGCGCTGGTGGCGCATCCGAAGATTGCCGAAGCCGCCGTAGTAGGTATTCCGCACAATATTAAAGGTCAGGCGATCTACGCCTACGTCACGCTTAATCACGGGGAGGAACCGTCACCAGAACTGTACGCAGAAGTCCGCAACTGGGTGCGTAAAGAGATTGGCC
>NZ_JAWJBQ010000889.1:0-249 GCF_046535955.1 Pseudoalteromonas sp. SIMBA_162 | reverse complement strand
GATCAGGCGCACGTACCACGGCCAGATCTTCCAGAACAGGCTGGACTCGATGTCCGGCGCCCCGCTCTGAATCTCCTTGAGCAGCGCATGGCGCGACATCGCCCAGCCGACCAGCAGGCACATCACCAGCGCGACCAGCGGCTGGCTGTACTGGGTGGTCAACATGATCACCAGGCCGAACAGTGCCCCGAAGTTGGCGGCGATGGTCAGGCTGATGGCCATGATGGCGGCACCGACGGCCAGGGTGGC
>NZ_JAWJBQ010000888.1:0-249 GCF_046535955.1 Pseudoalteromonas sp. SIMBA_162 | reverse complement strand
GCCAATATCAATCTTCTCTTCCCCGGTTAGCCCTAACGTTTTACGCGTTACGCCTTGCGGAAATTCCAGCGGCAGGATGCCCATGCCAATTAAATTCGAACGGTGAATTCGTTCAAACGATTCGGCAATCACCACACGAATACCAAGCAGACGCGGACCTTTTGCCGCCCACTCACGACTGGAGCCTGATCCATACTCTTTCCCGGCAATCACCGCCAGCGGCGTTTGCCCCTGCTTATATCGCATCGC
>NZ_JAWJBQ010000887.1:0-249 GCF_046535955.1 Pseudoalteromonas sp. SIMBA_162 | reverse complement strand
ACCAGCACGGTGACATCGGCGGGCGCAACCTTGCGGATGCGGGTATAGACCTGTTGCATGGCGCGACAATGGCCAATCATCTCCACCGGCTTGTTGGCCGTGCCAGCATGTGCCTGGGGCGGAGGGGGCGCGGCACTCGGCGTCCCCTGGCGTGGCAGCGACAGCGCATCTCGCACGCTGCGCGCGAAGGCCTGCTGGTCGAACGGCTTGGGCAGATAGTCGGCTGCCCCCGCCTTCAGGCAGCCGATG
>NZ_JAWJBQ010000886.1:0-249 GCF_046535955.1 Pseudoalteromonas sp. SIMBA_162 | reverse complement strand
CGGATAGCCGATCTTATCCGCCTCTGCCGCCAGCAGCGCGTCATCCTGATCGGCCCCGTGATACCCCGGCACAACCGGCACGCCCGCCTCGACCATCAAGGCCTTGGCGGCATCTTTAAGCCCCATCGCGCGAATGGCCTTGGCCGACGGACCGATAAAGACCAGCCCCGCCGCCTCTACCGCATCAACGAAATCGGGGTTCTCGGACAAAAAGCCATAGCCCGGATGGATCGCCTGCGCGCCCGTATC
>NZ_JAWJBQ010000885.1:0-249 GCF_046535955.1 Pseudoalteromonas sp. SIMBA_162 | reverse complement strand
GCTGTTGCTGACCCAGGCGCAAACCCTGAGCAACCGTTTCAACGCGGTGAGCACTCAGCTGACCCAGCAGAACGAAACGATCAACTCCCAGCTCGACACCATGGCTGGCCAGGTCAACAAGCTCACCGCCAGCATCGCCGAGTACAACAAGCAGATCGCGGCGGCCTCGGGCACCGGCAACACGCCCAACAGCCTGCTGGATGCGCGCAGCGAAGCAGTGCGCCAGCTCAACGAGCTGGTCGGCGTGAC
>NZ_JAWJBQ010000884.1:0-249 GCF_046535955.1 Pseudoalteromonas sp. SIMBA_162 | reverse complement strand
AGCCAGCGCCCACCTGCCGGGCTAATCCACCACTCTGATCGAGGTTCACAGTACTGCGCATACGATTACCGGGTCATACAGGAGCAGTTTGGTCTGAAAACATCAATGTCGCGTAAAGGTAACTGTTACGACAACGCTCCGATGGAAAGCTTCTGGGGAACGCTGAAAAATGAGAGCCTGAGCCACTATCGTTTTAATAACCGGGATGAAGCCATCTCAGTAATACGGGAATACATTGAGATTTTCTAC
>NZ_JAWJBQ010000883.1:0-249 GCF_046535955.1 Pseudoalteromonas sp. SIMBA_162 | reverse complement strand
AGCAAGCAATTGCTTTATCGGCTTCAAGCTCTGCTTTTTGCATTGTAAACTCAAGTGCAGTGGTTTGTTTTAACGTAGATAAAATCTCTTCTAAATGTTCCATACCATTACTGTGCTCAATGGTATCACGAATTAACTGTGTTTGATGTGTATTACCGTGTTGCATTGCATATATAGGTGGTAGGGTAGGCTTACCTTCGGCTAGATCATCGCCTATATTTTTACCTAGTTGGTCTGCATCGGCGTTAT
>NZ_JAWJBQ010000882.1:0-249 GCF_046535955.1 Pseudoalteromonas sp. SIMBA_162 | reverse complement strand
GGCCTGCGTTACGCAGGTGGTTGGCAATCGGCACGAACAGGTTGGGAGCGGTGGCCAGGTAGAAAATGCGCGTCAGCCCGCCAGGTTCGCCCAGGTAGCGCGCCAGGCGACCGAAGTCTGCGCTTTGCGATGCATCCATGGGGAAGTAGTCGAGGCGCGCGGCAAACCGTTGCCATACGTCTTCGTCGAAGTCATTGCGGGCAATCTGCGCTCGGCAATGGCGTTCTGCGAGCTTGAGGTATTCGTTAC
>NZ_JAWJBQ010000881.1:0-250 GCF_046535955.1 Pseudoalteromonas sp. SIMBA_162 | reverse complement strand
CCCGGCCGAAGAGGTCTGCTGCTGGGCCGCGTTGGAGATGCTCTGGATCAGCGCCGCCAGGGTCTTGGACACGCCTTCGATCTCTTCCAGGGCCACCCCGGCGTCCTGGGCCAGGCGCGCGCCGCGCACCGCTTCGGTGGTGGTCTGCTCCATGGAGATCACCGCCTCGTTGGTGTCGGTCTGGATCGCCCGCACCAGGGTCTCGATCTGCCGCGTGGCCGCCGAGGAACGCTCCGCCAGCCGCTGCACC
>NZ_JAWJBQ010000880.1:0-250 GCF_046535955.1 Pseudoalteromonas sp. SIMBA_162 | reverse complement strand
GTCCATGGTATTGCCAAACCCATCACCTATGCCCTGCATTTTCCAAACAGTATTGCCTGGCAGTTGGTGATATGCACGGGCAATACTGCGGCGCTCGGTGCTGCCAAACCTAGCAAGATCGGAATAATACCTCTCACTCCCATTCCAATCGCTATTACTGCCACTCTGGATACCGTTCATGATGCAATGATACGCATCGCCTGGCCTCACGGTCACTATGTCCCCAAGCACTGTTGCGCTTCTTTTTCCT
>NZ_JAWJBQ010000879.1:0-250 GCF_046535955.1 Pseudoalteromonas sp. SIMBA_162 | reverse complement strand
GTCATTGCCAGCGTTTCCCATACGCCACGAACCAGCAGCCACATCATCGGCTCAGACATAACCCAGTACCTCTACTTTTACATGGGGTTCCTGCAGCCAGGCAAGGGCGGCTTGCGGATCTTGTTGTGTGCCGTGCATTTCAGTCAGCATGATGCCGAACTTAACGCCACCGGCGTAATCCATCTGCGCGCTAATAATGTTGTTGTTGACGTTGAAACGACGCGCGGTTTCAGAAAGCAGTGGGGCATCG
>NZ_JAWJBQ010000878.1:0-250 GCF_046535955.1 Pseudoalteromonas sp. SIMBA_162 | reverse complement strand
GATGAACACCTGGCCACAGCGCAGCTTGTGAGCCATGCGCAACTTACGCGCACCGTCCCGGGTCCAGACCCCGGCCACCAGGCCGAAGGCGCTGTCGTTGGCCAGGCCAATGGCCTCGGCCTCGTCCTCGAAGGGCATCACCGCCAGCACCGGGCCGAACACTTCCTCCCGGGCCAGGCGACTGTCTGGCGGCACATCGCGAAACAGCACCGCTTCGTGGAAGTAGCCGCCGCTGCCGGCCTCGGACACC
>NZ_JAWJBQ010000877.1:0-250 GCF_046535955.1 Pseudoalteromonas sp. SIMBA_162 | reverse complement strand
ATCAGGTCACGGCCAGCGTCGGGCAGGGAAACCGAATGTTCCTGCAACCAGCCGTTGAACAATGCCAGATCGCTGCGGTAGGACACGCGGGTGTTGTCGGACAGGCCTTTTTCAAGCCACAGGGCGTCGAGAAACTGGTCGATCAGGGGGTGGTCGAGGGCGGGCATGAAGACTCGGTGGCAAACGGCGAATTGGCGCTTAGTCTTTCATAACACTGCAGGCATAGGGAGCCCGTATGAACGAACAGCAG
>NZ_JAWJBQ010000876.1:0-250 GCF_046535955.1 Pseudoalteromonas sp. SIMBA_162 | reverse complement strand
AGGGGTTGTGGTACGCCTCACGGCCGACCATCACGCTATCGACGTGCTCCAGCTGCTCGTGCAGCTCGTCCATCAGCTTCAGGCCACCATTGATGCCGATATGCAAGGACGGGTGCGCCTGCTTGAGGCGGTGCACGCGGCCATAGTTCAGCGACGGCACATCGCGGTTCTCCTTCGGCGACAGGCCCTGCACCCATGCCTTGCGCGCATGCACGCTGATGGTGTCGCAGCCGGCATCGGCCACGGTGGT
>NZ_JAWJBQ010000875.1:0-250 GCF_046535955.1 Pseudoalteromonas sp. SIMBA_162 | reverse complement strand
ATCGCTCTCCAGACGCCAGCTCTGGCAGTTGTCGACCAGATAGGTGTCCAGGTCCTTGCGGATACGCTGGGCCAGCTTCTTGTCGAGCAGCGGGAAGCAGGTCTCGACGCGGTGGAACATGTTGCGCTCCATGTAATCCGCGCTGGAGCACCAGGTTTCCGGCTGACCGGCATTGTGGAAGTGGAAGGTGCGCGTGTGCTCGAGGAAGCGACCGATTACCGAGCGTACGCGGATGTTGTCGGAAATCCCC
>NZ_JAWJBQ010000874.1:0-250 GCF_046535955.1 Pseudoalteromonas sp. SIMBA_162 | reverse complement strand
ACGATCGCACTGCCGAACACCGTGCGGGAACCGTATCGGTCCGCGATCCAGCCGCTGATCGGGATGAATACCGCGAGCGCGAGCATGTAGGCCGTCATCCCGAGACTCAGCGCATTCGGCCCGACGCCGAAGGAATGCGCCATCTGCGGGAGCGCGGTCGCGATCACGGTCGTGTCGAGATACTCCATGAAGAAGGTCGCGGCGACGAGATACGGCAAGAAGTCGGTCGTCCGACCACGCTGAGCAGAGC
>NZ_JAWJBQ010000873.1:0-250 GCF_046535955.1 Pseudoalteromonas sp. SIMBA_162 | reverse complement strand
CGGTAGCCCCCGATTGGGCCCCGTCCGGCGATTGCCGCCATGATGCAGCGCGCCGGCTGCTGCCAATCGGCCAGGCTGGTGTCCGACATGCCGCCCAAGTGTCCGCTCACGGGGCGGCATACGTCGGACACGCTTGATGCTTAGTGCGTCAGCGCCTTCGATGCCACACCCTTGATGGCACTGATAACGCTTTCGACATTGGCGTCCGGATGCGGACGGGTGATGACGAACAGCGTCTGTTCGATCTTGC
>NZ_JAWJBQ010000872.1:0-250 GCF_046535955.1 Pseudoalteromonas sp. SIMBA_162 | reverse complement strand
TCATCCACTTTCGCTTCAATATCGACCAGCGTTTGATCGATACCCACTACCCAGGCGGCGCTGGTTTCGTTTTCTGGCTGGAACTGCTGAAGCAGCGGATCGCGTGCATTTACAGGGAAGTAATGTTTGGATTTACGTTTACCGGGAAATTTCATGGTTGTTTTTACGGGTGGTTAACTGAGCGGCGAATGTTAACACAATCTGACGGGAGCGCGCGAGACGCAGCCAGTTTCAATATCAGCAGGCGGGA
>NZ_JAWJBQ010000871.1:0-250 GCF_046535955.1 Pseudoalteromonas sp. SIMBA_162 | reverse complement strand
ATCTTCAATGACGCCATCAACGCGACGCTGTCACGCACGCTGTCCACCTCCGGCACCACCTTGCTGGTGTTGCTGGCGCTGTACTTCCTCGGCGGTGACATGATCCACAACTTCGCCATCGCACTGATCATCGGCGTGGTCGCGGGGACCTTCTCGTCCATCTACGTGGCAGCGGCGCTGTTGCTGGTGGTCGGCCTGAAGCGTGTGGATCTGATCCCCCCGCCCAAGGAGCAGTTCGAGGACGGCGCGC
>NZ_JAWJBQ010000870.1:0-250 GCF_046535955.1 Pseudoalteromonas sp. SIMBA_162 | reverse complement strand
ATCACCACCTTCGTCGTAGGTGAAAGAGATCATTTTACCAACACGCCAAACTTTTTTGATTTTAGAGATGTCAACTTCTTTTTCTTCACCTTTGTATTTGAATTTAACGGTCGCACCACCACCACCGGTACCAGATTTTTTGATGTTCAGCCAAGAGGTCAGACCGGTCTGTTTGGTTTTCTGCCAACGCAGGTCTTCTTTACGGTAACCGAAACCTTCCAGGATACGCAGAACCGCCGGCAGAACCTGG
>NZ_JAWJBQ010000869.1:0-250 GCF_046535955.1 Pseudoalteromonas sp. SIMBA_162 | reverse complement strand
CAGTTGACGCACATCAATCTAACCTTCATTCGAAAGTATTTTAATGTTTGAACGAAACAGAGAGGCAACTATGATTTTCAATATTCAGCGCTACTCGACCCATGATGGCCCCGGTATCCGCACGGTCGTATTTCTTAAAGGCTGTTCGCTGGGCTGCCGCTGGTGTCAGAACCCGGAAAGCCGCGCCCGCACGCAGGATCTGCTGTATGACGCACGACTGTGTCTGGAAGGCTGCGAGCTGTGCGCTAAG
>NZ_JAWJBQ010000868.1:0-250 GCF_046535955.1 Pseudoalteromonas sp. SIMBA_162 | reverse complement strand
CCGGGCGCTTTACGGGTGGGGCTGGCAAAGCTGCCGTTATAGCAAGCTCGCTTCAGGGTATGATTTCGGGAAGCTCTATCGGCAACACCGTGGCTTCTGGCTCTTTCACCATTCCTATGATGAAAAATGCCCGCTTCAAGCCCGAGGTAGCAGGAGCCGTCGAAGCGTCAGCCTCTACCGGTGGGCAGATCATGCCGCCCTTAATGGGTGCTGCGGCTTTTATCATGGTGGAGTACGTGGGCGTCTCTTA
>NZ_JAWJBQ010000867.1:0-250 GCF_046535955.1 Pseudoalteromonas sp. SIMBA_162 | reverse complement strand
GCAGGGCAAACTTGATAGATATGCTATGACACAAACTAGTAGACGATTAAGACAGTTTTTCGCTAAGTATGGTGTCGTAGGGATTGTAGTGCATCAAGTCAATGCCAGTGAAGAAAAAGAAAATAAGAAGAAGATTGATAAGATGGAAAGTCCTATACCACAACCAGCTTCAATTTTAGGCTATTCCGAAACTATTGCAGTAGTACAAGATGCTTGTACGATTCTTTCATTCGATGCAGTAGACGGAAAC
>NZ_JAWJBQ010000866.1:0-250 GCF_046535955.1 Pseudoalteromonas sp. SIMBA_162 | reverse complement strand
ATCTGATTGACGACGAGGCGACACTTGAGGGGGAGACCACCGATGGCAACCACTGAGCAGGCCATGAGCGCTCGCCCCGCATCAAACCATCGCCCGCTGCACCTCACGCCGGGCCGGGCCTGCAGCCTGTTGACCCTGGCCCTTGTGGTACTCGGCAGCCTTGCGCTCAACCGTGAAGGTCTGAGCCTGATGCAGGGCCTGACCGCACTGTGGGCCTCGCCCGACTTCAGCGCTGCGACCAGTCTCGGCC
>NZ_JAWJBQ010000865.1:0-250 GCF_046535955.1 Pseudoalteromonas sp. SIMBA_162 | reverse complement strand
CTGACGGTCGGGCGCAAGCAGCTGACCATCAGTGGCCTGATCACGCGTGAGCCTGATCAGCAGGGCGGCTTTTCCGAGTTCAGTCCGCGCCTGATGTTCAACATGGAAGATCTCGACGCCACCGGTCTGATCCAGCCCGGCTCGCGGATGGAATATCGCCTGCTGGCGGCGGGCGCTCCGGCGGCGGTGCAGCAGGCGCGTGACGCCATCGCGCCGCTGCTGGCGAGTGCCGACAACGCCGAGGTGCGGC
>NZ_JAWJBQ010000864.1:0-250 GCF_046535955.1 Pseudoalteromonas sp. SIMBA_162 | reverse complement strand
AGCTCGCCGCATGGCCGTCACTGAAGGCCAGCGACAGCGTGTCGCCATCCAGCTGCGCCTGAGTCAGGCTCAGGTCCAGCGGCAGGTCCGCCGCCTCGATCAGGCGCTGACCGGTGAGGGAATCGAGCGTCGTTTCATCGGGACTCCGCTCACGCAGCCAGAGCGCCTCGAAGGTCAGATCGCCCTCGGCGTGGCTCAGATGCAGTTGTTGTCCATGGTCTTTCAGGCTGACGGAATGCGGGCTGCTGGG
>NZ_JAWJBQ010000863.1:0-250 GCF_046535955.1 Pseudoalteromonas sp. SIMBA_162 | reverse complement strand
CTCTGGGCCTGCAGGTGTTCGGCCTCGCGGGTATCCAGGGCGGCCTGGGCGCGGTCCACCGCCAGTTGGAAGTCCTGCCCTTCCAGGCGTACCAGCAACTGGCCCTGTTCCACATGCTGGTTGTCCTGCACCAGCACTTCTTCGATTCGCGCGCTCAGTTGGCTGGAGACCCGGGTGATCTCGCCCTGCACGTAGGCGTTGTCCGTGGTCTCGTAAAAGCGCCCGTGGAACCACCAGTGGGCAAGAAAAC
>NZ_JAWJBQ010000862.1:0-250 GCF_046535955.1 Pseudoalteromonas sp. SIMBA_162 | reverse complement strand
CAATGACGCCAGCGCGATCAGGATGATGGTGATCAGCAGGCTGCCCCCCGCCCAGTCGGTAATCATCAGCGAGAAGGTGTTGCCGATACCGGTGGTGGAGACGACGTTGACGATCAGGCCGACGGTGATCAGCAGGATCGCCGTGGTGGTCATGTTGCGCACCCCGGCCAGCATCGCCTCGATGATGTCGCCGAGCTTCATCGGATTCTTCGACAGCCACGAGGCCGCGATGACGGACAGGATCGCGATG
>NZ_JAWJBQ010000861.1:0-250 GCF_046535955.1 Pseudoalteromonas sp. SIMBA_162 | reverse complement strand
CCAGAAGGCCAGCGTCAGCGAGTTGAGCCACGCGTCCCAGCCACCGCCCGCCAGCGCCTTGAAGGCGTAGTGATCCAGGGTCAGGCTCAGGTTGTAGGGCCAGAACTGCACGAGCGAGGCATAGATGGCGGTGCCGATCACGGCCAGAATCGCGGCGGCCACGCCGTAGCAGAGCAGCGCGAAGACCCAGTCGCGCAGCGGGCTTGGCGTCGGCTGCCAGGGCACGGCGCGCGCCGAGAGCTGCGCGACC
>NZ_JAWJBQ010000860.1:0-250 GCF_046535955.1 Pseudoalteromonas sp. SIMBA_162 | reverse complement strand
CAATGCGTCGCCAGGCTCCCAGATCCTATTCTGGATTGAAGACGGTCTGATCGTAACTGCCCGGCGTTGGAAAATGACCGCCGGATTGATCATGCAGGAATGCTCGTATTGCGGATGGCCGGCACACCCGGACTTTTCGCGCGATGCGCATCGGCATTTGCAGTCGCAAAGCAAGTAAGGTGCGGCCTCGTGGCCGCACCCGGATCGAGACGGGTAGCATACGGGTATGCCGCTCTCCGCGAAACTTGCC
>NZ_JAWJBQ010000859.1:0-250 GCF_046535955.1 Pseudoalteromonas sp. SIMBA_162 | reverse complement strand
CGTGGCGGCCAGCACACGCGACTGCTCATGGATTTCCTTGAGCATGAAGTGACGATAATCGCCCTTGGAAGCGGCATCCTGTGCGTGCTCGAAGGTCTGCACCGGACGCTCGTTGGCCTCGGTGACCAGACGCTCGCCCTGCTCGAAGATCTCGATCTGCTCGGCGGTCATGCGCACCAGATCGCCTTCCTTCAGGTAGATGAAGCGATCGGTGACCTGTAGCAGCGCCAGCTGATCGGAGGCCAGGAAG
>NZ_JAWJBQ010000858.1:0-250 GCF_046535955.1 Pseudoalteromonas sp. SIMBA_162 | reverse complement strand
CAGGTCGCCGTGGCTCGCGCCGGGCACCTGCGAGTCGAGCGCGAGCACGCGCACCGCGCCGACGTCGAGCGCGTATTGCACGAACTCGCCGTCCTGCAATTCCGGGCGATCGGCGAACGCGCGGCGCAGCCCCGCGCGATCGTCGTGATTGCCGACCATCAGGTAATACGGAATCTCGAGCGGCGCGAGCAGGTCGCGCAGATGGCGGTATTCGTCGTCGGGGCCGAAATCGGTCAGGTCGCCCGTGACG
>NZ_JAWJBQ010000857.1:0-250 GCF_046535955.1 Pseudoalteromonas sp. SIMBA_162 | reverse complement strand
CGAGATGGCCATCAGCGAGTCGATGCCACTGGCTTCGAAGCCATCCAGCAGGCTGACCAGCAGCGTCAGGCCCAGGGTCCAGGCGAACACGCGCGGCGCATCGTGCAGGCGCGGACGCAGGTAGGACAGCAGCGTCAGCACCAGCACCAGCGGATAGAGCGTCACCAGTACCGGAATCGAGACACTGATCAGGGTCGAGAGGCCCAGATTGGCGATCAACGCCGAGGCCACGGCCATCACGATCACCAGC
>NZ_JAWJBQ010000856.1:0-250 GCF_046535955.1 Pseudoalteromonas sp. SIMBA_162 | reverse complement strand
ATCGCCCGCACGACGATGTAACATACCCGCCATGTTAAAAAGCTCAGGATCATTAAGGGTAAATTTATTGGCTTGTAAAATAAAAAAATAAGCAGCGTTAAGATATTCTTCAGCAAATGCTTTAGCTGCTAAGTTGCCATAAAACCTCGCAACTAAGTCGTTGTAGCTGGCGCTGCCAGAATAAAAACTACCTCGTGTAGGAAAATAATCAATCAGGGTACCTGGGCGAAAAACGTGAATAACGTTCTCT
>NZ_JAWJBQ010000855.1:0-250 GCF_046535955.1 Pseudoalteromonas sp. SIMBA_162 | reverse complement strand
CGGCAGGGTGCCCTTGTAGACGGCAACCTGCTCGCTGGCTGTCTCGGTGGCGCTGTTGTCAGCGGCACCGTCATTGGTCTGGGCCGTTGATGCGCACCCGGCGAGACCGACCATCAGCGCGGCTCCCACCATCAGAGTCCTGATCTGCATTGAATCCTCCTTAAGGCGATGACTCGATAGCAGCATCAGCGCTATCGACGGCGAGCGGTCTACCCGCTTTGGCAGGCAGACCGCTCACAAGCTTCCATGC
>NZ_JAWJBQ010000854.1:0-251 GCF_046535955.1 Pseudoalteromonas sp. SIMBA_162 | reverse complement strand
ATGCGAGATGTTGTTGCTGAATTCGCCGGTGGCCATCTGCACCGCCGTCGGTGCCAGTGCCAGACCGATGACCATGATCACCTGACCGACCACGACTGCCGGCAGCAGACGATGCACGATGCCGACCCCCTTGAGGCGAATGCATTGCGCCAGCAGCCCATAGACCCGGCCCGCGCCACACAAACCGCCCATGGTGGCAGGAATGCCGAAGTTCGCGACCGAGCTCTGGATGGGCGCAATGAAGGCAAACG
>NZ_JAWJBQ010000853.1:0-251 GCF_046535955.1 Pseudoalteromonas sp. SIMBA_162 | reverse complement strand
CACAGGTTTCCAGTCCCTGATTCGAGCCAATCGGCGCGCCGAGCGGCATCACCGCTGCACAGCCGACTTCTTCCAGACGTTTACACAATACCGGATCGGCCCCGCAGTAAGGCAGCACGACAAATCCCTGTTGTACCAGCATTTCGGCGGCTTTCAGAGTTTCGATGGGATCGGGCAACAGCCAGCGGGCGTCAGGGTGAATCTCCAATTTTAGCCAGTTTGTGCCTAACGCTTCACGTGCCAGATGGGCG
>NZ_JAWJBQ010000852.1:0-251 GCF_046535955.1 Pseudoalteromonas sp. SIMBA_162 | reverse complement strand
GGTTGCCCAGGCTGCAAATACAGCGAAATTGTTGTCAGCCAGTTCCAACCAGTACCGCCCCCGAACCATGACGCGATGGTCGCCGGGAACAGAATAATACTGGAAGCGAAGATTCCCGGGATTACCCCCGCCATATTCACTTTCAGCGGTAAATGCGTGCTCTGTGCAGCATAGACACGACGACCTTGCTGACGTTTCGCGTAGTTTACCACAATGCGGCGTTGACCACGGTCAACAAATACAACAAAGAA
>NZ_JAWJBQ010000851.1:0-251 GCF_046535955.1 Pseudoalteromonas sp. SIMBA_162 | reverse complement strand
CGCCACGATTGACGCGATCGCCCAGCGCCATGGCGGTGGCAGGCGTGATCTCGCTGACCTCGATCATCTGCGGCGGCTTGCGGCCGGTGGCCTGCTCCAGCAGCTGATTGAACTTCTCGGCGTGGCGCGTGTGCACCAGCGCACACAGGTCGATGTCGTGGCGCTCACCGCTGGCATTGATCACATCCAGATTGCCGTGATGGGCGACGAGGATGATGCCGCCCTCGCCACGCAGCGCGGCGTCGCGCAGG
>NZ_JAWJBQ010000850.1:0-251 GCF_046535955.1 Pseudoalteromonas sp. SIMBA_162 | reverse complement strand
GGTGCCGACCCTGTCCCACGTCTATCCAAACGGCAAGGCCGATATCAACCACTTCCAGGCGGCGGGCGGCATGTCTTTCCTGATCCGCGAGCTGCTGGAAGCCGGCCTGCTCCACGAAGACGTCAATACCGTGGCCGGCCGCGGCCTGAGCCGCTATACCCAGGAACCCTTCCTGGACAACGGCAAGCTGGTGTGGCGCGACGGCCCGATCGAAAGCCTGGACGAAAACATCCTGCGCCCGGTGGCCCGGG
>NZ_JAWJBQ010000849.1:0-251 GCF_046535955.1 Pseudoalteromonas sp. SIMBA_162 | reverse complement strand
CCGGTATCGAACATCACCACGCTGACATTCGGATCAGCCGGCACCTGGTCAATGATCGCGTGCGCGCCGAAATATTGGGCGGTGTTGTCGGTCAGCACGCCGGCCCCGACCTTGCGCAGCGAGGTGCGCCCCGCCGCGCGATCAAGATCAGAGATGTCATCAAAGATGTCATTGCTCGCGCCATCGGTCACGGGGCGGCCAGTCAGCCGGCCACCGCCATCGGCGTTGTCGGTCATGCGCTCAGACTGCAG
>NZ_JAWJBQ010000848.1:0-251 GCF_046535955.1 Pseudoalteromonas sp. SIMBA_162 | reverse complement strand
CGTCTGGATCGTCCGAACTTCGTGTAGTCTAGCTTTCACAAAGGGTTACAGACGGTGCCTGCGGCTGCGTAGGTAATGTAGTAAGTTAGGGCGATGAATATCATGCGAGGCACGGCTGCGTCGTGCGCCGGCCTCAGAGGGTAGCGAATTGAACGACATGGCAAAGAATCTGATCCTGTGGTTGATCATCGCAGCTGTCCTGGTGACAGTGATGAACAACTTCTCCAGCCCTAACGAGCCGCAGACCCTCA
>NZ_JAWJBQ010000847.1:0-251 GCF_046535955.1 Pseudoalteromonas sp. SIMBA_162 | reverse complement strand
CCGGCCCGTTGAAGGCCGGCGCGTGCGCCTCACCGGAGACATCATGGAATACGTCATAGGCGTCGACATCGGCACGCAGAGTACCAAGGCGCTGCTTGTCGACCGGCACGGCACGATCGTCGCGCGGCGCTCGGCCGCCTACCAGCCCGATACGCCGCGCCCGCTGTGGGCCGAGCAGTGGCCGCAGGTGTGGTTCGACGCGGTGCTCGACTGCATCGCGGGCTGCGTGAGCGGCGCGCGCGCGCACGGCG
>NZ_JAWJBQ010000846.1:0-251 GCF_046535955.1 Pseudoalteromonas sp. SIMBA_162 | reverse complement strand
AATTGCGCGTTTGGTTACGGTTTGTGCGTTTTGCTGCTTATTCCTCCAGTTTATGCGCTTTACCGTGTCGATTAAGCCCAAAAATTTTATAAATCGCCGTCACCGCCAGCATAAAGATGATGCCGACAAACAGCGACATACGCGTATCTTCATTAAAGTACATGCCGATCAAAACGCAAATCAGGAATGCCATTGTTACGTAGTTGGCCCACGGGAACAGGATTGAGCGGAACGGATGGCTGGCAATTGCC
>NZ_JAWJBQ010000845.1:0-251 GCF_046535955.1 Pseudoalteromonas sp. SIMBA_162 | reverse complement strand
ATGCCAGACCTGACGCTGCAGGCTGACCGGTGCGAGGTGATGGATGTGCGTGCCCGGCAGACCCGCCGGGTGCGGGCCCTTGAAGGACTCGCTGACCACACCGGAGACGTCGCCACCCGGGATATCAGCACCCGGTGCCTGGCACAGGAACACCTTGCCTTCGGTCAGACGCGTCAGTGCGACAAGACCCTGACGGAAAGCGGCTTCCTGGCCCTTGAGCACCACGGCCGGATCCGCGGACAGCGGATGGG
>NZ_JAWJBQ010000844.1:0-251 GCF_046535955.1 Pseudoalteromonas sp. SIMBA_162 | reverse complement strand
ATGCGATAGCCCGGCAGACGATGCATGGCGCGGTTCTGGAAATACACCTCGCCACCGGTGGGCTGATAGAAGCCGGAGATGCAGTTGAAGACGGTGGTCTTGCCCGCACCGTTCGGCCCGATGACCGGCACCACCTCGCCCGGATGCACCTGCAACGTCACGCCGTCCACGGCCTTGAGGCCACCGAACTGCATGGTGAGATCGCGCACATCCAGCAATGGCGCTCCGCCCTCGGCGCGCGCCTGACGACG
>NZ_JAWJBQ010000843.1:0-251 GCF_046535955.1 Pseudoalteromonas sp. SIMBA_162 | reverse complement strand
GGCGACATGGTCGGCGGCTACAACGCGCTCAAGGATGTCTACAAGAGCTGGGTGTTCCGTCTCGCCAACTGGCGCAACACCATGGGCCCGGCGATTCCGGAGCGCGTCATCACGCGCCCGCCGTCCGCCGAGCTCGCCGAAGACCAGCTCGACAGCGATTCGCTGCCGGACTATGACACCCTGGATGCGATTCTCACCCACTACATCGAGGGTGACATGAGCGCCGAGGCGATCATCCGCTCAGGCTTCGA
>NZ_JAWJBQ010000842.1:0-251 GCF_046535955.1 Pseudoalteromonas sp. SIMBA_162 | reverse complement strand
CAAATAATGAACCAGCTATAAGCGATTGTCCAACCAGCAAAGACATCTGTGGGATAATGATGATTCTCTGCTATTCTTGACAATCCTATCAATATTGAAAGGAAGATTGCTACTAGCCAAACAAAAACCATATGCTTTTTGTTTACGACAACTTCTGATAATAAATAAGCAATTGTAAACAAACATAATAATGAAAGCATAGCATGACCTGATGGAAAACTAAATGACGTAAGTTGATCTACCATTTCTGG
>NZ_JAWJBQ010000841.1:0-251 GCF_046535955.1 Pseudoalteromonas sp. SIMBA_162 | reverse complement strand
AACTGCGGGCTGGCCAGGCGCAGCAGGGCCCAGGCCGGGTTCATGGGCGGACGCCGAACTGGTGCAGGCGCGGCGGATAGTTGAAGTCTTCATCGCCGTGGCGCGAATGATGGTGGCCGCCGCCATAGGCGCCATGCTCGGGCTGGAACGGTGCCTCAAGGGGCGCGGTGCTGGCCCCCAGCTGTTCGAGCATGGCCTTGAGCACATAGTCGTCCAGCAGGCGCAGCCAGCCGTCACCCACCTGCAGGGCC
>NZ_JAWJBQ010000840.1:0-251 GCF_046535955.1 Pseudoalteromonas sp. SIMBA_162 | reverse complement strand
ATACAGCTGGCCCAGCATGCGGCCGAGATCAAGACTGGTGCGCGCAGGCACGCTTGACGACTCGCTGGCCGAGGCCTGACGCGTGGTGTGGGAATTGCGGTTCGACATCGTTGGGTCACTCTCCTGGTGTCCTGCCCGGCCACGGCGGTGCCGGGCAGGGACGCCTTGACGACCCCTCGCCTTACTGGCCGAGGGTATCGAGGTTGTCCTGGATTTCGGTGCTGTAGTAGGTGGAACTCACCGTCGGCAGC
>NZ_JAWJBQ010000839.1:0-251 GCF_046535955.1 Pseudoalteromonas sp. SIMBA_162 | reverse complement strand
CGCGCATGCCTAAATGAAAGTGGTCGGCATGCGCGGCGTTGTACTCAGGCCCCAGTACATTGCCGAAGGTATCACACGCGCCATCTCGCGCTGCGCGTAAAAACTTCCCCGCGTTACCCACGTCATCCCAGTCGTTAATCAGCGATATCTGCTGGCCGTTCTCAAACTGAACCCCCACCACATCCAGCGCTTCGGCGGTGGCGTGCTCGCTACGCCGTCCTGTCTCACGACCATAAACATTACGGCAGGCA
>NZ_JAWJBQ010000838.1:0-251 GCF_046535955.1 Pseudoalteromonas sp. SIMBA_162 | reverse complement strand
GCCAGCGATGTGATTGGTAATGCTCACATCGTCGATACGCTCGACGAAGCGTTAGCCGGTTGTAGCCTGGTGGTGGGCACCAGCGCACGTTCCCGCACGCTGCCGTGGCCGATGCTCGACCCGCGCGAATGCGGTTTGAAAAGCGTTGCTGAAGCGGCAAATACCCCGGTGGCGCTGGTTTTTGGTCGCGAACGTGTCGGCCTGACCAATGAAGAGTTGCAGAAATGCCATTATCATGTCGCGATTGCGGC
>NZ_JAWJBQ010000837.1:0-251 GCF_046535955.1 Pseudoalteromonas sp. SIMBA_162 | reverse complement strand
CGACGAACGCGCTGCCGACCGTGCGGTCGAGCCACTTCTTGACGCCCGGCTTGCCGGAAAAGCGTTGCGTGACACCGCCGGCGATCCACACGACGATGCACGACCAGACGGTGCTCATCACGACGAACACCGAGCCCAGCGCGAGGAACGCGAGCGCCTTGTGCGGGCTGCCCGCCGACACGAACTGCGGGAAGAACGACACGAAGAACAGCACGACCTTCGGGTTCAGCACGTTGGTCCAGAAACCCTGC
>NZ_JAWJBQ010000836.1:0-251 GCF_046535955.1 Pseudoalteromonas sp. SIMBA_162 | reverse complement strand
AAGGCGCGCGCTGCTGAGCGTAAAAACGCTTCAGAATCAAACAACTGATACATTCAGGCAACAGATTGTTCCCGACAGGATTAGCCCTTGGGCAGGCAGGCGGGGTTTGGTAGACTGAATGAGTTCTCTGGGGTGTACGACAGTTGCCGATGTCCCTCGAGCTTATAAGCTATTCCCAGGGAGTCCACTGCGCAGTGCTGTGTGCATGTCCGTGCGTCGGAACGCCTGATGCGCTGCGCGGGACTACCCAC
>NZ_JAWJBQ010000835.1:0-251 GCF_046535955.1 Pseudoalteromonas sp. SIMBA_162 | reverse complement strand
ACTTCATCAATAATTTCTATATCATTTTTAATATTTGCTTCGATCAGGCGACGGTTCATGTAGTCGTATAAGGAGAGCATTTGGTTTGCGACTTCTTGATCCGTTTTCAATGTCACCATTAATTCTTTAATAATCGCTTGGGCTTTTTGAAGATTACTATTTTTATCTTGAATATTTTTTTCTTCGATTGCGTTTTTGGCTTTTACTAAGAATTTTAAACACCCGTTATATAACATGAGTGTGAGTTCTCC
>NZ_JAWJBQ010000834.1:0-251 GCF_046535955.1 Pseudoalteromonas sp. SIMBA_162 | reverse complement strand
GGCAAGTTCCGCACCGCAAACGCGCTGGCGGACTTTTTGGCCAGCCTGTGGCCGGAACACACCGGCATCGCCACGCCCTATGTGGTCTTCACCGGCGGTGAGCCGCTGTTGCAGCTCGACAGTGAGCTGGTGGACGCGATGCACGCCCGCGGCTTCGAGATCGCGGTGGAGACCAACGGCACCGTCGAGCCGCCTGCCGGCATCGACTGGCTATGTGTGAGCCCCAAGGGCGCAAGCGAGCTGGTCCTCAC
>NZ_JAWJBQ010000833.1:0-251 GCF_046535955.1 Pseudoalteromonas sp. SIMBA_162 | reverse complement strand
CACATTGATTACCTTAACAGTGCAAATGAAAATTATAACGAAATAGAAAAAACATAAATCAATGATTTTTAATGAAATGAATTATTGGCCCACTAATTGCTCAGCATGGTTAACGTGAAATTAACAAATGTAGCGGTGTACTTAATAACAAAGTAGTCACTGCTCTAAATAACTACAAACGTAACTAAGGTAATATAACATGCAACCGAGTACTGGGTTTATTCTCATATCGTTTAGCGGAACAATGAAGA
>NZ_JAWJBQ010000832.1:0-251 GCF_046535955.1 Pseudoalteromonas sp. SIMBA_162 | reverse complement strand
CCTCGCTGGCATCCAGCAGCCAGCGGCCGAGGTAATCGGCGAAGCTTCTGCGCACCACCAGCTCGAATTCGCTCTCGCTGACGCGGCGCAGCACCAGTGTCGCCTTGGCGAACACCGCCGGCACGCCACGTCCGACCGGGAAGGCACGCGGGTGCACATCTGTCGGCGTCGACTTCATCAGCACCTGACGCGCCTGGTCGCCACTCAGCGAGATGACGGTCTGGCCACCGCTGACGTTGACTACCTGATAG
>NZ_JAWJBQ010000831.1:0-251 GCF_046535955.1 Pseudoalteromonas sp. SIMBA_162 | reverse complement strand
CGTGTCGATCATCAGCGGCACCATCTATCTGGACAACATGTTCGCCCAGCATCTGGCTCACAAGACGGTGCTCAGCCTCGGCGCCTGGATCATCTTCGCCGTGCTGCTGTTCGGGCATCACGTGCTGGGCTGGCGCGGCCAGCGTGCCGCCCGCTGGACACTGGGCGGCTGCCTGGTACTGGCGCTGGCCTTCTTCGGCACCAAGTTCGTGCTGCAAGTGGTATTTTCCCACTAAGCCCTGCCACCCCGAC
>NZ_JAWJBQ010000830.1:0-251 GCF_046535955.1 Pseudoalteromonas sp. SIMBA_162 | reverse complement strand
CATCGCCATGAAGCACGGGCTGGGGCTGAATAAACTGCTCGGCACCATTCACCCCTACCCCACGCTAGGCGAAGCCGCCAAAGCCACCGCAGGCGTTTGGAAAAACGCCCACAAGCCGGAGCGAGTGCTGGCACTGCTGCAGAAGTACTTTAGCTGGCGGCGCGGTGAGGGCCAATGACACGGCAGCTACTGCTCATCGGCGCGGGCCACGCCCACGCCTTCGTACTGGAAGCGTTTGCTCAGCGCCCGGA
>NZ_JAWJBQ010000829.1:0-251 GCF_046535955.1 Pseudoalteromonas sp. SIMBA_162 | reverse complement strand
CCGGCATTCATCGCGTTATTGACCATCTTCATCGCCTGACCATCGCCGACGCGAGAGCCGCATCGATAGATGGTTCCGGTAATCGCCTGCAAAGCAGGCATCGCACGTTCGAGCACGCCGTCCGATGCGGCGACCATCAACGTCGCGCCACCGGCGGCGACGACATGCGGACTGGCGGATACCGCCGCATCCATCATGTCGATGCCGGATTTCGCCAGCACGTCGGCAATATGGCGGGTCGTTTCCGGTAC
>NZ_JAWJBQ010000828.1:0-251 GCF_046535955.1 Pseudoalteromonas sp. SIMBA_162 | reverse complement strand
CATGGATCAGGAAGGTCACGAAGACCAGCCCGCCCGTGGTCAGCAGAGCGACGATCAACGGCGAGTTGCCCCAGTCGAGTCGCTCACCCTGGGTCATGCCGGCGACCAGCGCGCACAGGGCGGTGACGCCCAGCAAGGCACCGAGCCAGTCGAACTGCTTGCAGCGTTCCAGCTTGAGCGGGTCCTGCGGCAGGCCCCAGGAGACCAGCGCGGCGGCGAGAAGGCATACCGGCGCGGTTTCCCAGAACACC
>NZ_JAWJBQ010000827.1:0-251 GCF_046535955.1 Pseudoalteromonas sp. SIMBA_162 | reverse complement strand
CCATCGCCGACCTCGCCGTCGGTACCTGTGCTGGCCAGATCAAGACCGGCTCTCTGTGCCGCTCTGACCGTGTCGCCAAGTACAACCGTCTGCTGGTGATCGAGCAGCAGCTGGGTGACGTGGCTTACAACGGCCTGAAAGAGATCAAGGGTCAGTAATCGCCTGTGATGTGAGGGGCTCAACGCCCAGCATCGCAGAGGTAACTTGCAACGGGGTCGTGCCTTCTGGCACGGCCCCGTTGTGCATTGCAG
>NZ_JAWJBQ010000826.1:0-251 GCF_046535955.1 Pseudoalteromonas sp. SIMBA_162 | reverse complement strand
GCCAGCGGGCAGGGTGTCCCGGCACCAGGGCAGCAACGGCTGCAGGATGAAGGTGAGGGTAGCGTGGCTGTCTGCCAGCAGCCGGTCCCACTGACGCAAGGTGCGGCCAATGCTGTCGGCCGCGCGGGCCAGTCGTTTTTCCGGGGGCGAAAGCGGCCAGATGACCGGGGCTTGGGCCGCAGGCGTGGTCAGGGCCTGGCCGATGCGCCGCCACAGTGACGGCCTGCGGGGTGGTGCGGCAGGCTGCAGGC
>NZ_JAWJBQ010000825.1:0-251 GCF_046535955.1 Pseudoalteromonas sp. SIMBA_162 | reverse complement strand
CAACCGCGGCAGCCATGAAGGGGTGGCCTATTTCGAGGTCAACCAGCGGGCGGGTTGGCGCTGGAACACGGCCAAGGCCTTCCTGCGCCCGGCGCTCAAGCGCAGCAACCTGACCCTGTGGCATTCCACCCAGGTCAATCGTCTGCTATTTGCGGGCGGCGAGCAGGGCATGGGGGCTGAAACACGGGCTGGCACAGGGGCGACGGACGCAGCGAAGCAAGCCTCCGATCTGCGCTGCACGGGGCTACAGG
>NZ_JAWJBQ010000824.1:0-251 GCF_046535955.1 Pseudoalteromonas sp. SIMBA_162 | reverse complement strand
CCCTGCCGGCGGCGGGGCCTGCCGCCCGGGACGGCCCCGGCTGGGCATAGAATATGCCGCATCCGTCCCTATTCGCAGGAGCCCGCGTATGACCGCCATTCCCGCTGCCGCCACGTCCGGCGCAGCGCTGCCCGCCGTGACCGCGCGGGTCGACGTCGTTTCCATCCAATCGCAGGTGGTCTATGGCTGCGTCGGCAACAATGCCGCCATGCCCGTGTTCCGCCAGGCCGGGCTGCGCGCCATCGCGCTGC
>NZ_JAWJBQ010000823.1:0-251 GCF_046535955.1 Pseudoalteromonas sp. SIMBA_162 | reverse complement strand
AGCAGGGTGCGCATATGACGACGCGAGCAGCTCAATAACGCTGCCAGTTCGTTGAGCGTTGTGTCCTGCGATTTACCCTCGCAGCATTGCCACAGGCGGATGAACTGTTGTTGCAGACGAGCAGATGGCATAAAAGGGGAACTCCTGTGCAAAAGACAGCAATTTTATTTTCCCTATATTAAGTCAATAATTCCTAACGATGAAGCAAGGGGGTGCCCCATGCGTCAGTTTTATCAGCACTATTTTACCGC
>NZ_JAWJBQ010000822.1:0-251 GCF_046535955.1 Pseudoalteromonas sp. SIMBA_162 | reverse complement strand
ATACATGCCGTTGAAGAGATAAAAATAGTATTGAATCATGTCATCTGTGCCTTTTTCCAGTGTTGCATTGTCTACTTTACTGAGTAGTTGTCCTGATTCTTTATAGTTTTCTGTCATCAGTTTAAATCTTGAGTCTATGAGATTGAAATACAGTAGGACGTTCTGATTTTCTTCCATGTTTGGAAATGTGTTTACGATTTTTTCTCGCATGGCTGTAGCTTTGAGAATGTTGTTTTGCTTTATGGTTATAT
>NZ_JAWJBQ010000821.1:0-252 GCF_046535955.1 Pseudoalteromonas sp. SIMBA_162 | reverse complement strand
CGCGAGGTGCTGGAGAAGACCGAGAACGTGGGCGAGCGCTTCGCCGAGGAAGCGCGGCGCATCCATTATAACGAGGCGCCGGCACGCAGCATTCGCGGCGTCACGACGCCCGAGGATGCGCGCTCCTTGGTTGAAGAAGGCATCGAAGTGATGCCGCTGCCGATTCCCGCCGCGCTGAAAGAACCGCTGCAATGACCTTGTGCAGTGTTTCCTGGTCGGGCCGTACGGCCGCGGACAGGAGACACTGCGCAT
>NZ_JAWJBQ010000820.1:0-252 GCF_046535955.1 Pseudoalteromonas sp. SIMBA_162 | reverse complement strand
CGAGCTGTTCACCGATGGCCACGTCCCCCCGCGTGTGGCAGGTCAGGCGCAAGCCTCTGCCGCCAAGGTCGACTGGGGGACTTACATGGCCCCGGCGGCAGACGAAATGCTGGCTACGTCGGATAAGGCGCTGGCGCGGCAGGAAGCCCTGTTGGGCGCGGTGCCGTGCGCTGATCTCGATGCCGTGGGGGCCAATGGCGAGTATCTGGATGCATTCAGTGAGCCGTACCCCGTCTATCGCGATGAGCAGGG
>NZ_JAWJBQ010000819.1:0-252 GCF_046535955.1 Pseudoalteromonas sp. SIMBA_162 | reverse complement strand
GAGCCAGTTGCAAGCGGAGTGCGCCGCCTCTGCTTCGCACTTGGCCGACGCACGCCTACGCGGTTTCCTGCTACGTTGTACGGATTTGTCGTTAACGGACGAGAAGTGGCTCGACTCCGTCGTTAGCCTGATTGTTCAACGGCCATTGGATGCATGGGATGACGAGACCCTTGGGAAGTTCGCTCAGGCATTGACAGAGCTGTGTGCTCATTATCGGCGCTGGATGAATGTGGTGATGCAGCGCGGAAAGGC
>NZ_JAWJBQ010000818.1:0-252 GCF_046535955.1 Pseudoalteromonas sp. SIMBA_162 | reverse complement strand
GTTAGTCTTGAGTAGTCTCGGTTAGCCGGGAATCACTGCCTTGACCCACAAGCACGCCTCGGGAGTCTTCATGGAACATCTCAACGATACCAGTCTGTTTCGTCCATGTGCCTATATCGACGGTGGCTGGGTAGCCGCGGATTCCGGCGAGCAGATCGAGGTCGACAATCCTGCCACCGGCGAGATCATCGGCCGCGTGCCTCGGCTGGGTTACGCCGAGACCGAACGCGCCATCGAGGCGGCGCATCACTC
>NZ_JAWJBQ010000817.1:0-252 GCF_046535955.1 Pseudoalteromonas sp. SIMBA_162 | reverse complement strand
GCCCCACGTCTTGATTGCGACGCCGAGCAACTTGCGGATCAGGTGTTTGAGGCGCTCCAAGACAACGGCTATGGCGAATTCGACGGCATTATCCCTGCGGTGTCGCATGCGCTCGGCGATCAGGGTTTGACCGCGCTCAGGGGCCGTGCGGAAAGGGCAATGGATGCGCCCGTCACCGTGGACGAGACCGAGTATTTCGGGATCTTCACGAGCACTGAACGCCGCCTTGAAATGGCAAAGGACAACAAGGAC
>NZ_JAWJBQ010000816.1:0-252 GCF_046535955.1 Pseudoalteromonas sp. SIMBA_162 | reverse complement strand
CGTTGTAGGCTTTCAGGTGACGAACGTAGGCTTCATAGACGCGCGCGGCGAAGTGCTCGTCATCGTCGGCCGCGAACGAGAGCGCATCCCCAGGCAGCACCAGGTCGTTTTTCCAGGTCGAAATTTTGGCCTGCACAGCGTTAATCTGCTCGGCATCGACCTGGGCATCCTTGTTCATTAAATCCCGCAGCAGCGCCTTGGCATCCTCCGGGTCGAACAGCGAAAACCCCGGCTTGTAGCCCAGGGTTTTCA
>NZ_JAWJBQ010000815.1:0-252 GCF_046535955.1 Pseudoalteromonas sp. SIMBA_162 | reverse complement strand
GCTCGATGGTGTTGGTGATCTGTTGCTGCTGCTGAGCGAGAGCGCGTTCGGTGCCCTCTTCTACCTGCATCTTGCTAGCCGTCGAGAACACCAGGCCCAGCGCCGTGAAGGCCGCCATCATCAACAGCAATACCAGCAAGGCGAGCTTGCTGCCGACACTGGCGCGGGCCAGACGCTTTTTTATTGTCATCACTACGCGATACCCCGATCCATGAGAGAAGTATCACGTCTATCGGCCACCGGACTCAGAAC
>NZ_JAWJBQ010000814.1:0-252 GCF_046535955.1 Pseudoalteromonas sp. SIMBA_162 | reverse complement strand
CCAATGATAAACCAGTGACCTGTTTAAACATTATAGGTATTAAAATCTCTTCTGCATCACCTTCAATAAGAATTGTGCTTTTTGCAAATAACAAGTTGCTGCGCACAGCATCTAGATATCGTTGTAAGTTACGTATTTCACTAGCACTGAGATCATTCGCAGGTTGGTATACCTCACACCCCTTATTTCCTTTGGCTATAATGTTAATATTTTTTATATTAGAGACTTCAGATAGATGTGTAGAATGTGTAG
>NZ_JAWJBQ010000813.1:0-252 GCF_046535955.1 Pseudoalteromonas sp. SIMBA_162 | reverse complement strand
AAACTGCTGGCGTGGGATCAGATCTTTCATCTTCTCCACCAACTCGCGACCGCGGTTTTGCGAATTATCACGGTGGGTGATCAACGCCAGCGCATCAACACGTTCACCGTTGATTAATACGTCTACACGTACCATGTCGGACGCCTGGAAGCGTTTGAAGTTGTAATCCAGAGACGCATAACCTCGCGAGGTAGATTTCAGTCGATCGAAGAAGTCGAGCACCACTTCCGCCATCGGGATCTCGTACGTCAG
>NZ_JAWJBQ010000812.1:0-252 GCF_046535955.1 Pseudoalteromonas sp. SIMBA_162 | reverse complement strand
ACCGTCTGCTGCATATCACCATTATGGATACGTACTGAACCACCGCCCACTTCGTAACCATTGATGACCATATCGTAAGCGTTCGCCACCGCATTTTCCGGTGCAGCTTTCAGTTCTGCAGCCGTCATATCTTTCGGTGAGGTGAACGGATGGTGCATTGCCGTCAGGCCGCCTTCACCGTCGTCTTCAAACATCGGGAAGTCGATAACCCACAGCGGTGCCCATTTGCTTTCGTCGGTCAGACCAAGGTCT
>NZ_JAWJBQ010000811.1:0-252 GCF_046535955.1 Pseudoalteromonas sp. SIMBA_162 | reverse complement strand
ACGGCTACTTCCTGCATGCCTCCACCTCGCGAGGCGTGAAGCTGTCGCGGCTCGACAACGTCTATTGGTCCCAGCACTACTGGCAGTCGCGTCGCCCGATGCCCTACGAGGCCATGCAGATGAAGCTGGCCATGCGCAGCCAGTGAGCCGATCTCGCGTCGCACTGAAACAGACAAGTGTCTTGTTCGACATCACCCGGCCCTGGCCGGGTGATGTCGTTTCTGAGCCCCGGCAAATGTCAGCCACTGCTCA
>NZ_JAWJBQ010000810.1:0-252 GCF_046535955.1 Pseudoalteromonas sp. SIMBA_162 | reverse complement strand
CACGATGCAGTGTTGTTTGATGGCACTCATGAGTCACATATGACCACCGCTGGCCAAGTGTTGACCGAGCGCTCGTCGGCGGCGGCTCCGCTTTTCATCGTCGGTTCATCCGGAGTGGAGTATGGCCTCACACAATACTGGCGTACCGCTGGGGTGTTTCCGGCACGAGCGTCGCTGGCCGTCCCTCTGGAACCGGCCGACCAGGTGCTGGTGATCTCAGGCAGTGCTTCGCCGTTGAGTCAGTCCCAGATC
>NZ_JAWJBQ010000809.1:0-252 GCF_046535955.1 Pseudoalteromonas sp. SIMBA_162 | reverse complement strand
CTTTGCGAATGAATCGGAAATCCGGCAGGCGGGGTTGCTATGACGACGCATGGCCGCCTTGATACGCCACCTGCGATTGTCGTTGGAATATGGCGCGGCCGCTACCTGCGATTTGGAGGTCAGCAGTTCGTGCTACTTGCCGCACCTGCCCGCTCCGGCAAGGGAGTTGGCGTAGTGATCCCGAATCTGCTCACCTTTCCCGATTCGGTCGTGGTGCTCGACATCAAGCAGGAAAACTATGCGACCACATCC
>NZ_JAWJBQ010000808.1:0-252 GCF_046535955.1 Pseudoalteromonas sp. SIMBA_162 | reverse complement strand
CATACAGCATTAAGCCAATACACAGCACCATATTTAAGTTAGACAAGCGCTTAATGCCTTTATCCAATCCAGACCATGTAGACGCCATATAGGCACAGAACATCACAAATAGAATGACAAACTGCCAAAACCCATTCTCCGGCAAGCCAAATACCGCGTTAAGACCGCCATTCATTTGTAATACGCCAAGCCCTAGCGACGTCGCCACCCCCATCACGGTTGCCACCACGGCAAATACGTCCAACCAAGAGG
>NZ_JAWJBQ010000807.1:0-253 GCF_046535955.1 Pseudoalteromonas sp. SIMBA_162 | reverse complement strand
CTCGACGGTGAGCGGCGCGCCGCGTTCCTTCCAGTCGGGGAACAGCTCGGTGATCGCGCGCGGGTCCATCACCGCGCCCGACAGGATGTGCGCGCCGATCTCGGAACCCTTCTCGAGCACGCACACGCCGATCTCGGTGCCTTTCTCGGCGGCCAGCTGCTTGAGCCGGATCGCCGCCGACAGCCCGGCGGGGCCGCCGCCGACGATCACGACGTCGTATTCCATCGATTCGCGCGGGCCGTATTGCGCGAGC
>NZ_JAWJBQ010000806.1:0-253 GCF_046535955.1 Pseudoalteromonas sp. SIMBA_162 | reverse complement strand
TCGTGCCGTCGCTGCCGCGGGAAGAGATCCAGCCGATCGGGCGCGGGCCCACCATCGCGTTCAGCGGATCGTGCGGGAGGCCGTGGCCTTGCGAGGGTTCGTAATAGTGATGGGTCGAGTCGGTCATGGCGTGAGGTCGCGGCAGGCAAGCAGCATTGAAGTCCATCGCCCCGCGCGCGTGTGCCGAGGGCAGCAACGGTGTGCGGTGCGATGTGCGCGCCAAGTATCACATGGGGTCGGTTTCGTTGCAGTG
>NZ_JAWJBQ010000805.1:0-253 GCF_046535955.1 Pseudoalteromonas sp. SIMBA_162 | reverse complement strand
AGTGCGACATGGCCGAAGGCCAATCAGTCCAGTGGATCGAGGTTGCCCCGGAATTGGCCGGGCAGCGCATCGACAACTTTCTGCGTACCCGCCTCAAGGGTGCACCCAAGGCGTTGATCTATCGCATCGTGCGCAAGGGTGAAGTGCGCGTGAACAAGAAGCGCATCAAGGTCGATTACCGCCTGCAGGCGGGTGATCTGGTACGGGTGCCGCCACTGCGCCTCTCGCCGGAAGCCGCCGTGCAGGAAGTCAG
>NZ_JAWJBQ010000804.1:0-253 GCF_046535955.1 Pseudoalteromonas sp. SIMBA_162 | reverse complement strand
GTTTCCAACCCCAGGGACAGCGGAATCACGTCCAGCAGCAGCAATTCGCCGCCTTCGCGCTTGTTGCCGGCCAAGGTATCGGCCTGGATCGCGGCCCCAATGGCCACCACTTGATCCGGATCGATCTCGGTCAACGGCTGGCGACAGAACATTTCAGCCACCGCCTCACGCACACGCGGCACACGGGTCGAACCGCCCACCATGACCACCGCCTGCACTTCATCCAATTCGACATTGGAATCGCGTACAGCAC
>NZ_JAWJBQ010000803.1:0-253 GCF_046535955.1 Pseudoalteromonas sp. SIMBA_162 | reverse complement strand
CTTCACAAACAGCAGCCGAAATTTCTCAAGAAAAAATCCGTTCTTTCGCTCACGAGTTGGTAAGTTTTGAAATGGACGTACACGGTACATTACCTCTAGAAAAAGCATTCGTTACGGGCGGAGGTGTGTCTGTCAAAGAAATTGAACCAAAGACAATGGCCTCCAAAAAGAAAGTTGGCTTGTACTTCTGCGGCGAAATTCTTGATATACACGGATACACTGGCGGCTATAATATCACAAGTGCCCTTGTTAC
>NZ_JAWJBQ010000802.1:0-253 GCF_046535955.1 Pseudoalteromonas sp. SIMBA_162 | reverse complement strand
CGACTGTCGTGACTTTTCCTTCTTCTATCTGGCCGCGCCAGAGACAAATCCCTCGCGAAACACCATCTGGACCGATATCTACGAAGACCCGGCCGGCAATGGCTGGATGACGTCGGCCGTTAGTCCCTTCTATTCCGAGCAAGGTGAATTTCTTGGTGTCGCTGGCGTCGACATGACCCTGGACGTGATTGTCAATCAGGTGCTGGCGATGGAGCTGCCTTGGCAAGGATTCGCGATGCTGTTCGATGCCGAG
>NZ_JAWJBQ010000801.1:0-253 GCF_046535955.1 Pseudoalteromonas sp. SIMBA_162 | reverse complement strand
CAGGTGTACGTCGAGCAGCGTCTGGAAGATGAAGTCTTCGTCGATACCTACCACCGCATCGGCATGAAGCCGTTCAAGGAGCGGGTCTATGCCTGAGGTGACTGCAGAAATGACATCAGCACGTGAATTGACCGATCAGCGCCAGGGTGGCGTCATCCGTCAGAATCAGCTGGTGAGCGAAGATGCCTGGCAGGTCGTGCGTCTGGATGAAGACGGCAATCTGCCGAGCTATCAGCAACCCGCCCTGCTGCCG
>NZ_JAWJBQ010000800.1:0-253 GCF_046535955.1 Pseudoalteromonas sp. SIMBA_162 | reverse complement strand
ATGAGCGCTCTGAATGGACCTGCCTGATCGACGCTGGCTTGGCGATTCAGCAGTCGCCCTCGTTGGCCGACGTGGCAGCGTTCATTCATGAATGCGGTTGGTTCATCGGCAATGAATCTGGCATCGGCCATCTGGCCTCCAGCGTGGGCGTTCCGACGCTGACCCTCACCGGCCGCCCGACCCGGACCAAGGCTTGGCGCCCGGGCTGGTCGATGTCGCGCATTGCGTACCCCGTCTATATCCCCGGCGGCCG
>NZ_JAWJBQ010000799.1:0-253 GCF_046535955.1 Pseudoalteromonas sp. SIMBA_162 | reverse complement strand
CATGCCTGGGCATTGGCCAGGTGGCCGAGCCGCCCCCCGACCCGCCGCTTGAGGCTGGGCGGATACGGCCCACTGGCCAGCATCTGCGGATCGTGGTTGAACTCCATCACCAGTGCGTCGCAATCGGCAAAGCACTGCAGCACATGCTCACTGACATGACCGAGATCGGTCAGCACGCCGAGGCGACGCGTGGCCGTCTCACCGCGCCGGTTGAACACGAACTGCACCGGCTCGCGCGCATCGTGGGGCACCG
>NZ_JAWJBQ010000798.1:0-253 GCF_046535955.1 Pseudoalteromonas sp. SIMBA_162 | reverse complement strand
GGCCGGGGCCAAAGCTGCCCAGGTCTCCGCCCTGACGGCCAGAAGGGCAGCTGGAGTGCTGCTTGGCTACATCCGCGAAATCGCGGCCGTTCTCGATCTCTTGTTTCAGTGCGTTGCACTGCTCTTCACTGCTTACCAAAATATGACGGGCGCTGGCACGTGCCATAACGAACTCCTTAATAAAAAACCCAATACGGTAGGCCAGTTTATCACGCTCGCTGCTAGTCGTGACCTAAGGCACCGCTATAACGCA
>NZ_JAWJBQ010000797.1:0-253 GCF_046535955.1 Pseudoalteromonas sp. SIMBA_162 | reverse complement strand
GCAAAGATCCCTGACTCGCCTGCGCCCGCCAACGCCCGACCTCGTGACAGCCGCCGCCGCTATCTTCGCGACAGCGCCACCTTCTCTCTCGCCATCCTGGTGTTGATCTGGCTGGTCGCGACCCGCTATCTGCCCTTTACCCCACTCCCGCAAGGAGTGAGTGCCGCCAGCCTGAGCGGTTGGGCCTACCTGGCCACCACCTGGCTGGGTCACTACGGACTGCTTGCCCAACTACTGTGGCTGCCACTTGGCC
>NZ_JAWJBQ010000796.1:0-253 GCF_046535955.1 Pseudoalteromonas sp. SIMBA_162 | reverse complement strand
CCCGCCTGGCGCGCCATGCCGCCCGCCAAGCGCGCTCAGGTCATGTATCGCTTCAAGACATTGCTGGAACGGGATGCTCAGGAAATCTGCGCCCTGATCAGTGAAGAGCACGGCAAGGTGCTCGACGACGCCATGGGCGAACTCAAGCGCGGCATCGAGAACGTCGAATATGCCTGCGGCGTGCCGGAGCTGCTCAAGGGCGAGTATTCCCACAATGCCGGGCCGAGCATCGACACCTGGTCCAACCATCAAC
>NZ_JAWJBQ010000795.1:0-253 GCF_046535955.1 Pseudoalteromonas sp. SIMBA_162 | reverse complement strand
ATTTTGCTGCATGGAGTTGAGGAAGCTCAGGCTAAACGTGGCGGGATCTGCGCCGTTAATTGCGCCAGTGGTAATATTCTCTGTTGGATTTGAGGTCAGAACGCCATTGGCATTAAACACCAGCTTCATTGCAGGCTCGGCTGTACCTGTTGGATCACTGCTATCCTGGGTGTAGACCTGCCAGTTATTATCCCCGGTCTTCACAAAGTAGACGCTCATGTCATGAGCATTACCCTGACTGTCGAAAACAGTC
>NZ_JAWJBQ010000794.1:0-253 GCF_046535955.1 Pseudoalteromonas sp. SIMBA_162 | reverse complement strand
CCATGTCCTTGCCGGCCAGGAGGTCGTCCCACAGGGTGGCCTGAGTGGTGCCGGGGAAACGGCTGGCTGCGCCGATGATGGCAACGCGTCGGGTCATGACAAGCTCCTGAACTTCTGAGTCACGGCACTGTGGCGAGCATGTTTCGCGGTCGCCTTCAGCAGCGCACTTCCTAATGTATCGATATTGATGACGCGCGGGTCGCCCTTGCGGCATTGCTCGTCAGTCTTGAAGGGCCCTTCGCAGTCGAGGGCC
>NZ_JAWJBQ010000793.1:0-253 GCF_046535955.1 Pseudoalteromonas sp. SIMBA_162 | reverse complement strand
ATGTCACCGTGGTTGTCCAGCATCACCAGGCCGTCGCGCATGGCCTCGGAGGATTCCTGGATACGGTTGAGGATGCTGCGCAGTCGCTCCTGAGCCTGACGCTGGCCCTTCTGGTAGCGGTAGAGACGATCGAGCAGGTCTCCCCAGACGCCATCGCCGGGCGGCGGCTCTTCATGGGGATTGGTGATCAGCCAGGTGTAGAGGCTCTTCAAGTGCTTGAGATGGACGAACAGATACAGCGAAAGACCCAGCG
>NZ_JAWJBQ010000792.1:0-253 GCF_046535955.1 Pseudoalteromonas sp. SIMBA_162 | reverse complement strand
ATGGACGATACTGGCATCTGGAGGGGACTCCTGCGCGGGCGGTGTTCAGGGGGGACGGGTCGTCATGTGACCCGACAGCAGATACGCTAAAGTTAACTTCTTGCGCATAATTGTACAATATAAGTATAGATTTATGGCGGAAGTCGGCACACTCGATGCTTCATCGCCGAGGAGGGCAACATGCGAATATTGATAACAGGTGCAACGGGGTTCGTCGGCCAGGCGCTGTGTCAGTCACTGGCCGCTGCGGGTC
>NZ_JAWJBQ010000791.1:0-253 GCF_046535955.1 Pseudoalteromonas sp. SIMBA_162 | reverse complement strand
CCATTATGGGAATCTGCCGTGGCTATCAAACAATTAATGATGCTCTTGGCGGAACAATTAAAAATATCGGGGATACATCCCACTCACAGAATATACCAGGAGAAGAAGCATTACATCAAATCACGATACAACCACAAACGATTTTAGCACGTTGCATGGACACGGATGTGATTGGTGTAAATAGTTTCCATAGACAAAGCGTTGGCACATTAGGCGAAGGATTAAGGGTCAGTGCCTATGCGGATGATGGCAC
>NZ_JAWJBQ010000790.1:0-253 GCF_046535955.1 Pseudoalteromonas sp. SIMBA_162 | reverse complement strand
ATCGCCCAGCATCATGTTATACGGATAGCCGTTGGTTTCTGGCGTATAGCCGATAATCGGCATCTGATACGTCTGCGCCAGCGCCTTGATTTGTTTGATGCCGCCCGCTTTTAAGTCCGGCGCGAACGCGTGCGGGCGACCGCCCCAAATTTCGATGCCGTCGTAACCCAGCTCGCTTGCATCACGAAATGCGTGTTCAATAGGCAGCCGCTGGTGGCCGCAGGTAAACATACCTGTTTTCATCGGGTAACTC
>NZ_JAWJBQ010000789.1:0-253 GCF_046535955.1 Pseudoalteromonas sp. SIMBA_162 | reverse complement strand
CTGGCCTTCGCCTTCCCGGTCGGCGTGCTGACGGCGGTCTATCTGGAGGAGTTCGCTCCGGACAACCGCTTCACCCAGGCCATCGAGATCAACATCAACAACCTGGCGGCGGTGCCGTCGATCCTGTTCGGTCTGCTGGGTCTGGCGATCTTCATCAACTTCTTCGGCATGCCGCGTTCCTCCCCGCTGGTCGGTGGTCTGACGCTGGGTCTGATGACCTTGCCGGTGATCATCATCACCACGCGCTCGGCAC
>NZ_JAWJBQ010000788.1:0-253 GCF_046535955.1 Pseudoalteromonas sp. SIMBA_162 | reverse complement strand
AGGCTCAACGTCCCAGCGCGCCTTCAGTGCGGCTGGCGATGCTCCTCGCTTTCCAGCAGCTCGATCAGCGGCTGGAACTCCAGGCGGTTGTGGCCATTCAGGCACATCAACAGCCGGTGAGCCTCGAGAATGCGTCCGCGCAGCTCCTGTTCCTGCTGGGGCGAGGCATCGGCGTCATCCTGAGACTCGTTCAGCGCTGGCGCGTTGCAGCAGGAAGCCCCGTCCAGATCGGCCTGGTCCGCCTCCGGCAGGC
>NZ_JAWJBQ010000787.1:0-253 GCF_046535955.1 Pseudoalteromonas sp. SIMBA_162 | reverse complement strand
ATCCGGCCTGTTTCCCCTCCCACCTCCAGCCGGTTTCTGCCATGCCACATGTGTCCATCCATCCGCCCTGCCTGTACGAGCGCGGCCTGCACGAGCACGCTTTGATCACCAGTATGATCGACAGTCTGGTCACCAGCCTGAGCGACAGTCAGATCATCAGCTCCACGAGTGACACCCACCATGTCTGACAGCAACGCCACCGACTTCAAACGCAGCATGCAGCAGCGCCATCTGGTGATGTTGTCATTGGGCG
>NZ_JAWJBQ010000786.1:0-253 GCF_046535955.1 Pseudoalteromonas sp. SIMBA_162 | reverse complement strand
CTCGAGCACGATGCGGATCGACACCGGCAGGCGTTCGATCTTCGTCTTCAGTTCCTTGCCGAGCTGCGGCAGCGAGTAGAACTTGCCTTTGCCGGAACCGCTGTCGAATTCCTTGAGGGTCTTGTGGAGATTGTGGGCCATGGTGATTTTCCTGGGTTTAAGGCTAGGAAACAAAGAGTCCTGTATCTGACGGCTAGATCATATACAGATCGACGTACTCATTGACCGGCATCGCATCGAGCTTTGCCTGGTC
>NZ_JAWJBQ010000785.1:0-253 GCF_046535955.1 Pseudoalteromonas sp. SIMBA_162 | reverse complement strand
GATGACAGGCCTTGCCACGCCCGATGTCAGCCCTCCATCCCCCGGCAATGACGGCGGCGGACTTGGCAAGGCAGAGGCCGTGGAGGAGGGCGCTCGCGACAAGGAGGATGGCCGCCAGGAAAAGCGGCACCACAAGGATTCCAGCCCTTTCTCGCGGACACCTCTCGTCGGCTGACCTGAGTTCAGGTTCTTGAGTGCAGGTTCACGAATGCTGCTTCAGGAGCGCTGCTTGAATCGGGCCAGCGCGTTTTCC
>NZ_JAWJBQ010000784.1:0-253 GCF_046535955.1 Pseudoalteromonas sp. SIMBA_162 | reverse complement strand
GCCAGGATCAGCCCGTGCTCGGCACAGGTGGCGAAATTGACGCTGCCGCGCTCGGCCAGCGGGTGGTCCGGGCTGACCAGCGCCCCGAGGCGGAAATGCCCGACACTCAACTGGCGGATTTCCGCGGCCCGTGGCACAGCAAAGGCCAGGCCCAGGTCGGCGCGGCTGTTGATCAGGGCCTGGGGAATGGATTGCGAACCCTGCACGGTCACACCGATGGTCACTTGCGGGTAGTGATCACGCATGCGCTTGA
>NZ_JAWJBQ010000783.1:0-253 GCF_046535955.1 Pseudoalteromonas sp. SIMBA_162 | reverse complement strand
AAAATTCGCGTTAAATTTTTGTTAAATCAGCTCATTTTTTAACCAATAGGCCGAAATCGGCAAAATCCCTTATAAATCAAAAGAATAGACCGAGATAGGGTTGAGTGTTGTTCCAGTTTGGAACAAGAGTCCACTATTAAAGAACGTGGACTCCAACGTCAAAGGGCGAAAAACCGTCTATCAGGGCGATGGCCCACTACGTGAACCATCACCCTAATCAAGTTTTTTGGGGGCGAGGTGCCGTAAAGCACTA
>NZ_JAWJBQ010000782.1:0-254 GCF_046535955.1 Pseudoalteromonas sp. SIMBA_162 | reverse complement strand
AACTTCAATCTGTTTGTTCCACTGCTTTCCCTTCTGATAGATCAGCACTAAGCGATCCTCTGGAAGCTGCCCAAGCGTTTTCTTGATCAGTTCCTGCGGATACTCTAAATGCTCTCCAGCGAGCGTAGCGAACGTTCTACGCACGTCATGTGGGGAGAAGTGCTTGATCGTCATCCCCAAGTCCTTCCGCTTGAGTATCCGGCCAAGCGCACGATTCAGGGCGTCAGGTCGCCGCGTCTCCTCACTCACATATC
>NZ_JAWJBQ010000781.1:0-254 GCF_046535955.1 Pseudoalteromonas sp. SIMBA_162 | reverse complement strand
GCATCAGGCTGGTATCCGCCTGCTGGCGCTGCTCACCGTCGATGGCGAAGCGATAGTGCAGCGCCTGGAAATCCACGCTGTGCAGCTCGCCATCGGCATCACGCCAACGCGGCCCTTCCAGCGCCACGAAGGAAGACAGCGGACAGCTGCCATCGAAGGCCTTGGCCAGCTCCCACGGCTGGCCCTTGGCCTTGAGCTTGCTCTGGCGCTCACGCAGGGTCAGGTCCAGTGCCAGCCCCATGCCGGCCAGTGCT
>NZ_JAWJBQ010000780.1:0-254 GCF_046535955.1 Pseudoalteromonas sp. SIMBA_162 | reverse complement strand
ACCTGGCCGCATTGCGCGCCCGCCACCAGAGCCGCGTCGAACAGGACCCCAACTTCAGCTACCTGAAGAGCGAAGTCGCGCTGTCAAAGGCATTGCGCGCGCAGCAGACCAGCATCAGCCTCAATCGTGAGCAGCGCAAACGCGAGATGGATGCCCAGGAAGCCGAGCAGCTGGCACTGGAAAATAAGCGCCGTCGTGCCCTCAACCTCGAGCCACTGACAAGCTTTGCCGAACTCGATGCCGCCAGCGACCAC
>NZ_JAWJBQ010000779.1:0-254 GCF_046535955.1 Pseudoalteromonas sp. SIMBA_162 | reverse complement strand
CCTCCCTGGCCGAACTGGTGAAATACGCCATGGAACACAAGTTGCTCTGACACCCTCTGCGGTGCTCTCCCGCCCCTTGGGGGAGGGCACTTATCCATTTGCGACATTCCGCGCTTTCAGGCTTTCGCCGTTTCTTGCCGCTTGCAGCCTGCCGTTTGCCTCCGCCCTTATCCAATCGCGCCATTCTTGTAGGGCAATCCCTACACGCAACCTTCCAGAGGGCTGAGGCGAATCTCTCCTGGCCCCCGATTTGC
>NZ_JAWJBQ010000778.1:0-254 GCF_046535955.1 Pseudoalteromonas sp. SIMBA_162 | reverse complement strand
GAAGCCAGTTTCTGGGTGAGCAGATACGGGGCAAGGGTATTGACCACAAAGCGCAGGTCGAGACCGTCAGCCGTCACGACGCTGGGCGCCTGGAAGACACCGGCATTGTTGATCAGGACATCCAGACTGGCGTTGGCCGCCAGCACTTCGCTTGCCAGTGAATCGATGGCGGCCTGGTCGGACAGGTCGGCCACGAAACCGGCGACACGCTCAGCCCCTGCCAGCGTTGCAAGTTCGGCGACGACGCCATTGAC
>NZ_JAWJBQ010000777.1:0-254 GCF_046535955.1 Pseudoalteromonas sp. SIMBA_162 | reverse complement strand
CCCCACTTCGCACCCGAGCGGCTTACACAGCGCCTGGATGGTTTCCGGTCCGCGCGAATTGCTCAACATGACCTGATAACCGGCACGGGTGGCCAACCACGCGACCGACTGCGCCATACGGCCTGCGCCAATGATTCCGATCTTCACACTCTCTCCTTTTTGGAATTTTCATCCGTCCGCGACGCGACAGTAATGAACGGCGGGACGAACGACAACTCGCCGACCAAACCAACCATGTTGGCGGTCGAGTTGTC
>NZ_JAWJBQ010000776.1:0-254 GCF_046535955.1 Pseudoalteromonas sp. SIMBA_162 | reverse complement strand
ACCGCAAGCCGTCGCCGATCGTGTTGAAGGTGTTCCAACTGCGCGCGGCGTCGGCGTTCGATGGCGCCGACTTCTTCTCGCTCCAGGACAAGCCCGAGAACATTCTCGGCGCAGACCTGCTCGGCACCGACCGCGTGATCCTGCGGCCGGGCGAGTCGCGCACGCTGCACTACCGCGGCAATGTCGAGGCCGGTGCGATCGGCGTGATCGCCGAGTACCGCATGCTCGACAGGAACCGCTGGCGCCTGACGGTG
>NZ_JAWJBQ010000775.1:0-254 GCF_046535955.1 Pseudoalteromonas sp. SIMBA_162 | reverse complement strand
ACGCTGGCCGATCTTCGTGCTGTCGCTGGCTGACTTCTTGAGCATCGTGCGACCCAGACGAATGCGCACCGAGCAGTAGAACTTCACCGCGTCGCCGCCGGGGGTCGTCGTAGGATCACCAAACATCACGCCAATCTTCGTGCGCGTCTGGTTCAGGATGATCAGCGTGGCGCCATAGTCATCACACGCCTGGGCAATCATCTTGAAGGAGGCGGAGGTGGCTCGGGCCAGCGCGGTGTTGTCGTTCATGTTGA
>NZ_JAWJBQ010000774.1:0-254 GCF_046535955.1 Pseudoalteromonas sp. SIMBA_162 | reverse complement strand
GCTCCAGTGCGGCCAGGTCGCCACTTTGCCGGTAGCGGTTTTCCCATTCTCTGGCTGTGCGCGGTTGTGGGGGCTGCGGCGGGTCGCCATACAGGCGTTGCTTGAGCACGGCGTAGGCGCGCGTGTCGGTAGTGGGTGTGCAGCCTTTGAACTGTTCGCGGGCCAGGTCCGGGTCATGGCGTGACAGCCAGTCGACGGTGTCCAGGCAGGGGCGTTGCAGGTCGTTGCTCAGGCGGCGCACCAGTGCCGCATCA
>NZ_JAWJBQ010000773.1:0-254 GCF_046535955.1 Pseudoalteromonas sp. SIMBA_162 | reverse complement strand
CATTACTCTGATCGGCGACCAACGTTAAACCTTCGCAGCAGCCTTCCTTTTTTACTGCACGCCTTGTACAAGAGTTGCGACATGATTGTCGTGTAATGTACTACGCCGTTTTTTTCCGGCTCAGCGCGACTTCAAGCCCCGCATATGCGCCGGTATCACCAGGCGCTCGAACAGCTCGAACAGCAGCTCGGCGCAGATGGCCAGCAATGCCGCGGGAATCGCCCCGCAAAGCACCAGATCATAGTCATTGAGCG
>NZ_JAWJBQ010000772.1:0-254 GCF_046535955.1 Pseudoalteromonas sp. SIMBA_162 | reverse complement strand
AATCGATATGGAACCCCTCAACTCCCTCGGCACCGCGCTGGTCACCGGCGGCGCCAGCGGCATGGGCCTGGCGATCGTCGAGCGGCTGGCGCACGACGGCTTTCGGGTCGTCATGGCCGACCGCAACGCGGCCCTGGCCGACCAGGAAACCCAGGCGCTGCGCGCGCAGGGCCTGGACGTGGACTACCGCGTGGTCGACCTGGCCGACGAACACGCCACCCGCGCCCTGGTGCGCGAACTGGCGCCGCTGGCGG
>NZ_JAWJBQ010000771.1:0-254 GCF_046535955.1 Pseudoalteromonas sp. SIMBA_162 | reverse complement strand
CCGGTGAACCTGGTGGCGGTAGCGGCCACGCTGCTGGTGCTGTGGCTGTATTTTCGCCGTGACATCCCATTGCGGTACGCCACCGACGACCTGCAGTTGCCTGCCCTGGCAGTGCGCGATCGCGCCACGTTCCGTGCGGGCTGGGTGGTACTGGTGGTGTTGCTGGCCGCGCTGTTCGTGCTGGAGCCGCTGGGCATCCCGGTCAGCGCGGTGGCCTCGGCCTGCGCCGCCGTGCTGTTTGCCGTGGCCGCCCG
>NZ_JAWJBQ010000770.1:0-254 GCF_046535955.1 Pseudoalteromonas sp. SIMBA_162 | reverse complement strand
TATGACACCTTTGAATTACGGTTAGCCTCGGTGCGTGCTGGTGGAACGCACTACCTCAGAAAACCGCTTGACATTCCAAAATTAGTCTCGCTGTTACATTCTGAGCTTAACCTAGCACCGAGCGAACCTTATCGGATTATGCTAGTAGACGATGACCGCGACCTGCTCAACCTGTACGGAGAATTTCTCACTAATGCTGGTTACAATGTTACTACGGTGACCAGCGCTGAAGAGGCTCTACAGACCATTGAGCA
>NZ_JAWJBQ010000769.1:0-254 GCF_046535955.1 Pseudoalteromonas sp. SIMBA_162 | reverse complement strand
CCACGGCGTGACGTTCGCGCTGACCTGGTTCAACCCCCTGGCCCTGATCGGCCTGATTGCCCTGCTGGCGCACCTGATCCAGCGCAAATGGGGCCTGACCGCCTTTGTCGTGCTGTCCTTCCTGCTGATCCTCAACCTGGGGTACTGGCAGGAAACCATGGAAACCCTGGCCCAGGTGCTGTTCGCCACCCTGGTCTGCGTGCTCATCGGCGTACCGCTGGGCATAGTCGCAGCGCACAAGCCGCTGTTCTACA
>NZ_JAWJBQ010000768.1:0-254 GCF_046535955.1 Pseudoalteromonas sp. SIMBA_162 | reverse complement strand
CCAGAAAGATGCTGATATCGAACAAGCCAAGCAGCGCGTCCCAGGGCGCGTGGCGCAGCAGCAGATAGTTGCCCTCGACCAGCACGATGCGATGGTGGGTCTCGACCACGCGGCCACCGGCACGCGCCAGGTCCAGCGGGCGATCGAAGACCGGCACGGCGACCGGGCCATCATCGGCGCGCACCCTGACGAGATCATGATAGAGCCCGCGCGCATCGAAGGTCTCCGGTGCGCCCTTGACGTAGAGCAGGCCC
>NZ_JAWJBQ010000767.1:0-254 GCF_046535955.1 Pseudoalteromonas sp. SIMBA_162 | reverse complement strand
GTGCTACCTGCTGCTGTTCGGAGAGCTGCCGAGCGACGAGGAATACGACAAGTTCGCCCAGCTGATCAGCAACCACACCATGGTGCATGAGCAGATCGTCAACTTCTTCAAGGGCTTCCGTCGCGACGCACACCCGATGGCGATCCTGTGCGGCGTGGTCGGTGGCCTCGCTGCCTTCTATCACGACAACCTGAACATCACCAACGAGAAGGAACGCTACGTCAGCGCCGTGCGCCTGATCGCCAAGATGCCGA
>NZ_JAWJBQ010000766.1:0-254 GCF_046535955.1 Pseudoalteromonas sp. SIMBA_162 | reverse complement strand
GGCGGCGCGTAACGTCGCGCAACGGCTGGCGGAGCTGCTTAACGAAAAGCCAGGCGATACCGTTGGCTACCGGATGCGTGCGCAAAACTGCGTCGGGCCAAATACCCGCCTGGAAGTGGTTACCGAAGGCGTGCTGACGCGCATGATCCAGCGTGACCCGGAACTGAGCGGTGTTGGATTGGTGATCCTTGATGAATTTCATGAGCGCAGCTTGCAGGCGGATTTGGCGTTGGCGCTGTTACTCGATGTGCAAC
>NZ_JAWJBQ010000765.1:0-255 GCF_046535955.1 Pseudoalteromonas sp. SIMBA_162 | reverse complement strand
CTGCCCGGCAGGGTCGCCAGTCAACAAAACGCCCCCGACGGATTCCGTCGGGGGCGTTTTCGTTTCACGCATTCAATCAAGCAGATCGTCAGTCGAGCAGGCTGTCCAGCGCAAGCTCACCGGCGATCAAGCGGCGCTTGGCCGCCACACTCAACTGCTTGACGCGATACTCAAGCTTGAGCGCCCGCGAGCGATCGCCGACCACCTGTTGATAACACAGCGTCAGCGGCCCCTTGCCGCGCAGCGCTCGCGCAC
>NZ_JAWJBQ010000764.1:0-255 GCF_046535955.1 Pseudoalteromonas sp. SIMBA_162 | reverse complement strand
AGCGACATGCCAGGTGACCCTCATTGGCCACCCTCAACAATTCGTTGTTTTTACTGCATCATTCTTGAAACCGAGGACTCCTCTTCAGATATGAAGCCCATAAAGCCTTCCCTGCGAGGAGGATGGGCGTTATTGAGGCATGCCGGCCACGGCATGCACCGCGAGATGACTTGCAGGGCGCTGCATATACGCAGGTCATTGCTCGCGACTCACCTCTCATGCTTGCCCTCCTGGCAGTGAGATCAGCTACGCACC
>NZ_JAWJBQ010000763.1:0-255 GCF_046535955.1 Pseudoalteromonas sp. SIMBA_162 | reverse complement strand
ACAGCGATTAAACTCCATTCACCTAAAAATGATATACAATATTATAGTAAGCAATTAGAACAAACGACAAATAGGTTAACAAGATCTGTTAGTTCGGTGCTTAATCAGAAAAAAGATTCCTACCTCTCTGCTATCCGAACATTAGAAGCCTTAAATCCGTTAGCAATTATGACGAGGGGTTATAGTGTATCTTACAAGGATCATAAAGTTATTAAATCGATTTCACAACTTGAAAAAGGTGAAGAAATTTCAATA
>NZ_JAWJBQ010000762.1:0-255 GCF_046535955.1 Pseudoalteromonas sp. SIMBA_162 | reverse complement strand
AAGCTGGTGCTGGAAAACGAGGTGGTAAGCGGTTCGCTGGAGGTGCAGAACGGCGAAATCCGCGCCTTTGCCGAAAGCCAGAGCCGCCTGCCGGAGGCGATGGACGGCGAAGGCGGCTGGCTGCTGCCGGGGCTGATTGAGCTGCATACCGATAATCTGGATAAATTCTTCACCCCGCGCCCGAAAGTTGACTGGCATGCCCACTCGGCGATGAGCCGCCACGACGCGCTGATGGTGGCGAGCGGCATCACCACC
>NZ_JAWJBQ010000761.1:0-255 GCF_046535955.1 Pseudoalteromonas sp. SIMBA_162 | reverse complement strand
CTCGACGACCTGGACTGGTACCCCCTGGTGGGCAATGGCATCACGGCCCTGGCCCAGCCCACCGAAGCCATAGGCACCAGTGCCTTCGAATGCCTGCTCAAGCGCCTGCGGGGCGACGATGCCCCGGCGCGAGTGGTGGATTTTCCGGCGCAGTTGATCGTGCGCGGCTCCACCCGGTTGTAACAGTGGGGGCAAGGCCCACCACTTTTTTCTCGAACAAAAATGAAACCGGTTTCAGAGGTCAGGAACATGCAG
>NZ_JAWJBQ010000760.1:0-255 GCF_046535955.1 Pseudoalteromonas sp. SIMBA_162 | reverse complement strand
CCCGCTGAACAATCCGGGCCTGCGCTTCGATCCGGTGTTCGACTACGAGCAGGTGCTGGTGGTCGCCGACGCGCACCGGCTCGCGAACGCCGACTACGTCACGCCCGAGCAACTGGCCGACGAGGTGCTGATCACGTACCCGGTCGAGACCGACCGGCTCGACATCTACAACCAGTTCCTGACGCCGGCCGCCATCGTGCCGCGGCGCCACAAGTCGATCGAGACGACCGACATCATGCTGCAGATGGTCGCGAG
>NZ_JAWJBQ010000759.1:0-255 GCF_046535955.1 Pseudoalteromonas sp. SIMBA_162 | reverse complement strand
CGACAACCCGAATGACCGCCTGCTGCCGTCCTTCGCCGCCATGGGCGAGTCGTTCTCGCGACTGGCCACCGAGGTCAACGTGCGCACCGGCGACCTGCCGCTGTGGACCGACACCTTCGCCAGCCTCGAACGCCTGCTGGCCGGCGTGCTGATCAGTGCGCTGATCGGCCTGACCGTCGGCCTGCTCACCGGTGGCCTGCCGCTGCTGCGCGCCAAGCTGTCACCGCTGATCACCGTGCTGTCCCTGATTCCGCC
>NZ_JAWJBQ010000758.1:0-255 GCF_046535955.1 Pseudoalteromonas sp. SIMBA_162 | reverse complement strand
ATCGAACGGCCGAAACGCTTTTGCTTGCCCTTCTGGACCAGCACGTTGACCGAATCAACTTCAACCTTGAACAGCAGCTCGACAGCCGCCTTCACTTCCTGCTTCGTGGCATCCGGTGCGACTTCGAACACGACTTGCTCGTTCTTGTCGGCAACCAGCGTCGCCTTTTCCGAGATCACCGGTGCGAGCAGGACCTGCATCAAACGATGATCGTTTTTGCGAATCTCGCTCATGACAGCAACTCCTCGATCTGGG
>NZ_JAWJBQ010000757.1:0-255 GCF_046535955.1 Pseudoalteromonas sp. SIMBA_162 | reverse complement strand
GGACTTGTCCGGACCATGGCCGTTCACGATCAAGTGATGGAACTCATAGATTTCCATCGCGATGAAGCCTGCGCCACAGGCGAAGGTGATCATCAGCCACTTGATCACCGCGGAGCTGTCTCCGCGGTTCATGCCCAGCATCGCCAGGCCGTAGGTGAAGCTCGAGGCCAGCAGCAGCGCGGTCTCGACCAGCACGAAGTCCAGCTCGAAGATCTCGGCGCCCGTCGGGCCACCGGCATACGCCTGGCTCAGTAC
>NZ_JAWJBQ010000756.1:0-255 GCF_046535955.1 Pseudoalteromonas sp. SIMBA_162 | reverse complement strand
CTCGATATCCAGCTTTTCCATCGGCCCCTTGAGCCCGAAGCTTGAGGAAATCACGCCGATGGAGCCCACCAGGCTCGAGGGTGCCGCGATGATCTCGCCGGCGCCGGCCGCCATGTAATAGGCACCACTGGCGCCCAGGTCTTCAATCACCGCGATCACCGGCTTGTCGCCCCGCTCACGCAACCGCATCAGCTCGTCATAGACGCGCTGGGACTGCACCGGGCTGCCACCGGGCGAGTTGATGTCGAGCACCAC
>NZ_JAWJBQ010000755.1:0-255 GCF_046535955.1 Pseudoalteromonas sp. SIMBA_162 | reverse complement strand
AGGTGCCGACAAATCAACCATTACACATAATAAAGTGAAATATGCAAAGCTTGCCTTTGTTATTGGAGCGGAAAATCCGAATTATAAAGCAAATCTTTCTTATGCAAATACCCTGAGTCAGACATTAAATAAAATCGTCCCAAATATATCAAGAGGGGTGATTGAAAAGAAAGGTGCCGGAGTGGACGGGGTTTATAATCAAGATTTATCGAAATCACTTCTTTTAATAGAAATTGGTGGTATAGATAACACGGA
>NZ_JAWJBQ010000754.1:0-255 GCF_046535955.1 Pseudoalteromonas sp. SIMBA_162 | reverse complement strand
CTGCTTTAGCTCAGACTGTCTTGAATGAACTTGAAGAGTATGAACAAATAGAAGTTAGGCAAAAGGCTACGGTTGTTTCTCAGCCAGCAGTTGATTTTCGATTGTGTGTGATTGATAGAAGAATATTACATAGCAACAACCCTTTATTAACAATGTCGATAAATAATGCTGTTACTGTTCGATTTAACGATCTTATTAGATTGGATAAGGAAAAGAATCGGGAGAAGATTGATCCTATAGTAGCTACAATAACAG
>NZ_JAWJBQ010000753.1:0-255 GCF_046535955.1 Pseudoalteromonas sp. SIMBA_162 | reverse complement strand
ATCCGCGCCGGTCAGCATCCGCATGGCGCCTTCGAAGATGCCTTTGGCGTAGTGGTATTCGTTCTCGCAGGTATCCACCCAGTTATCGCCCTTGAGATACATGCATCCGCCGCCGCAGATTTGCAGGTAAGGGCATCCGGCGCAGTCAGGGCGTTCACGCCAGTGCCAGGAGGTGTCCAGCTTGACCTCATCCATCTGGAACACGCTGCCCAGCCCATGTTCGCCGGTCGCACCGACGTTCTGGCAGGTCATGAC
>NZ_JAWJBQ010000752.1:0-255 GCF_046535955.1 Pseudoalteromonas sp. SIMBA_162 | reverse complement strand
AGACGCCGCCCACCGTGAAGTCCTCGTTCGGGTGCCAGTTGAGCGCAGCTTCATAGCTGTAGTCACGCTCATACCCGGAGTACTCGGTCTCGGTGGTGAAGACGCCATCCTCGAAGAGTGAGGTCTCGTTGCTGTGCTGGCCATCATGGCCGAGCTGGTAGAGCAGGCCGACAGTGACATCGTCGAAGCCCTTCTTCCAGTAGAGCGAGTTGTCCGGCCGCCCCGTGCCATGCAGGCCGCCGTCACCGCTGCGGC
>NZ_JAWJBQ010000751.1:0-255 GCF_046535955.1 Pseudoalteromonas sp. SIMBA_162 | reverse complement strand
CCCACGTTCACGGTAACACCGCGATATAGCACTGTTTCGCCAGGCCGTGATTGAGTATTCATCAAGCGAAGAGGTCAGCAATGAGCCACGACAACGTGACAATGGAAGCCCTGGAAACCCGTTATGCGATGATCGAAGGTCACCGCATTGCCTACAAGGAAATGGGTGAAGGTCAGCCGCTGTTGTTGATTCACGGCATTCCGACCAACAAGCTGATGTGGCGTGATGTGATGCCGGAATTGGCCAGGCATTATC
>NZ_JAWJBQ010000750.1:0-255 GCF_046535955.1 Pseudoalteromonas sp. SIMBA_162 | reverse complement strand
ACAAGGTGCGGAATCGCCCTGGGGCGGCGCACAACTGACGTTTATCGCCCGCCGCGATGTTACGCCACAGCCACCACAAACGCCGCAAGCCTTACTGGAGTTTGCTAAAGCCAATCCCGGCACGGTTACCTATCCGCGCCCACCGGACTTTACCGGCACGGCGTTTCTTGAACAGTTGCTGATTATGCTGACGCCCGATCCCGCCGCATTAAAAGAAGCGCCGGACGATGCGACTTTCGCCCGTGTCACTGCTCC
>NZ_JAWJBQ010000749.1:0-255 GCF_046535955.1 Pseudoalteromonas sp. SIMBA_162 | reverse complement strand
CTCGCCAGGAACGCCGCGGCGACGCCGAAGGCAAGCAAGTGCTGCCGGTGCTGGTGCACGGCGACGCGGCCTTCGCCGGCCAGGGCGTGGTGATGGAAACCCTGAACCTGGCCCAGACCCGCGGCTACGGCACGGGCGGCACGCTGCACATCGTCATCAACAACCAGATCGGCTTCACCACGTCGGATCCGCGCGACTCGCGTTCCACGCTGTATTGCACCGACGTCGTCAAGATGATCGAAGCGCCGGTGTTCC
>NZ_JAWJBQ010000748.1:0-255 GCF_046535955.1 Pseudoalteromonas sp. SIMBA_162 | reverse complement strand
CGTGTAATTCCCATGTGAGCGATTTGATAAGGTGGTTTACGAGTTAGACGTTTCTCTTGAAAAGAAATATCGCCTGAAGAACTTGGCAATACGCCAGGAATCATATTAAATAGCGTCGATTTCCCTGCACCATTCGGACCAATTACTGCAAAGATTTCTCCTTCATTAACCGTAAAAGAGACTTGATCTACGGCAACAACACCACCAAAAATCTTTGTTAAATTTTCCACTCTTAAAATCGGTTTTTTGTCACTC
>NZ_JAWJBQ010000747.1:0-255 GCF_046535955.1 Pseudoalteromonas sp. SIMBA_162 | reverse complement strand
GAGGGCAATGAAGTGCCTCTGGTAGGAGAGGAGCCGGGCCACTCACCGAGCCAGGCCGGCGATGGTTCGCAGCCGAGCCATGCGCGTGGCAGTGTCGAGGCCACTCACTGAAGTCGAGTACCGCGGCCATGAAAAAACCGGCGCCCTCAGGGCGCCGTTTTTTTTGCAGTCGGTTATTCCAGGTTGTCCAGCGGCTTCAGGGCCTGCAGGGCGTCGGGGTTGTCCTGGTACTGCTGGCGCAAGCTGGCGAGCTGC
>NZ_JAWJBQ010000746.1:0-255 GCF_046535955.1 Pseudoalteromonas sp. SIMBA_162 | reverse complement strand
ATCATGGTCATGATCGTGGTGATGGTGCGCGTGGTCGTCTTCCGCGAGGAAATCAGGATCGATCTCGAGCTTCGCGTTCAGGTTGAAGCCGCGCAGGTCGAAGATTTCCTTGATGTCGGCTTCGCCGAAGTTCACGACCTTGACGGTCGCCTTCGGGTTCATGTGCAGCAGGCGGTGCTTGAGCGCCGCGACGGTTTCGTCGTCGACCAGATCCGACTTCGTGATGAACAGGCGATCGGCGAAGCCGACCTGGCG
>NZ_JAWJBQ010000745.1:0-255 GCF_046535955.1 Pseudoalteromonas sp. SIMBA_162 | reverse complement strand
CTTTCCCTGGGCGCGCACGCGTCGTCACGCTTGACCGGCTTCACCCACATGACCGGCCGCGCGCCTCGTATTCGCGGCTGACGAGCCGCACGTGGCGCGTGCAGGTGCGCCGACGGCGATTGCGTCGCGCGGGAGATCGGGGAGGATGGTGGTAGGCGCATCGGGCGTCGAACGCGGGTGACGTAGACGCCGCGTCGGCCGCGGCGTCCAGCCGATCGGCGATAGACGAGATCGGCCCTGCGGTTCTGCGCCCAC
>NZ_JAWJBQ010000744.1:0-255 GCF_046535955.1 Pseudoalteromonas sp. SIMBA_162 | reverse complement strand
CACGCACGCGTCGACCGACGTCACGCGCGACGACATCATCCGGATGATGGTCGGCCGCGAGATCACGCAGATGTTCCCGAAGGAGGAAGTGCCGATCGGCGAGGTCGTGCTGGCCGTGAAGAACCTCGGCGTCGACGGCGTGTTCCGCGACGTCAGCTTCGAACTGCGCGCGGGCGAGATCCTCGGCGTCGCGGGCCTGGTCGCCTCGGGGCGCTCGAACGTCGCGGAGGCGCTGTTCGGCGTCGTGCCGGCGAC
>NZ_JAWJBQ010000743.1:0-255 GCF_046535955.1 Pseudoalteromonas sp. SIMBA_162 | reverse complement strand
CGCCGTCAGCCTGCGTTGTTCCTCTTTCACGATCAGTTTCTGCACTCTTCCCATATGCAGGACGCCCTGAGGGTGGCCAATCAGGAGCGCGCCGCGCCCTTGCTGGACGCCTTCGCGCTGGGCCAGCAGTCCGGCATCCTCAAGCAGATCGATCTCGCCCTCATCGAGGTGTTCATGTTCCGGTCGATCTACAGCCTGCTGCAGGGCTCCAGTTGCCAGTTGCCGGCCATCAGTGATGCCAGCTTCGACCAGGCC
>NZ_JAWJBQ010000742.1:0-255 GCF_046535955.1 Pseudoalteromonas sp. SIMBA_162 | reverse complement strand
GCCGATAATGCCATAATCCATGGTGTAGTCGATGGCAATCAGCGCGTAAGTACTGCCCAGCGTGACGCCGTTAAACATCTGCTGCAAGAAATATAAAAACTGCTCAGACATAAGGTAACCTTTCTAAACCCGCCCGCATTTCACGGGCGGTGGGATTTTCACTTGGCTGCCGTGGATGAACCGTCGGCGTGCCACTGGAAGACACCAAAATCAAATCCCTTAAGCTCGCCTTTTTCATCCCAGTTCAGCGGCCCA
>NZ_JAWJBQ010000741.1:0-255 GCF_046535955.1 Pseudoalteromonas sp. SIMBA_162 | reverse complement strand
GTACAGACACTTACACCTTACAAGGTCTATCCGTTGAATTTTCCTAGCGGTACTGATAATGAAGCGGTGATAGTTAAGTTTGAACCTAGTAGTAGGACAAATAGGGGTGGACTAGTACAAGCTAATCTACAAATGATTATTCGTGCTAACCATCCAAAAGATGCAGAAGCAGAAGCAAACAATCTTCTGAAGCATTTTGATAATAAGACAAGATTTAATATTGGTGGATTTAAGGTTGTACTAGCTACTGCTAGA
>NZ_JAWJBQ010000740.1:0-255 GCF_046535955.1 Pseudoalteromonas sp. SIMBA_162 | reverse complement strand
GATGGTATCTTACAGTACAAAGATGGTAGTCGTGTTGGATTTGAATTTAAAACAAAAAGTACAAAACAGGACACTATCCACAAATTGAAGAAGCCAAGTCCTAGTCACATACAACAGACGGTAGCTTACAGTTTGCTATTCGGAATTGATGAATACTTGATAACCTACGAATCTGTTTCTAAGGACGAGTGGAGAAGCGGCCCGATTGCCTACGAGGATATAAAACCTTTCTATGTGAAGGTTACAGAAAAACAA
>NZ_JAWJBQ010000739.1:0-256 GCF_046535955.1 Pseudoalteromonas sp. SIMBA_162 | reverse complement strand
ACCTTCGGTCGGACGCTCGAGCAAGTTAACGCAACGGATGAGCGTACTTTTACCTGCACCTGAGGCGCCAATGACGCCATAAATCTGTCCAGCCGGAACATGCAGGCTAACGTTGTTCAACGCCTGAATGGTCCGGTTCCCTTGCTGGAACACTTTGGTGATATTCGAAAGTTTAATCATTAGATTATTTTTATCGTCTGTCAGTTAGCCGTGGCATTTTCTGCTGCCTTGTACGGGCGATGACCGTCAACAAAAC
>NZ_JAWJBQ010000738.1:0-256 GCF_046535955.1 Pseudoalteromonas sp. SIMBA_162 | reverse complement strand
CGGCGGTATCCAGAACAGTGACGCCGATTCGCGCGCCGACCTCTGATTCGATGTCCTGAATGGCCGACGCCGAGAGCGGCTTGTCAGCGGCCTGTGCGCCCAGCGGCAGACAGGCAAGCGCGGCGGCGGCCAGCCACTGTTTCCAGCACCTTGAAGGCCTGACAGCAAGCTTTACCGCAAGGCTGGAAGAGTGCAATGGAGACGAGCGGTGATCGGCACCGCACAGGCGCTGAGGGGATGAAGGCATCAATGACAT
>NZ_JAWJBQ010000737.1:0-256 GCF_046535955.1 Pseudoalteromonas sp. SIMBA_162 | reverse complement strand
CAGCCAGCCGACCCTGGCGGCGCTGGCGGCCCATACCCTGGGCCAGTTGCAGCGCCTGGAAATCCCCGCCACCACCATCCCCCAGCTCAAGCGCCAGCGGCGTCTCTGAGGCCGCTGCAAGTGCTTTTCCCCGCGCCGGCCCCAGGGCCGGCGCGGGCCGTGGTACCTCAGCGGGACAGGCCCCGCGCCATGTCCCGGCTTCCCATGTCAGCCCCGCTGCGGCGGATGTTTTAGCGTCTGCGAGCTGCCAGCAAGC
>NZ_JAWJBQ010000736.1:0-256 GCF_046535955.1 Pseudoalteromonas sp. SIMBA_162 | reverse complement strand
CCACACCGAACGCATGCTGCGCGGCTTTGGCTATGCGGTCGAGTCGAACGGCCCGGTGGCCTCGCTGCAGTCCGGCGGCAAGCTGACCGCTACCCGCATTGAAGTGCCGGCCGACATTTCCTCGGCAGCCTTCTTCCTGGTGGCGGCCTCCATTGCCGAAGGTTCCGAGCTGGTGCTGGAACACGTTGGCATCAACCCGACCCGCACCGGTGTAATAGACATCCTGCGCCTGATGGGTGGCGACATCACCCTGGAA
>NZ_JAWJBQ010000735.1:0-256 GCF_046535955.1 Pseudoalteromonas sp. SIMBA_162 | reverse complement strand
CTGCATGCGCTGCTGCTGCTCCATCATCAGACGCGTGCCCTGCTCCAGATAACCGGCCAGCGGCAGCGGCTTGGCCATCGCGTAGATGCGGATGAACTGCTCCAGCAGCTCGTTGGAGAAGACCTCGGCCTCGCCCTCGCCCTGCTCCTGCTCGATGATGATGGTCAGCAGGATGGTGCGCGTGAGGTCCTCACCGCTCTTGGCGTCCTCGACCTTGAAGACCTCTTCCGCCAGCACCAGGCTGCGCAGGTCTTCC
>NZ_JAWJBQ010000734.1:0-256 GCF_046535955.1 Pseudoalteromonas sp. SIMBA_162 | reverse complement strand
ACTAAAGCACCAAATAGCCGATAAATAGATGGTGGTATAGGGCGCTGATTCATATACCAGGCCAGCATAAGAGGCATGGCGAGCTTCATAATCTCCGACGGCTGTATTGTCAAAGGACCTATGTCTAGCCAGCGCTGTGCACCTTTGCCCATTTCACCAAAGACAAGTACAGCAATGAGCAGCAAGACTCCGGCGATAAATGCGGGAACGGCGAACCGCGACAAAGCTCTCGGTGGAATTTGTGCAACCACAAAAA
>NZ_JAWJBQ010000733.1:0-256 GCF_046535955.1 Pseudoalteromonas sp. SIMBA_162 | reverse complement strand
AATGAACTTCCGGCCAAAACGTTGGAAGCCAAAATCGTTCGGGATGCCGATCGTCTAGATGCAATTGGTGCAGTCGGAATTGCCCGTACCTTTGCCTACGGGGGAGCAAAAGGTCGCAAACTGTATGACGACGAAGAAATTGCGCGCATGGCAATGACAGAAGCGGAATATCGCTCGAAAAATACCTCATCCGTTACGCATTTTTATGAAAAGTTATTACTATTGAAAGATCGAATGACCACAGAAAAAGGGAAAC
>NZ_JAWJBQ010000732.1:0-256 GCF_046535955.1 Pseudoalteromonas sp. SIMBA_162 | reverse complement strand
CGAGCTGTGGTGCGGAGACTTCTTCCACTTCCATATCGACCATGTCGATCATCTGGACGCCTTCTATGATCGCGCCGCGCTGATCGCCTTGCCGTCGGCCACCCGGCAGCGCTACGCCTTCCATCTGGCGCAGCTGCTGCCCCCGGGCGCGCGTGGCCTGTTGATCAGTCTCGAGCGGCAGACGGAGCAGCATCAGGGCCCGCCGTTCCATGTCGCCGAAGACGAGATTCGTCAGCTGTTGAGCGCCAACTTCACG
>NZ_JAWJBQ010000731.1:0-256 GCF_046535955.1 Pseudoalteromonas sp. SIMBA_162 | reverse complement strand
AGCTGAGACGCTGTAGTCACTGTTGATTGAGGAAGTCGTGAGGGCGTCAGTGGGGAGCATTCCCGTCTCCTGCCTGGTGTCACCGGCACTCTTTAGTGTGCAAGTGCGCTGACTCGCCAGCGCTTTCCACCATTCCAGACTCATGCTCACCTGCCTAGAAGGACCTACTCGATGAGTGATGACACCGCCCCGGCAGTCCGCTTCAGCGGCCTGCACAAGGGCTTTGCCGGTCAGCGCCTGTTTGAAGGCATTGATC
>NZ_JAWJBQ010000730.1:0-256 GCF_046535955.1 Pseudoalteromonas sp. SIMBA_162 | reverse complement strand
GAAGGTTATTATGAAAAAGAATTTTTAGAATTATATTCTTTAGATTTTATTAAACGTATGTATAAGAAAGCATACTCTTACAAATTTCGCTTCCCCTCATTTATGAGTGCTTCAAAATTTTATGATAGTTATGCAATGAAAAGCCGTGATGGGAAAGAAATCTTAGAAAAATATGAAGATCGAATCGTTATCATTTCATTATATCTAGCCCAGGGCAATGAACAATTAGCAGAAGATGCCATCGAAGCGATTATGA
>NZ_JAWJBQ010000729.1:0-256 GCF_046535955.1 Pseudoalteromonas sp. SIMBA_162 | reverse complement strand
CCAGCACCCTGAGCTTCCACGCCACCAAGCTGTTCCATAGCATCGAAGGCGGCGCGATCATCTTCAAGCGCAAGGAAGACCTGGAACGCGCCCGCAAGTTGATCAACTTCGGCATCACCGGCCCGGAGTGCATCGAGGAACTGGGCATCAACGCCAAGATGAATGAGTTCCAGGCGGCGATGGGGCTGTGCGTGCTGGATGAGATCGAAGGCAATCTGGAAAGCCGGGCGCTGGTCTGGCATGCCTATGCCCAGGC
>NZ_JAWJBQ010000728.1:0-256 GCF_046535955.1 Pseudoalteromonas sp. SIMBA_162 | reverse complement strand
CGGTCGTCGCACTCGTTACCGCAGGGGTCGAGATGGACGTGCTGGGCCTCGCGTATCAGGAGTACAACGACGTCGAACGAGACGCCGTCGTCCGCGCGCATCCGCGCACGCCGCGTTTCAAGGAAGACATCATCCAGACGTTCTACGACGGCATCCGGCACAAGCCGGACACGACGTTCGGCAACGTGAAGGCCGATGTGCTGGCCGACAAGGATCCGCATTTCCATGCAGGCAATCTCTGCAGCGTGATCCGATC
>NZ_JAWJBQ010000727.1:0-256 GCF_046535955.1 Pseudoalteromonas sp. SIMBA_162 | reverse complement strand
CGGTGGCAGCAAATGCCCAGCTGTCGTTGAGCTGGTGATCAACAAACAGCGTGGTTTCGGTCTTTTCCCGGTCGTAGCGGTCCCAGCCCGGCTCGCCAACAAAGCGCTCCGAGCCAATAAAGCCCAGTGAACCCGACTCTAACGTGCCCGCCTGGGGAAGAAACTGTGCCGATACCTGGCCTTTGTTTTCCTGGCGGTTAAGCAGCAGCGTAATGTTGGTGGCGTCGCTGGGGCGCCACGTAAACGACGGTGCAAA
>NZ_JAWJBQ010000726.1:0-256 GCF_046535955.1 Pseudoalteromonas sp. SIMBA_162 | reverse complement strand
CACAAAGGCATGGCCCTTACCGAGGAAGGCAAGCGCGTCATCCGCCACGCCAACCTCGTGGTGGAGAGCATCCGTCGCCTGCAGATCGAAGCCGCGAGCATTCAGGATGCCGCGCTGGGCGCGGTGTCGATCGGGGTGACATCGCTGACGGCGATGCTCGATGGTGTCGATGAGAGCATCTTGGCCTTCCGGCGCAAGTACCCGCGGGTGAAGATCACCATCACCGACTTGCGCCCCAGCCAGATCCTGCAACGCC
>NZ_JAWJBQ010000725.1:0-256 GCF_046535955.1 Pseudoalteromonas sp. SIMBA_162 | reverse complement strand
GGTCCAGTACTGTGGGAGCGGGCAAGCCCGCGAACGAGGGCAGAGCCCTCGCAGCATATTCAGGTCAGCCTTCGAGCTTGGCCTTGAGCAATTGGTTCACCTGCCCCGGGTTGGCCTTGCCTTTGGAAGCTTTCATCGCCTGGCCGACAAAGAAGCCGAACATCTTGCCACGCTTGGCCTCGTCGGCGGCGCGGTACTGTTCGACCTGCTCGGCATTGGCTGCCAGCATTTCGTCGAGCATCTTGTCGATCGCACC
>NZ_JAWJBQ010000724.1:0-256 GCF_046535955.1 Pseudoalteromonas sp. SIMBA_162 | reverse complement strand
ATAGGTATTCACGGACTCCAGGTTCACCATGTGACGAATCACGCCGTACTCGTCAGACACGCCGTTACCGCCGTGCATGTCGCGGGAAACGCGGGCGATATCCAGCGCTTTACCGCAGTTGTTGCGCTTGATCAGCGAGATCATTTCCGGCGCCCAGTTGCCGCTGTCCATCAGGCGACCCACCTGCAGGGCGGCTTGAAGGCCTAGGGTGATCTCCGTCTGCATATCGGCCAGCTTCTTCTGGATGAGCTGGTTG
>NZ_JAWJBQ010000723.1:0-256 GCF_046535955.1 Pseudoalteromonas sp. SIMBA_162 | reverse complement strand
CAGCCTGTTCGCGACCCGCAACACCATTGCCGTCTACGCCACTACCGAGCCCGGCGAGGCGCTGGCACTCGGCGGCACCACAACGCTGATGCATGAAGGGCGGGTGCTGCAGTCCGGGCCTACCGAGGCCGTCTACCATCATCCGCTGAGTGTCGAGGCGGCGAAGCTCTATTCCGAGCCGCAGATCAATCTGTTCGAGGCCGAGGTGCGCGGACGTGAGCTGGCGTTCTCCGGCGCGGCCAGTGCCGGCGAGCAG
>NZ_JAWJBQ010000722.1:0-256 GCF_046535955.1 Pseudoalteromonas sp. SIMBA_162 | reverse complement strand
CTGTTCGGCCACCAGGTCGAGCACAAGGTTGCGGCGGGCCAGAGCGCGGTCAGGGTATCGCCGCGGGTTGTAGTAGGACGGTCCCTTGACCATGCCCACCAGCAAGGCGATCTGATGCAGCTTCAGCTCCGAAAGCGGCTGGCTGAAGAAGAACTGGCTGGCCAGGCCGAAGCCGTGAACGGCACGCTGGCCATCCTGACCGACAAACACCTCGTTGAGGTAGGCCTCGAGAATCTCGCGCTTGTCGTAGTGCAAC
>NZ_JAWJBQ010000721.1:0-256 GCF_046535955.1 Pseudoalteromonas sp. SIMBA_162 | reverse complement strand
CTGCGCCGATGCCGATCGTCGGAATCCTGAGCATATGCGTGACTTCGGATGCGACGAGCGTCGGCACCGCTTCGAGCACGACGAGTTGCGCACCGGCATCCTCGACCGCGCGCGCGTCGCGCAGCAGTTGCGCGGCGCCGGCCTCGGTCTTGCCCTGTACCTTGAAGCCGCCGAACGCGTGCACCGACTGCGGCGTGAGGCCGACGTGCGCACACACGGGCACCGCACGCTCGACGAGGAAGCGGATCGTTTCGGC
>NZ_JAWJBQ010000720.1:0-256 GCF_046535955.1 Pseudoalteromonas sp. SIMBA_162 | reverse complement strand
GCACATCGCCGGCCGCGGCATGATCAGCGCGCGCCGGTACGATCCCGGCCCGGCGGGTCGGGCTGCGCAGGCGGCATCGCGAACCAGCTTTGCACGGTGTCGTACGAATAGCGGGTCAGTCGGTCGTGCCGCGCATGCGGGGCGAGCAGTTGCACCGACAACGGTTCCGCCCAGCGCCAGAAATCCGCGCGCAACGCGCTCGGCAAGCCGACGTCGTCGAATGCATGCCACAAATGCACGAGCCACAGCTCCCGCC
>NZ_JAWJBQ010000719.1:0-256 GCF_046535955.1 Pseudoalteromonas sp. SIMBA_162 | reverse complement strand
CAGCGCGCATACGCGCGACGTCAGGTGTTTGGGTCTTCAGTCCGGGTCTTCAGTCCGGGTCTTCAGTAATGCTGTGTCAGTTCTCAGCACTCAGTTCTAAGATCAGAGACGCACCAGCATCTTGCCCTTGTTGCCACCCGAGAACAGCTTGAGGAAGGCGTCCGGCGTCTGCTCGAGCCCTTCTTCCACCGTCTCTTCGTAGTCGATATCGCCCTTGGCGACCTGCGGCCCTACCTCTTCGAGGAAACGGCTGTAG
>NZ_JAWJBQ010000718.1:0-256 GCF_046535955.1 Pseudoalteromonas sp. SIMBA_162 | reverse complement strand
CAAGGCTTCACCGCCATGAAGATGCGCTTCGGCTACGGTCCGCGTGATGGGGTCGAGGGCGTGCGTGCCAACCTGGATAGCGTGGCCGCCGTGCGCGAAGTCATCGGCGAGGATGTCGACCTGATGCTCGAGTGCTACATGGGCTGGAACCTGGACTACGCCAAGCGCATGTTGCCGAAGCTGGAACGCTTCCAGCCGCGCTGGCTGGAAGAGCCGGTGATCGCCGATGACATCGATGGCTACGCCGAACTCAATC
>NZ_JAWJBQ010000717.1:0-256 GCF_046535955.1 Pseudoalteromonas sp. SIMBA_162 | reverse complement strand
AATGCTGCGAGGCGATTCTGCGCGGTGAGGTACGCGCCTTCATCGGCATGGGCGGCAACTTCTTTCGCGCGATTCCCGATCAGAAGCGCGTGGTCGAGAAGGTGCACGAGATGGACATGACGGTGCATATCGCCACCAAGCTCAATCGCAGCCACCTGCACCCCGGCAAGCATGGTTGGGTGCTGCCCACGATCGGCCATAGCGAGCGTGACCTGCAGGCCGGTGCCGATGGCAAGGGCGCGGAGCAGGTCTCCAG
>NZ_JAWJBQ010000716.1:0-256 GCF_046535955.1 Pseudoalteromonas sp. SIMBA_162 | reverse complement strand
AACTTGGTGAGCAAGCGTGCGCACCTGGGCAACTCGCTGGACGGCGCCTGGACTTGGGGCAGTGACCAGACCCAGCGCTACACCTTCGATGGTAACTACCAGTTCAGCGATACCGTTGCCGGCCGCCTGAACCTGATGACCCACGAAAGCAACGTCGCCGGCCGCGACAAAGTCAACTACGACCGTTGGGGTATCGCCCCGTCGCTGGCCTTCGGCCTTGGCACACCGACGCGCGTCAACCTCGACTACTACCACC
>NZ_JAWJBQ010000715.1:0-256 GCF_046535955.1 Pseudoalteromonas sp. SIMBA_162 | reverse complement strand
ATCCAAAAACTAACAATAGGAAAAAGATAAGGAGCATATAAAATGTCTACAATATATTCAAATTCAGATAATGTTCATTTTTCCGAACAAAATTACCTAAACCTAGTAAATGATTTCTTGAAGAGTTACAGTTCAAAAAAAAATAAACATGATATTTTAAAAATCCTTAGAATTTTTTACAACGAAATTAGAACTAACTCAAAAATTTATCCTGAAAAAAATTTAACACTTCACTTGAAGAAGTTAAAATTGGCAG
>NZ_JAWJBQ010000714.1:0-256 GCF_046535955.1 Pseudoalteromonas sp. SIMBA_162 | reverse complement strand
CGCGAAGCTGGAAACACGCTTCGAGGCAATTGAACAACAGACCGGCACCGGCCAGTCTGGCGATACCATCTATCAGCCCTCAGCGGCCGAGCTTTACTACTTCCAGACCGACCACCTTGGCACACCGCTGGAAGTCGCTGACAGCGACGGCAATCTCGTCTGGGTGGGCCAATACCGTGCCTGGGGCCAGCTCGAACGTGCACAAGATGGCAATGGCGAGCGCGCCAGCACCGACAATCCGCTGCGCTTCCAGGGC
>NZ_JAWJBQ010000713.1:0-256 GCF_046535955.1 Pseudoalteromonas sp. SIMBA_162 | reverse complement strand
GAGTAACTTTTGTTCATTATCCATGTTCGAATGTCTCCCATTCTATAAGAAATAAGAACTTAGTGAAGTAGATTGCTGATTGGCTTTATTAATCATCATTTCCATGGCAGAGAATTGTTTCCAATAGCGTGTTTCAATATCGACCAATTTATCTTGCCAAGTCTCGATTCGATTATTAACATCTTTCAAATACTTCCCAAGAGTGTATTGCGTTTCAGTCATTGTAGAACGACCTGCTCGCTCTTCAATTTTCAAC
>NZ_JAWJBQ010000712.1:0-256 GCF_046535955.1 Pseudoalteromonas sp. SIMBA_162 | reverse complement strand
GGGTATGCACCGCCTCGGCGAAGATGGCGTCCGCCCCGGCCTCGACACAGGCATTGGCACGCGCCACGGCGGCCTCGAGCCCTTCCTTCTGGAAGGCATCGGTACGCGCGATCAGATAGAAGTCGTCGTCACGGCGGGCATCGGCGGCCGCCTTGATGCGGTCGACCATCTCCTGACTGGAGACGATGGCCTTGTTGGGGCGATGTCCGCAGCGCTTCTGGGCAACCTGGTCTTCCAGGTGCACGGCAGCGACACC
>NZ_JAWJBQ010000711.1:0-256 GCF_046535955.1 Pseudoalteromonas sp. SIMBA_162 | reverse complement strand
TAATCGGTTAACCTCGCTACAAAATATAAGTCGCTGACCCATTATACAAAACGTACGCAGTCACAGAACAAGTCTGCTCCTACTGCTTGTACGTACACGGTTTCAGGTTCTATTTCACTCCCCTCGCAGGGGTTCTTTTCGCCTTTCCCTCACGGTACTGGTTCACTATCGGTCAGTTGGGAGTATTTAGCCTTAGAGGATGGTCCACCTATATTCAGTCCAAGTTTCACGTGCTCCGACCTACTCGATTGCACTT
>NZ_JAWJBQ010000710.1:0-256 GCF_046535955.1 Pseudoalteromonas sp. SIMBA_162 | reverse complement strand
GATCTGCACCTGAGTGATTACTGGCCCGCCCTGTGCGGCCAGGTCGCCACCCATCCCTGAACCCTGAGCACGAGTCTTCTTGATGAAACTGTCCGCAAAATTCACCTTTGGCCTGAGCCTCCTGGCGCTCTCCCTGTCGGCCCTGGCCGGCCCGACCTACGCGCCCAAGCCCGACCCGCTGCAGGGCGACGGCCGGGTCTCGGCCTTCTACACCTGGCAGGACGCGATCCCCCCGACCCCGGGCAAGCTGCTGCGC
>NZ_JAWJBQ010000709.1:0-257 GCF_046535955.1 Pseudoalteromonas sp. SIMBA_162 | reverse complement strand
AGATAAAGGCGGGAAGGACTTCTGGGAGAAAGTCTGTTTAGTGACCAGCAAGGATCAAAACCTCACCAAAGCCCACGTCAAATATCTGGAAAGCCTGCTGATCCAGTCAGCAGGCGAGCTAGGGCGCTGAAAGCTGGTCAACGGCACCGCGCACGAATACATCAACCTGCCAGAATCCGACCGTGCAGATATGGCGTTTTTTGTTGAGCAGATCCGTACCGTACTGCCGGTACTTGGGCTGGATTTTTTGCGAGGTC
>NZ_JAWJBQ010000708.1:0-257 GCF_046535955.1 Pseudoalteromonas sp. SIMBA_162 | reverse complement strand
GGCTCGTCTGAGCCACTGCCGTCTCCACGCAGGAACTCCGCATGATTTCGACAGCCTTGATTGGCCTCGGTGCCAATCTTGACGATCCGCGCGCTCAACTGGAGCGCGCGCTTGAGGCTCTCGACCGGCGGCCGCTGACCCGCTGCACGCGACACTCTCGCCTGTATGCCAGCAAGCCGGTCGGCCCGCAGGACCAGCCCGACTTCGTCAATGCCGTCGCCGAGCTATCGACCCGCCTGTCTCCCCTCGCCCTGCTC
>NZ_JAWJBQ010000707.1:0-257 GCF_046535955.1 Pseudoalteromonas sp. SIMBA_162 | reverse complement strand
CCAGCAAGCCGCCCAACCCGCCCAAGCCGTCTCGCCATGACATGCCGCCGCTGCCTTGACGCGCTTGCGAGCCTTGCCCGGCGCGCAGCAACTGTTCGAGTAGATCACTGGTCTTCATGGCTGCGCCCCTCGCTCGGTAGTCGTTGCCCAGAGAAGCAACGATAGCCCTCTCAAGGCGATTCGCCATGACCGTCTGGCCCCTTGCCGCGCCGGCGCGGGAGCCTGGCGGCGATGGCAACGATGCCTGAGCGCCGTTT
>NZ_JAWJBQ010000706.1:0-257 GCF_046535955.1 Pseudoalteromonas sp. SIMBA_162 | reverse complement strand
CGGTGCCGATTCATCCTTGGATATGTCGCCGTATACCATCTCTGCACTGCCCGGGTGTCTGGCTGGCTGCCCCGCCTTGCCGGCCGCAGCGGCGTCGTCTGCAAGCGCAGCGCCATCTGGAAGTGCGACGCCATCTTCCAGCGCGGCGCTGTCGTTCAACGCGATCAGGTAGGCCCCCATGCCCAGCGTCTGCGCCGCCTCTGATACCTGATCTGCTGACGGCCCCGCTATCTGAGCCGCCTCGCCCTGCGCGCTTC
>NZ_JAWJBQ010000705.1:0-257 GCF_046535955.1 Pseudoalteromonas sp. SIMBA_162 | reverse complement strand
CGCGCCGTCCACAGTGTCATCGAGACGCCATCGGTGAGGTAATCCCCGAGCGCGGTGATGGAGCTCGCGATCAGATAGTTGGCGTCGCTCACCAGCAGGAAGTAGGCAAGGATGCCGAGGCAGACCCAGGTATTGAAGGTGGAAAGCAGCTTGATGCCACGTGCCACGCCGCTGGTCGCTGATAGAGTGGCGATGACGCTGATCAACACGATGGAGACCACGGTCACCATGCGCGACTTCTCTTCGATGAGGCCCAG
>NZ_JAWJBQ010000704.1:0-257 GCF_046535955.1 Pseudoalteromonas sp. SIMBA_162 | reverse complement strand
ATGAAGGACATGGTCGAAGGCAACCCGCTGGCGGCGTTCTGCGAGGCCGTTGCGCCACAGGCAGGGGAGGGGGTGCTGAGCAAGCAGTACGCCAGTGCCTTCTTCGCCACCAGCCTGGCCCCGCTGCTGCATGCTCAAGGCGTGGATACCGTGGTACTGGCTGGCTGCTCTACCAGCGGCTGCATCCGCGCCAGTGCGGTGGATGCCATGCAACACGGGTTTCGAACCATCGTGGTGCGCGAATGTGTCGGTGATCG
>NZ_JAWJBQ010000703.1:0-257 GCF_046535955.1 Pseudoalteromonas sp. SIMBA_162 | reverse complement strand
CGTTCGCGCGCGGCAGCAGCGCGAGCGCGGCGTGGCCCGCGCGCTGCACCTGGCCGGCCTTGTCCACGAGCGTGAACGGCAGCTCGGGCCACTGCCATTCCTGCAACGGCACGGCCGGCTCGCGCGGCGGCAAAGAAACAATCAGCGTGCTCAAGAGCTCCTCTCCCGGATGGCGTCGTTATAGCTGGTCGCGGATGCGCACGACCCGCGTCGAGTGCGTGGTCGGATCACGATACACGAGCGAGGTGCGATCCACC
>NZ_JAWJBQ010000702.1:0-257 GCF_046535955.1 Pseudoalteromonas sp. SIMBA_162 | reverse complement strand
CATCCTGTCCGAGCTGGTCCGTCAGGATCGCCTGGTCGCGGTCGATGCTATCAGCGTCGAAGCTCCGAAGACCAAGCTGCTGATCGCCAAGCTCCAGGAACTGGGCCTTGAGAAAGCGCTGATCGTCACTGAAGAGCAGGACGTCAACCTGTACCTGGCCGCGCGCAACATCCCGTATGTTGACGTCGTCAATGTCGCTGGCGCTGACCCGGTCAGCCTCGTCGGTTACGACAAGGTGCTGATGACTGTCGCTGCCC
>NZ_JAWJBQ010000701.1:0-257 GCF_046535955.1 Pseudoalteromonas sp. SIMBA_162 | reverse complement strand
CCCAATTCCGCCCGGCTCTCTATCAACAGTTCGATTTCCGCCATTTCCTGGACTCCCGTCGACGATGGCTATGGCACATGCGTGGATACCCCTGCGGGCTTACACCTTCTATCTCTCTGCCCCGGTACTCACGACCTTATCTCCCTGCCTCAGGCAGCGGCGCTCAATAGATATCGGGCTCAGGGGTACTGCCAGGGGCACCATTGGCAAAGTCGAAGTCACAGCCTTCATCTGCCTGGGTGACATGCGATTTGTAG
>NZ_JAWJBQ010000700.1:0-257 GCF_046535955.1 Pseudoalteromonas sp. SIMBA_162 | reverse complement strand
AAAATACGCCCTGGGGGCAGCGGCAACATCTTGCGTAAAAACGCTTGGATACCGGGTAGCCGTGACGGACGACCCGTTAGCAGCAACATGTCGCAGCTATATTGATGGATCACCTCACACAGGGCGCCAAGAGTCTTGCCAATGTTAATGCCATCGCCCAGGAAGGCTTTGTGAACGAGAGGCAAGTTAAACGTTATGGGTGTATCCATTAGCTCAAACGATGAGGCGTTACTGTTTTTCACGTCACGTCGTACGGC
>NZ_JAWJBQ010000699.1:0-257 GCF_046535955.1 Pseudoalteromonas sp. SIMBA_162 | reverse complement strand
ATATCCAAATGATTCGTTGGCTCGTCGAGAAGGAGAACTTCTGGTTCTTGGGCTAAAGCTTTTGCCAGTAGAACCCTTTGCTTTTCACCACCACTTAGTTTTCTAAATTGTGTATTTCTAAAATGACTAATTTTCGTAAGTTCCATCACTTCTTCAATCACCTGGCAATCCACTTTGGAAAGACTTTTTAATAGCCCCTTTTGATGTGGATAGCGACCAAGACTAATAATTTCCTCAACCGTATAATCAAACGATAC
>NZ_JAWJBQ010000698.1:0-257 GCF_046535955.1 Pseudoalteromonas sp. SIMBA_162 | reverse complement strand
CACGACCGGCTCTTGGCGCAAGATGTAGCGACCGTCGTTATGGATCACAACCAGTGCCTCGAGACCCTCCGCCAGCCTTTCAAGAGCCGTCGCGATATCCGACTCAAGCGCTGCCAAGTGCTCACGCGCCTTTTCCTCCGCATGGTACGAAGATGCCAGGCTCAGTACCTTGCCGCTCAGTGCCTCGAAATAGTCGCCTTCTGCGAGAGTCACATCGCGTGTTTCCGCCACCGCCTTCTGCACCTCTAGCGATCCAG
>NZ_JAWJBQ010000697.1:0-257 GCF_046535955.1 Pseudoalteromonas sp. SIMBA_162 | reverse complement strand
AGGCGACCAGCGGCGACTTGCCGGTACCACCGACGGTGATGTTGCCGATCACGATCACCGGCACCGGCGCCTTCCAGACCTCACGCTTGCCGGTGAGATAGGCGTTGCGCTTGCGCGCCACCACATTCTTGTAGACATGTTCCAGCGGGCGCAGCAGATGAAGCCAGCCGGCGCCGCGATACCAGGCGTCTACCAGTCGTTCACTCATGCGTCTGCCGTCTCCCGAAACTGGATGCGATGCAGCGCGGCATAAGCAC
>NZ_JAWJBQ010000696.1:0-257 GCF_046535955.1 Pseudoalteromonas sp. SIMBA_162 | reverse complement strand
ATCAGGAGCGTGTGCGCCTGAATTCGGAGCACGAGAAATCCCAGCTTAACCTCGGCTATCTGATCCACCAGCAGGGCAACACGCGTGGCAGCTTCCGCGGTACCGGCTTTGAGCTACGCTCGGATGCCTATGGTGCGATACGCGCGCATCAGGGCCTGCTGCTGACCAGCTGGGGCCAGATCGCCGCCAGTGGCGAACAGCTCGATCTCACGCCCGCTCAGCAGCAATTGGCCAGCGCCTATCAGCTTTCCAATACG
>NZ_JAWJBQ010000695.1:0-257 GCF_046535955.1 Pseudoalteromonas sp. SIMBA_162 | reverse complement strand
CTCGGTGCTGTCGTCGCCGGCCACGCGCCGCGCGCGCAAGGCCGCGCAGCTGGACGCGCCGGCGACGAAGCGCCGCTCCAGCGTGCTCGCGCGCAGCGCGCCGCGGCCGGCGCTGAGCGTGACCCACGCGTGGCAGGGCTGCGCGTCGCTGAGCGGCTGGGAGAGCATCGACCGCGTGCTCGAAGTCGACCAGACGCCGATCGGCAAGACGCCGCGTTCGTGCCCGGCCACCTACATCGGCGTGTGGGACACGATCC
>NZ_JAWJBQ010000694.1:0-257 GCF_046535955.1 Pseudoalteromonas sp. SIMBA_162 | reverse complement strand
ACCATGCCATGATTGATACCTCCTCTGCTTGGTGGTGCGGCCAGTCACCTGGCCTTAACGGTCCAATGAGTCATCCCCCATCGGCCCGTTCGTCTTGCCACACAAGAACGGCACGACCGACGCTCCCTCAGAGACTGCGCAATATCGACGAGCATTCGAGCGACCATGATCGCCTCGTTCAAAGTCGCGCAGGCGTCTAGCCTCCTCCGCCTGCGCCGGGTGATGCGTCCCCGATGGCGCCGAGTCGGGGGCAGCTC
>NZ_JAWJBQ010000693.1:0-257 GCF_046535955.1 Pseudoalteromonas sp. SIMBA_162 | reverse complement strand
CCACAGCGAAGGGCTCGCGGCGGCGTAGTGGCGAAACGCCTGGGGCTGGCTGAACAGCGCCTGCAGCACCAGCAGGCCGCCGTAGGAGTGGCCCCACAGGGTCTGTTGCGCGGTATCTATCGGTGCCTGGGCCGCCACGGCCGGGCGCATGCGCTCGCGCAGCAGTTGCAGGAAGGCTTGTGCGCCGCCGCTGGGTTGCCCGGTCAGCGGGTCTTGCTGCTGCGCCTGGCCCGGTTGCTGCGGGGTGTAGTCATAGG
>NZ_JAWJBQ010000692.1:0-257 GCF_046535955.1 Pseudoalteromonas sp. SIMBA_162 | reverse complement strand
CTCCCTGGCGGGTTCTCCGTATGCATTTATCCGAGCTCAAGTCTCTGCACGTGTCCGAACTGATCGAAATGGCCAATGGCCTGGAGATCGAAAACGCGAACCGCCTGCGCAAGCAGGAGCTGATGTTCGCCATTCTTAAAAAGCGCGCCAAGACGGGAGAGACGATCTTCGGCGACGGCACGCTCGAAGTACTCCCGGACGGCTTCGGCTTCCTGCGCTCGCCGGAAATGTCGTACCTCGCGAGTACCGACGACATC
>NZ_JAWJBQ010000691.1:0-257 GCF_046535955.1 Pseudoalteromonas sp. SIMBA_162 | reverse complement strand
CTAGCACCAGAAAACGCGGTCACCGGAGGCGCGCAATGCTGAGAGTCAAAAAGCGCCGCCTGCACCACGCAATCGCGTTGAGAACTACAGGCTCCAACAACGGCGTTACCGGCGTAATACGTCGCCACATAAAACTGATAGTTCGACGGCAACGCACCGTATCCCGGTGTCACCTTGCTAGGCCCGGAATAAAGCCCGCCACCCGCCGGCACCTCCTGAACCGGTCCACTACCACCACTCGGAGACGAAGCACCGCC
>NZ_JAWJBQ010000690.1:0-257 GCF_046535955.1 Pseudoalteromonas sp. SIMBA_162 | reverse complement strand
CTATCGATGGATGCCTTTCTGCCCGCTATCCCCGCCATGGCCGCGGAATTCGGTGTCGATCACTCCCGCCTCGGCCTGACCATCACCTTCTTCCTGGCCGGCTACGCCTTCGGTCAGCTGAGTGGTGGCCCGCTGTCGGACAGCCTGGGCCGTCGCCCGATCGCGCTGGGCGGCATCGTGCTGTTCTTGATCGCGAGTCTCGGCTGCGCCATGACGCATAGCCTGGAATGGCTGATGGTCTTCCGTGTCCTGCAGGG
>NZ_JAWJBQ010000689.1:0-258 GCF_046535955.1 Pseudoalteromonas sp. SIMBA_162 | reverse complement strand
CTCAAGGTGCTGCGTGAAGATGCCTCGGTGGATCTGGAATATCAGAGCGCGATGCGCTCGCTGATGACCTTCATGATGGAAGACGCGCGCCAGATCACGCCGGTGCTCAACGTGATGTGGCTTCTGCGTGCGCTGGAGCGCATCGGTGACCACGCCGACAACCTGGCCGAGTACGTCATCTTCCTGGTCAAGGGCGTGGACGTGCGTCACACCGATACCCATGACCTGAAGCCGCAGGACCTGGACAAGAAGTGAGCT
>NZ_JAWJBQ010000688.1:0-258 GCF_046535955.1 Pseudoalteromonas sp. SIMBA_162 | reverse complement strand
GGCATCGGCGCGGCGCTGGCCGGCTCGGCCGCGAAGACGGTCTGCCTGGTCGGCGACGGCGGCCTGATGGTCAACGTCGGCGAGCTCGTGACGGCCGTGCAGGAAAACGCGCACGTGATGATCGTGCTGATGAACGACCAGTGCTACCGCGTGATCCGCAACATCCAGGACGCGCAGTACGGCGGCCGCCGCTGCTTCGTACAACTGCACCAGCCTGATTTCGCGCAGTTCTGCGCGAGCTTCGGCCTCACGCACTAC
>NZ_JAWJBQ010000687.1:0-258 GCF_046535955.1 Pseudoalteromonas sp. SIMBA_162 | reverse complement strand
ATGACGGCAGTGGGGCTTCATGGTGGCAGGCCTCGACGACACATTTCAGTGTCTCTTGCAGGTACTCGACGAACAGTTCGGTCTGCGGTGAAGGGCTTGTCACGAACAGGACTCTGGTAGCAGTCATGGGGCGCTCCTGTCGCAAGCGTTTTGGGGGCTCATCATCAGCAGGCTGAGGCGGAGACATGAATCCACGGTGATTCGATGGTTGTCTTGAAGTCTAGTCGAGTGACACCTGGGGGCTGGCGCTGCGCATAG
>NZ_JAWJBQ010000686.1:0-258 GCF_046535955.1 Pseudoalteromonas sp. SIMBA_162 | reverse complement strand
ACGTGCTGCGTCCACGCAAGCCAGCCGACCGGCAGCACGAGGAACGGCGCGGACACGACGAGCGCCCAGCAGATCACCTGCCAGCCGCCGATCTGGCGCGCGAGGCGCGCGCCTTCCGCATAGCCGAGCGCGCCGATGCCGACCGCGACGAGCATCAGCGCGTCGCCCGCCTGCACGGTGCCGCCGCCGTCGCGCAGCGCGAACGCGATCACGAGCGCGCTGCCCGCCAGCGCGCTGGCCCAGAACGCCTTCGACGGG
>NZ_JAWJBQ010000685.1:0-258 GCF_046535955.1 Pseudoalteromonas sp. SIMBA_162 | reverse complement strand
CCATCGTCGCCCTGCTCGGTCACCAGCAGGTGGGATTCGCCGCTCTGACGCAGTGTCTCGACCAGGTCCCCGACGCGGGCGCGCTTGAGCACGGCGAGAGGAATGCCCTGCAGCTCCGCGCGGGGTATCTGCACCATGTCGGTAGTGACTTCGTCGCGCTGAACATTGAAGCGGGTCATGGCGCGCATCACGACTCGGCCACCCTGCAGCTCACGCGAGGTCACCACACCGGTGAAGGTGCCATCATGATCGTGGACC
>NZ_JAWJBQ010000684.1:0-258 GCF_046535955.1 Pseudoalteromonas sp. SIMBA_162 | reverse complement strand
CTTGCCTGGCTGCACCGGGCCACCGAGCGCGAACTGCAGCAAGCCTGCCTGATCAGCGTGCGCCGAGTACCCTGACAGCGTCATGACCTTCGCCCACACCTCATACATCTGGCCATCCAGATCGATCTGCACAACCCCCTCTGCGCCTTCGCCGGCCTGTATCATCGCCCCTGGCGTGCCCTTGGCCTGATACCCCACAAACATCACCTCATGTCGCGCATCCGCCAGCATGGCCTTGAGGTAATTGACAATACGCCC
>NZ_JAWJBQ010000683.1:0-258 GCF_046535955.1 Pseudoalteromonas sp. SIMBA_162 | reverse complement strand
GTGTTGCCATAATTCTTGGAGCAAACATAGGAACTTGCTTTGATGCATGGCTTGCTTCATTAGGCTCTGGTAGAGAGGGCAAACTTACAGCATATTCACATATATGGTTAAATGTTATAGGTGTAGCGGTTTTCTTTCCGTTCATAGGATTATTAGCAACGATTGGTTCCCATTTATCGAAACACCCTGACGTACAACTAGCTCATATCAGTGTCATTTTTAATGTAGTCAGTTCCTTAATGGTACTGCCTTTTACCA
>NZ_JAWJBQ010000682.1:0-258 GCF_046535955.1 Pseudoalteromonas sp. SIMBA_162 | reverse complement strand
GCCACTGCGTTTGTTGGCTGGAAGGGCGATGGCCGCAGTGCGCGGCTGCAAGCCAACCATGCGTTCAGCCTGAAGGACGATGCCGACCACGAGATCGACGGTTACACCACCTTCGATTTGCTGGGCAGCCAGGACACCGGCTTCGGCACCTTCAGTGCCGGCATCCAGAACCTGCTGGACAAGCAGTACAGCACGGTCTGGGGCCAACGCGCGACGCTGTTCTATTCGCCGACCTACGGCCCGGCGTACCTGTATGAC
>NZ_JAWJBQ010000681.1:0-258 GCF_046535955.1 Pseudoalteromonas sp. SIMBA_162 | reverse complement strand
GCCCCTGGCGAGCATGGCACGCTGCTGCAACAGGACGCCTGGATCAGGGCCGCCTCCGACGCCTACCCGCAACTGCACAAGGTCTTCGGCGCAGCCCCACCGCGCCAGGGCTTTCTCGAATCGGACAATGTGATCGTCTTCGGGGCCCTCAAGGAGCGTCCCGGCACCGGCATCGCCATGATCGATCCTTATAGCGGCGAACCCCGGGGCTTCTTCGTCTTCGAGGACCTGTGGCTGGCCAAGCTGGTGGCGCTGCAC
>NZ_JAWJBQ010000680.1:0-258 GCF_046535955.1 Pseudoalteromonas sp. SIMBA_162 | reverse complement strand
CGGTGGAGTCTTCGCGCTTGGCCAGCTGCTGGAAGGCGTGGTGTTGCAGCCGCTGCTGCTGGGCGACAAGATCGGCCTGCATCCGGTCGCGGTCATCTTCGCGGTGATGGCGGGCGGCCAGCTGTTCGGCTTTACCGGCATTCTATTGGCCCTGCCGGTGGCGGCCGTGATCATGGTGCTCTTGCGTTATCTGCATGATCGCTATAAAAACAGTACTTTATATGACCAACAGCGTGATTCTCGCCCCGTGGTGGCAGC
>NZ_JAWJBQ010000679.1:0-258 GCF_046535955.1 Pseudoalteromonas sp. SIMBA_162 | reverse complement strand
GACGGCATCACCAGCGTGCAGCGGTCATAAGGCGAAACGATCGCCCGGCCGTCGGCCCAGCCGATCACCGATCCCGCCTTTTCCAGCGTCTCCAGGCCCTGCCAGGGCTGCGCGAAGCTCACGTCCATCGACGGCGCCACCACCGCGTCGGTCACTTCCAGCACCCGCTGCGCGGCGTCGGGCTGCCGCCAGCCGGCCGGGATGTCGGCGGCATCCACCACATCCGCCGCGACCAGCATGCGCGCCACCATGTCGCGC
>NZ_JAWJBQ010000678.1:0-258 GCF_046535955.1 Pseudoalteromonas sp. SIMBA_162 | reverse complement strand
AGGGTCGCATGCTCATGGGCGATGAGTGCATCGCGCACAACGCCGACGCTGTGCGTGTTGGTGGTGGCAATGGCTGTCGTCAACAGGCCCGCCTCACGAATCCACTCCAGGCCTGTGGCGTCGCCATTGCCATTGAGCACGTGGCAGCCGGCAAAGCACGGTTGATGGCGCGCCGGGCCTTCGCGGGGCTCGATGACACTGACACCGGTGCGTACAGGCTTGCCGTTATGGTGCTTGTCCAGGGTGGCGTGGCCAACC
>NZ_JAWJBQ010000677.1:0-258 GCF_046535955.1 Pseudoalteromonas sp. SIMBA_162 | reverse complement strand
CGCCCTTCGTGAAATCGGGATGCGAATTCGTGAAGCCGAACTGAATCAGCTGCCCGCGCTGGTAGATCGGCGACGCGGCCATCGACGTCGCGCTGGAGAAGTCGCCGAGCTCGATCACGATGCGCGGATCGGCGACGAACTTCTGCGCGATCGCGACCGCTTGGCGCGGGTCGCTGCGGCTGTCCTGGAAATCCACCGCGAGCGGGCGGCCATGGATGCCGCCGCTGCCGTTGATCTCGTCGAGCGCGAGATCGAAGC
>NZ_JAWJBQ010000676.1:0-258 GCF_046535955.1 Pseudoalteromonas sp. SIMBA_162 | reverse complement strand
CGTCGATGCGCCCGCGTTCGGGCTGCTCGTGCTCGGCTCGCCCGATCCGCGCCGCTTCCACGACGGCATGGCCACCGACTTCCTCGCGCAGATCGCGACGCTCGCGAGCGCCGCGCTCACGCGCCTGCTGCCGCACTGACACCGCGCCCATGCTCGACGATCCGATCGCCGCCTACCTGTCGAACCTGAAACACGTCAGGCAGCTGTCGGAGCACACGCTGCGCGGATACACGCACGAGCTCGACGAACTGAAGAAGC
>NZ_JAWJBQ010000675.1:0-258 GCF_046535955.1 Pseudoalteromonas sp. SIMBA_162 | reverse complement strand
GTGTCGCATCAGCCATGATGTTGCTATAAAGTACAGGGTACATCCTTTTATTGAATATAGAATATATGTCGCCTTTGAGGTTATCAAGATTGTATTCTATGCAAATACCTTTGTGTTCATTTGCATAATGTGACCACATCAGTGTTGAGGTGTAGCATTCAGAAAAGCAAGAGATGAGAATATCATCTCTTATGTTTTTAATTATATTGCTATAGTCTGGAGTTTCATGATGCTCATCCTCGTACTTTTTTAAATAAC
>NZ_JAWJBQ010000674.1:0-258 GCF_046535955.1 Pseudoalteromonas sp. SIMBA_162 | reverse complement strand
ATCTCGATCCAGCGCGTTGACGAACCCGCGGCGCTGCTGCTGTCGCCGGAACAGGCCGACCAGGTGCGCGGCACGCTGCGCCAGCGTCTCTTGACCGTGCAACTGGCCATGCTGATGCGCCAGCCCGCGGTCTGGAAAAGCGAGCTCGACAACGTCGGCGCCACGCTGGCCAAGTACTTCGACACCCGTTCGCCTGACACAGTCGCGGCCCAGAACCTGGCCCGCGAACTGGCGCAGACCGATATCGCGGTGCGCATG
>NZ_JAWJBQ010000673.1:0-258 GCF_046535955.1 Pseudoalteromonas sp. SIMBA_162 | reverse complement strand
CACCAGCTCCTTGAGTCGCTCGGCAAAGAAGAACAGCCCCGCCACCGTGGCAGAGAACAGCTTGGCAACCACCAATACGTAGAGATTGACGAACACCACATCCAGCATGCGTGACAGGAACATCTTGTAGCCGAAGCGGAACATCGCCTTGAACGACACCACATCGAATTCCAGCCGCGGGCGCCAGCTGCCCCACCACCACATCAGGGCGGTAGTGACCAGCGCTGCCGTCAGCATCTGCCCAGCCAGCGCCCAGAC
>NZ_JAWJBQ010000672.1:0-259 GCF_046535955.1 Pseudoalteromonas sp. SIMBA_162 | reverse complement strand
CACGGATCTTCGCCCATCTGCTTCAGACCCAGCGAAACGCGGTTACGCTCGCGGTCGAACTTCAGAACGCGTACGTCGACTTCGTCGCCAACGTTAACGATTTCCGAAGGGTGCTTGATGCGCTTCCAGGCCATGTCGGTGATGTGCAGCAGGCCGTCAACGCCGCCGAGGTCGACGAAGGCGCCGTAGTCGGTCAGGTTCTTGACGATACCCTGAATCTGCTGACCTTCCTGCAGAGTGGCCAGGAGGGCTTCACGCT
>NZ_JAWJBQ010000671.1:0-259 GCF_046535955.1 Pseudoalteromonas sp. SIMBA_162 | reverse complement strand
AGCTTCGCCAAGCATATCGTAAGAGTAAAGGAAACCTTTCTCTTCCAGCTTGCGGGCATTGGCTAACGCTTCCGCGATGGTTTCGCCAGTGACGAACTGCTCGCCCATCAGGCGCATCGCCATATCCACACCTTTGCGGATCAGCGGTTCACCGCTTTTACCGATAATGCGGTTCAGCGAGCGGGAGAGGCTGGGTTCGTTATGGGTGGAAACCAGTTTGCCAGTAAACAGCATCCCCCAGGTGGCGGCATTAACAAAC
>NZ_JAWJBQ010000670.1:0-259 GCF_046535955.1 Pseudoalteromonas sp. SIMBA_162 | reverse complement strand
CACGCTGACCGAGGCGACGCCCCTGCTGCCCGACGAACAATGCCGACTCGTCCCGGGCGGCGAGCTGACCACGCACCACCAGCCAGGCATCCAGCGCCTGGCGGGCGCGTGAGCCGATCGGCAGCTGGCGGGGCTTGTCGCGCTTGCCACGCACGCGCAGGCGGCGGGTTTCCAGCACGGCGAGGGCGAGGCTGACCAGCTCCGAGAGACGCAAGCCCGCGCCGTAGAGCAGTTCCAGCATTGCCTGATCGCGGATCGC
>NZ_JAWJBQ010000669.1:0-259 GCF_046535955.1 Pseudoalteromonas sp. SIMBA_162 | reverse complement strand
ATCATGGCTGTTCTCGCGCGGACACTTGATGTCGAAGACCCGATCGAAGGCATCCAGCATCGCGTCATTGGGCAGATTCTCGATGCCGACGGTGCGGTCGCCCTGTACATTGGAATGGCCGCGTATCGGGCAGGCACCCGCGCCGGGCTTGCCGATATTGCCGCGCAGCAGCAACAGATTGATGATCTGCTGGATGGTGTCGCCGCCGCGCGCATGCTGGGTGATGCCCATGCCCCAGCAGCAGATCACGCGCTCGGCC
>NZ_JAWJBQ010000668.1:0-259 GCF_046535955.1 Pseudoalteromonas sp. SIMBA_162 | reverse complement strand
ACCGTGATAGCAACTTATTTTTTCACTTCTTTCCTCCTGTTCTGGTTGCGGGCGATGCGACGGCCGAGCGCAACAGGTTGATTTCCGGCCGCTTTTGGGGGAGACGCGGTTAGAACGTCAGCGAAATCTTAGGCCACCATTCCGATCCAGATCACGCGAACAGACGGCTTTTCTCGGCGCCAGCAATTTTCACTCCGACCATGCTCGCTCCTGTCTTGGCAGCAAGCCAGCTAAGTCCCGGCTTTTCCGGCTGCCGATC
>NZ_JAWJBQ010000667.1:0-259 GCF_046535955.1 Pseudoalteromonas sp. SIMBA_162 | reverse complement strand
CAGACCTGGTTGCGGCCGCCGTCCTTGGCCTTGTAAAGCGCCTGGTCGGCCGCCTTGATGACGGCGTCCGGCGCGCGCAACGTCTCGCCGCGCTCGGCCACCCCGATGCTGACCGTGACCCGCAACGGCCGCACATTGCGTCCGCGGCCGCCGCGCCGGCGCAGGCCGACCTGGTCCGCCTTGGGCCGCGCCGGCTTGTCGCGCAGGCGCATCTGGTAGGCCTCGATCGCGCGCCGCACCGTTTCCAGGTGCGGCATGG
>NZ_JAWJBQ010000666.1:0-259 GCF_046535955.1 Pseudoalteromonas sp. SIMBA_162 | reverse complement strand
AACCCACATCTTTGCCGGCAACGGCTACATCATCACCGCGCGCAACGGCCACTCGGCCTCCTATGGCTACGTGCGCCAGCGCTGCGAGGCGCGCCCGCTGCTGCTGGAGCACGGTGAAGACTTCGTGCTCTATGCCCTGCTGGACTTCGTTACCGAGAACTACCAGCCGGTCAGCGAAGCCATCCACGCGGAAATCGACGAGCTGGAACGCAACGTCCTCTGCGACTCGCTGAACGAACGGGACATCCAGCACCTGCAC
>NZ_JAWJBQ010000665.1:0-259 GCF_046535955.1 Pseudoalteromonas sp. SIMBA_162 | reverse complement strand
CGCCAAGGTCTGGGAACCGGCCCCGGCCACGCTGTACGTCTGGGAGCGCGAAAGCGCCTGACCTGCCACCGAACCCTTGGAGAACCTTATGAAGACGATCGACCTGTCCAGCACTTCGGTGCGTGTGCTCAACCAGTCCTTGCACGACGAGGTGCAGGACCTTGAATGGCAAGTGACCCACCCTGGCGGCAAGCACAACCTGGCTGTGGGCATCAACGCTGCCGTGGCGGTGGATATCGAAGGCCATGCCGGCTACTAC
>NZ_JAWJBQ010000664.1:0-259 GCF_046535955.1 Pseudoalteromonas sp. SIMBA_162 | reverse complement strand
CTGCTCTATCTGCGTCAGGAAGGCCGCGGCATCGGCCTGCTCAACAAGATTCGCGCCTATGAGCTGCAGGATGGCGGTGCCGATACCGTCGAAGCCAATGAGCGCCTAGGCTTCGGGGCTGACATGCGCCGCTACGATATCTGTGTGCCGATGCTGGAGCATCTCGGCGTCAGCACTCTCAAGCTGATGACCAACAACCCGCGCAAGGTCGATGCCCTGACGCGTGATGGTGTCACCATCAGTGAGCGCCAGCCGATCA
>NZ_JAWJBQ010000663.1:0-259 GCF_046535955.1 Pseudoalteromonas sp. SIMBA_162 | reverse complement strand
GCCTGCTGCGCGTGGCTGGCGCGCAGGCCCACGAACATCAGGCCCAGGATGATGCCGCCGCCCGTGCCCAGGCCGAGCAGCACGATCCACAACGTGGCCCAGCCCGGCGCCGCGATCAAGCCGACGAACGCCACCAGCGAGGACAGCGCCGAGCAGAACGCGGCCGCGCGCTGGTCCTTCATGCGGCGCACCACCGGCGCCAGGAACAGCGCGGGCCCGGCCGACATCAACTGCAGCAGCCCGTGCAGCGAGCCGGCGC
>NZ_JAWJBQ010000662.1:0-259 GCF_046535955.1 Pseudoalteromonas sp. SIMBA_162 | reverse complement strand
ATGCGATGTCAATTTGTCAGCTCAATGATATAAATCATCGCTAAACTCGCCACCCCTGGCTGTGCCGCGCAAGCTCCCGGGAATCATCTCGGGGGGTTGCACATTGCAGCATGACTCGGCCAATAGCATCGCCTCTCTCTGCTTATCTATATCCCGGCCTCTTTACCTCGCTGTTCAACCCCGCACTATGCCCTCTCCTGCCCCACCCACACGACCCCCCCACCACCCTGCACACGCGCACAATGCGACACCCGGCCCC
>NZ_JAWJBQ010000661.1:0-259 GCF_046535955.1 Pseudoalteromonas sp. SIMBA_162 | reverse complement strand
CGTTCTGGCCAGCGATCATCGGAACGTGATAAAGCTCGGGAAACGTCGCCTTGTAGCCTTCGATGCCATGGCAACCGATGCACATGGAAACCTTGTCGCGGGCGTTCTGGACATTACCGACCGGCGCTGCATCCGCAGCTGCTGCCTGGCCGGTGATCGCACAGGATGCCAATGCGGCCAGCAGGGAAACCGAGTACTTCAGAGAGAATCGCAACTTCATTGGGACGGCCCTTCTTGGTATGGCTTGAGGACTAGGGCC
>NZ_JAWJBQ010000660.1:0-259 GCF_046535955.1 Pseudoalteromonas sp. SIMBA_162 | reverse complement strand
CTACTACTACGTGTCGCGCAATCTGGTGAACCCCAAGCTCAGCGGCTGGAAGAACAACATCGAGGATACCCACCGCTCTCGCTGGGTCTCGTTCTCCGAGTGAGGCGAGCCCTGTGAGCCTCTGACCCGGCTCGCCGCTCTCTAGATCGTCATGGGTCCACGCTCGTGTCCGTCAGGGCAGGAGCGTGGCATCTGCCAAGGATGGCACCAGAAGATGACGTCGCGCCCCACGGGCGTGACAAGGAGTTCATGCATGTCC
>NZ_JAWJBQ010000659.1:0-259 GCF_046535955.1 Pseudoalteromonas sp. SIMBA_162 | reverse complement strand
GATGCGCTGCGGCGCGCGCACCGGCGTATGACCGGTGCAGGTCAGCGACAGGCCGGCCTGCAGCGCCGGGTCGGCGAGCCCCTGGACCAGGTCGCGCCCCCACATCAGCCGCTCGCGCACGTCGTGCGAATAGTTGCCGGTGTCGAGTTCCGCGTCCGGACCGAAGAACTCCGCATGCAGCACGTTGAAGCGCGCGGCGCCGTCGCCGACCACGCGCACGAGCGGCAGCGCGTCGACGCGCGCCGCATGCGCATGCAGC
>NZ_JAWJBQ010000658.1:0-259 GCF_046535955.1 Pseudoalteromonas sp. SIMBA_162 | reverse complement strand
AGCTGCTATTGAGACCATCGGCCATCATGCCGCGGAAACCACCACTGAAGAGGTTTTCGCCGAACGGCGGCAGAGAGTCGGGGTCGGTCTGCTCCTGGGAGGTCAGCGGCCCGTAGGTTCCGCTGCGCCAATCGGCACGCGCCTTGTCTTCTACACTATCCGTCTTTTGCGGAATGCTGGAGGCCTGGTCATTGCTGGACAGGATGGAACCACTGTCCAGGCCGGCTGCCATGGCAGGGCTGGCGTTCAGGCACGCTAC
>NZ_JAWJBQ010000657.1:0-259 GCF_046535955.1 Pseudoalteromonas sp. SIMBA_162 | reverse complement strand
CTGATCGGCTCGACCCTGGAGCATCAGGATTTCGACAAGTCCACCACCGCGCGGGCGCGCGAGTCGCTGCATGCCAGCGCCGCGAGCATTCTGCCGGCGCTGGGTGAGCTGGCGCCGGAGCATCACTGGGCCGGCCTGCGTCCGGGCACGCCGGATGGCACGCCCTTCATCGGCGCGGTGCCGGGGCTTGATGGCCTCTACGTGAATGCCGGTCACTACCGCAATGGCCTGGTGCTGGCGCCCGCCGCCACGCGCCTGC
>NZ_JAWJBQ010000656.1:0-259 GCF_046535955.1 Pseudoalteromonas sp. SIMBA_162 | reverse complement strand
AAACGACACTTTTTCAACCGCACGCAGGCTACGCGCAGCTTCTGACTGAGTGTTGAAGGTGGCAATTGTCGTGTTACCCGCCACGCAAGTAACGTCCTCACCAGGTGTAAATGTAAAGCCATCGCTGGTTTCACCATTACAGGTAGCACCAGTTACCCGCTGGCTTCCGCCCAGGGTCAGATAACCCGTTTTCGTAGGAACAGGTTCTGGCTCCGGTTCTGGCTCTGGATCAGGTGTCGGTTCCGGCGTAGGTTCTGGG
>NZ_JAWJBQ010000655.1:0-259 GCF_046535955.1 Pseudoalteromonas sp. SIMBA_162 | reverse complement strand
AGCACGCTCGCCGGTTTATGCGCATAAACGCCCGGAAGCGTATGCGGTTTGGCGAGCCGTGAAAGCGATCCAAACATTGCTGTCGTCGTCGTTCCGCAGCCGCCGTCGTGGGCGGCTCGATGACTTGCCAGTACATTGCCTACTTCGAACCGAAGGCGCGTCGTCGGCCGTCGCCAGGAGCGGCGGAAGTTTATGCGCACAAACCCACGCATTCGCGCGCGGCGCCGGACGCAACCTGGCAGTTACGGAAACACCGTAC
>NZ_JAWJBQ010000654.1:0-259 GCF_046535955.1 Pseudoalteromonas sp. SIMBA_162 | reverse complement strand
CCGACAGCGGACGCGCAATCACCCACAGGCGCGTGTTGGTCCAGAACGGCAACCAGCTCGTGACGATGTCGCGCATCACGCCCTTCGGAATGACCGCGTACGCCTCGGTGAACATCGCGCGATCGGTCAGCAGATCGGTCTGCGGCGGGTGGCCGCCATGCGGCGCGTAATACGTTGTCTTAGACATAAAGCATCCAGGCAATGGGTTGGTCCGGCCCCGGGTCGCAACGGCCAAGCGCGGCACGCGCGTGGGGCACGC
>NZ_JAWJBQ010000653.1:0-259 GCF_046535955.1 Pseudoalteromonas sp. SIMBA_162 | reverse complement strand
CCTGCCGGCCCTGATGGCGGGCTTGTCGCCGCTGTATCGCCTGGAGCGCCTGTCCGGCCGCTACAGCGACGCCGCGCGCGAGGCCTCGGCGACGCGTTCGGTGCATGCGCTGGACGACTGGCCGGCGCCGGACCTGGGGTCGCTCAAACAGAGCTTCCCGAACTGGTTTCCCTTCGTCGATGTCCAATTTGGCAGCGCGGCCTACATGCCGCTGTTCGATGGCGCGAAATACCAGGTCTATATGGATCCCCGCGGCGCG
>NZ_JAWJBQ010000652.1:0-259 GCF_046535955.1 Pseudoalteromonas sp. SIMBA_162 | reverse complement strand
CAGCATCACCGAGGCCGCGTCGTCATAGCTGATCCCGTCCGGCAGCTTCACGAGCCGCTCGGCCGGCATCACGCGCTCCTGCGCATACGCGCCCGGCGGCTGCCCGACGTACGCGACGCGATCGCCCGCCTTGAAGGCGGTCACGCCGTCGCCGACGGCCGTCACCTCGCCCGCCGCCTCCATCCCGAGGCCACCGGGCAGCGGCTGCGGATAGAGGCCCGTGCGGAAATACACGTCGATGTAATTGAGCCCGACCGCC
>NZ_JAWJBQ010000651.1:0-259 GCF_046535955.1 Pseudoalteromonas sp. SIMBA_162 | reverse complement strand
AGCGGAAGGTTCTGGCTGACCGGCACCGTGATGGCCATGCGTTGATCAAGGGTACCGCGAAGCAGATCGACCTGCCCGTTGAGTGTCACGGTGGTGGACGGCGCCTCGATACGCAAGGGGCCATCGCTTTCCAGCCGCCCATCGAAGAGCGTCGCTGCGCCGCGCACCTTGTCGAAGGCCGTCCCCTTATCGGTGACGTCAGAGAAGTCCAGCGACAGCCGGCGCAGCAGGTTATCCACATTGACCAGCCCCAGCAGGC
>NZ_JAWJBQ010000650.1:0-259 GCF_046535955.1 Pseudoalteromonas sp. SIMBA_162 | reverse complement strand
GGCACCGCAGGGGCCGGTGGTGCTGCGCGTCACCGGGGATGTCACCCATGCCAGCGCCGGAGGCGAGGCGCATTTCGATCGCGCCATGCGCATGGCGCTGACGCAACGGGAAACCGTGACCACCACCCCCTGGCATGACGGCGAAGTGAGCTTCAGCGGTCCGCTCGGTTCGGCGCTGATGGAGGCGGTGGGCGTCGAGGATGGCACCATGCGTATCGTGGCGCTCAACGACTACGCCGCCACCGCGCCGGTGCAGGAC
>NZ_JAWJBQ010000649.1:0-259 GCF_046535955.1 Pseudoalteromonas sp. SIMBA_162 | reverse complement strand
CTTGGCCACATGGCCACCGGCGGCCGCCACCACGAATCTTGCCGCCGTGGAGACATTGAACAGGTTGGCACCATCACCGCCGGTGCCGACGATATCCACTGCATCGGTGGCGCGCACCGTGACGCGCGTCATCAGCTCACGCATCACCTGGGCGGCGGCGGCCAGCTCATCGACGGTCTCGCCCTTCATCGACAGCGCCATCAGCAAGGCCCCGATCTGCGCCTGGGTCGCCTCGCCGGTCATGATGGCCGTCATGACC
>NZ_JAWJBQ010000648.1:0-259 GCF_046535955.1 Pseudoalteromonas sp. SIMBA_162 | reverse complement strand
GTTCGAGAACACCGACTCGATGACCTCGACGGCGGTGAGGTCCTGGAAGATACGGCTGTCACGGCCGAGCTTGAGCATCGCCATCCACGGCACCAGCGTCAGCTGGTAATAGAAGACGCCACCATCCTCACCGAGCAGCGCGGCGGACTCGACCAGCCCCGAGAGCTTGCGGTAACTGCCATCGGCCTGACGCACCGAGAGCGCCGCCGGCTGCGCCATCAGGGTCTTGAGTTCGATATCACCATTCTGGGAGATGCAG
>NZ_JAWJBQ010000647.1:0-260 GCF_046535955.1 Pseudoalteromonas sp. SIMBA_162 | reverse complement strand
CACAAGAACGAAGACTGATTCAGGAACGAACAAGGGGCGCAATGAGCGCCCCTTTTCTATGCCTGTCTGTCAGCCTATCGGGTGTTGTGTAGCGCCTGTCGGAACCCCAGCAGGCAGACCCAGTAGACGTAGAACATGACCGACGAGCAGATCATCACCAGCGGCACCCCGAAGTAGGCCCAGAGGTTACTTTGCACTTCCACGCCGTAGCCTTTCGACAGGCTCAGCACTGGACCCCACAGCACAACGGAAGCTGCCCC
>NZ_JAWJBQ010000646.1:0-260 GCF_046535955.1 Pseudoalteromonas sp. SIMBA_162 | reverse complement strand
ACTCCAGCAGCGCCAGCACATGGCGGTGATCCAGCGTGCCGAGCATGGCGGCGACATCTTCGCGCCGCACCTGACCATGGCCGAAGGCGATCGCCTGATCGGTCAGACTCATGGCGTCACGCATCGAGCCATCGGCGGCCTTGCCGAGCAGCCACAGCGCGTCTTCCTCGAAGCTGACCTCCTCGCGGGCGAGAATGTCAGACAGGTGCTCGACAACGCGCACCGGCGGCATGTTCTTGAGCGTGAACTGCAGGCAACGC
>NZ_JAWJBQ010000645.1:0-260 GCF_046535955.1 Pseudoalteromonas sp. SIMBA_162 | reverse complement strand
GCAAGCCACCGTCGGCAGCCCGGTCGAATTGTGGGGCAAGCAGGTGCTGGCCAGCGAAGTGGCCGCACACGCGGGCACTATTCCGTACCAGATCTTCTGCAACCTGAAGCGGGTACCGCGGGACTACATCGGCGAATGACACGCTGAAACGCACAGGTTCAGCGGCGGTGTGTTGTAAATACTGAACGCCATTGCCATCATATCGTTCACATCCCCCCCCCCTTCCACCGTTTCAGGAGGCTCCAGCTTTTGACGTCGGC
>NZ_JAWJBQ010000644.1:0-260 GCF_046535955.1 Pseudoalteromonas sp. SIMBA_162 | reverse complement strand
GGCTCTGGCGCCTGGCCCGAGCCGACCTGACGCGCGGCGAGCGCGAGCCGCGAGAACGGCCGGTTCACGAGGCTCGTGATGAAGGCCGAGCCGAACAGCGACAGCGCCAGCGCGAACAGGCCCCAGCCGGCCCACTGCAGGCCGGTCACGTTGTCGAGCTGATCGCGATCGAGTGCGACCCAGTAGTCGTCGTCGTCGATCTTGAAGCTGATCCACACGCCGGGAATGTCGTTGACCGACTGCGCGATCACGGTGTCGTC
>NZ_JAWJBQ010000643.1:0-260 GCF_046535955.1 Pseudoalteromonas sp. SIMBA_162 | reverse complement strand
AGGCTGTCAAGGCACGCATCGCCGAGCGTGAGCAGCTGTCTCGGATCGCCTGGGAGCAGAAAGAAGACCCCAACTGGAAAACCACGTCGGCCTTCCATCGATTCGAGGAGGCGTTCGCCTACCAGGGTCGTCAGGTCTTCCACAATGACTGGCAGGGTGTCTACGCGGTCTGTGGACTGCCAGGGGGCATGCGGGACGTGCCTACCCTGGATGACGCCCTCCGCCTTGTCTACGAGGGGTGAGCCATGCCCATCTCCCAG
>NZ_JAWJBQ010000642.1:0-260 GCF_046535955.1 Pseudoalteromonas sp. SIMBA_162 | reverse complement strand
GTAGCTGGCTGGCCATCAGCGCGGTGAGGCGCTCGAGTGTCTCTATCTGACGCTGCTGGGTGATGACGGTGCGATCGAGGGTCTCGAGCCAGTCATCCTGATGCGCAAGGCGCGATTCCAGTGCTTCCAGTCGGGCTTCCAGGCTGGGATCAGTCGAGGTTGTCATGCATCTGGGCTCCAGAGGGTAAGGGAATGGTCCGCGTGGGCAGTGGGGGAGGAGGGTGAGGCGGCCGCGGTTGGATGACGACTCATGCCATGAC
>NZ_JAWJBQ010000641.1:0-260 GCF_046535955.1 Pseudoalteromonas sp. SIMBA_162 | reverse complement strand
ATTCCTTTTTCTTATGAACACCTTCCATCTCGATCTTTTTTTATTTAACGCCTGGCAGTTGCTTCAATACAATATCAATTGCATCTTGGCTTTTAGAAAATACATATATCAATGAATTACGACTGTTATCTCGATTTACCCTTTTAATAGCTTGATATATTTCTCCTGCAACAGCAGTCTTCCTAATCTGCTCTATTTGCTCATGTTTAAAAACCTCTATATCTCTCACTTCAACACCTTCCATAGATGCAAAATAGAAA
>NZ_JAWJBQ010000640.1:0-260 GCF_046535955.1 Pseudoalteromonas sp. SIMBA_162 | reverse complement strand
CGCTGGCCCATCTTGATCTTGGCGATGATGTGCGGGTCGGCGATGTGGGCGCGGGTCGTGCCGACCATGTCGACATAGCCGCCTTCCAGGATGCGCTCGGCCTGGTTGGGGTCCTTGATGTTCTGGGCGTGGATCACCGGAATCGAGACGACTTCCTTGATGCCGGACGCCAGGTGCAGGAAGGGTTCCGGCGGGTAGGACATGTTGGGAATGACGTTGGCGAGGCTGTTGTGGGTATCACAGCCGGAGCCGATCACGCC
>NZ_JAWJBQ010000639.1:0-260 GCF_046535955.1 Pseudoalteromonas sp. SIMBA_162 | reverse complement strand
GCTCGACCGCCGCGAAACCCTGCTGATTACCCTGATGTCGTCGGAAAACCGTGCCGCCAACAGCCTGGCCAACGCCTACCCCGGCGGCTATCCGGCGTTCATCAAGGCGATGAATGCCAAGGCCCGCAGCCTGGGTATGGCACATACCCGCTACGTAGAGCCGACCGGCCTGTCGACGCAGAACGTGTCCACCGCCCGCGACCTGGCCAAATTGCTGATGGCTTCGCGCAAGTACCCGATGCTGAGCGAGTTGTCGACCA
>NZ_JAWJBQ010000638.1:0-260 GCF_046535955.1 Pseudoalteromonas sp. SIMBA_162 | reverse complement strand
CCGGCAGCGACCGTGGCGATGCAGTCAGCCTGCCGCTGAACCGCGGCGTGCTGGACAAGTCGTCCTACCAGCTGGCCCTGCAGCATGATGTAGCCGCCGGCAAGAAAAGCATGACCTACCAGGTCGTTGACGGTGACGAGATCGACACCTACGACTTCCGCGTGCTGGGCACTGAAAAGGTCGCCACCAAGACCGGCCAGGTTGATGCAGTGAAGGTCGAGCGTGTGCGCGACCCGAGTCAGAGCAAGCGCATCACCGAG
>NZ_JAWJBQ010000637.1:0-260 GCF_046535955.1 Pseudoalteromonas sp. SIMBA_162 | reverse complement strand
CTGGCTGCTGGCCAGGTTGCTCTCCTGCAGCAATGCCAATATCAGCGCCTGGTCACGCAGGGCGCTGCCGTAATCGGCAATACAGCCTTTGCCACGGCTGATGCCCAGGCCCGCCTGCAAGGCTTGCTCGGCGCGCGGTTTGTCGCCCATCTTGTCCAGCGCCACCGCCAGTTGTACCAACGGCAGGCCGGAGCGGGCATCGGCGCGGCGCTCGAACAGGCCACGCAGCGCGCCCAACGGCGCCTGCTGGCTGCGCGACA
>NZ_JAWJBQ010000636.1:0-260 GCF_046535955.1 Pseudoalteromonas sp. SIMBA_162 | reverse complement strand
AGCGGGACTTGCTCAAGAATGCGTGCGGCGCGTGGGAAATCCTTCTGCTTGTAGGCCAGGTCGGCCGCGCTCAGGCGCAGCAGTGCGGCGTCTTCCGCAGACTTGCTGGAAGCGGCCTTTTCGAGCAGTTGCTCGATGCTGGCGTCCGGGGTGCGCGGCAGTTCGCCCAGGCTGGATGAGGGCGAGCTGGCGCAAGCTGCCAGCAGGGCAGCGAGGCAGAGGGCTGTGAGCAGCCGCAGGCAAGCGATCATGTAAAGGTC
>NZ_JAWJBQ010000635.1:0-260 GCF_046535955.1 Pseudoalteromonas sp. SIMBA_162 | reverse complement strand
CGACGCTCGCGCCGAACCGCTCGTCGATGACGGCGCGCAGCGCCCACGCGGCGTCGCGGCTCGCGGCGTCGAAGTAGACGTGGGCATGCCAGCTGACGATGGCGGCGGGGTCGATGATGGCCATGGTAGTGCTCGGGAAATGAATGCGCGCAGAGGTTGCGGGATGCGACCGGGGCGCAATTATCGCGCGACCTCGACGCGCGGGTATCGTCACCGCGCGCCGATTCGGCCCGGAAGATTGTCGCGCATCAGACGCGGCG
>NZ_JAWJBQ010000634.1:0-260 GCF_046535955.1 Pseudoalteromonas sp. SIMBA_162 | reverse complement strand
CGGCCGGCTTCTCGAACCTGACCGCGTACACCGAGGTGATCCAGGACGGCATGCTCGACCTGCTCGACGACGGCACGCTGAGTTTCGCGTCGGCCACCGCGCTGTCGCTGAGCCCGGCCGCCGTGCAGCGCTTCGCCGACGAGATCGCGACGTTCCGCGAAAAAATCCTGCTGCGCCCGCAGGAGATCAGCAACCATCCGGAACTCGTGCGCCGGCTCGGCTGCATCGCGATGAACGGGATGATCGAAGCCGACATCTAC
>NZ_JAWJBQ010000633.1:0-260 GCF_046535955.1 Pseudoalteromonas sp. SIMBA_162 | reverse complement strand
GAGCGCTATGCCATGCTCAGCGATGGCCGGGCAAGCATGGAAAAGCCACTCTACGACGCCTAGCCGAACAGGCCGCGTCGCCCTCGATTCAAGATTTTCTTTGGAAAACTTCAAGACGTTTCTTGTTATGGCGAGGCGGCCGGCGCTCTAGAGTACCCGGCACTGGTGACCTGAAAGACTGTCGCAAGGCCGTGACGGTCGGTGGGCCAGGACCACTCGGACTAGAGGCTTGAGAGGATGGAATATCCAGTTCTGAAGAC
>NZ_JAWJBQ010000632.1:0-260 GCF_046535955.1 Pseudoalteromonas sp. SIMBA_162 | reverse complement strand
CGGCCAAGGTGGCCTGAAACGCAAAACGGCTTACCCATAAGGCAAGCCGTCTCATTTCGCACAGTGAAGACATCAAGTGATGATCGTGAGGGTCAACTACACCGCGTAGCCGAGCACGCGTGGCAGCCACAAGGCGAGCTCAGGGAACAGCATCACCACCGCCAGCGCCGCCAGCATCGCCACCACGAAGACCATCGCCCACCCGACCGTCTTCTCGAGTCTTACTCCGGCCACGCTACTGGTCACCATCAGGTTGACCG
>NZ_JAWJBQ010000631.1:0-260 GCF_046535955.1 Pseudoalteromonas sp. SIMBA_162 | reverse complement strand
CGTATGAGGATGGGTGGGGGCTTCCAATCGCCCGCGCGAGTGGTCCGAGGATCGTGGCGCAACCCGAAATTTTATGCAGTCAGCCGAGAAACCAAATTTTCAGCCCTTCATAGATTCGCGGGAGATGAATGTTGCTTACCGACCGAAGCCGAATGCTGGACCATGCGCCACTTCATTGGTAGCTTTTGAGGGGCTCAGCGGCGATTCATACCTGCTTTGCTTCGTAAGTCGCTCTTGCCGGCGCCGCTATAAACTGATAG
>NZ_JAWJBQ010000630.1:0-260 GCF_046535955.1 Pseudoalteromonas sp. SIMBA_162 | reverse complement strand
ACCGCTCGCCGGCCTTCCCGCGTGTTCGCCCAAGCCACACCCGGAACCCGACAGCATGATCCGGTGCCCGCCATCGCGAACGTCGATGGATGCGCCGGATGGATCGACGCCAACAGAGAACAATGACGACAACTTATCCGCTGCACGATGCATTGACGCACGCCGACACGGCGTTTCCGGCCGAAGCCGACATCGTGATCGCCGGCGCCGGCATCATGGGCTGCGCGGCCGCGTACTACCTCGGCCTGCGCGGCCTGAAG
>NZ_JAWJBQ010000629.1:0-260 GCF_046535955.1 Pseudoalteromonas sp. SIMBA_162 | reverse complement strand
AAGCCGAAGTCGACCAGCAGCGGCAGCAGAATGGCCGCGAAGAAGAAGAAGGTCAGCAGTACCGGCGCGAGATCATTGAGCATCACGCCGCCGGTGAAGGCCGCGGTGACCTGGGTCGGCCCCCACTGGAAATAGGTCATCAGCGCGAAGATGGCGCCGAGGGCGCGCATGGCGAACCACACAGGAGAGACGTCGAACAGCTCGTGCGCCGCGCCCTGACGTGCCCAGGCCGGCTTGGCTAGCTTGACGAAGCCGGTGAG
>NZ_JAWJBQ010000628.1:0-260 GCF_046535955.1 Pseudoalteromonas sp. SIMBA_162 | reverse complement strand
CCGCGACTGTCACCCAAGGTGATCGCAATGGAAACCCGTTCAACGCCGGCGAGCATACCAGCGATATCGATCAGCCAGGGGCCTTCAACGGCGCCACTGTCTACCCGAGCGGCGTCGCGAGCATTGCCAGTGTCAACCAGCAAGGCCTGGCCAATATGGCGGATGTCCTGCAGAGGGGGCAGGCACAGAAAGCAACTGTCTACCAGGATGGCCGCCGCAACCACGCTGATGTCGACCAGAAAAGCTTCAAGAACACGGCC
>NZ_JAWJBQ010000627.1:0-260 GCF_046535955.1 Pseudoalteromonas sp. SIMBA_162 | reverse complement strand
AAAATTTAAGTATCTGACCCCAAAAATTTTAGTCGAAGGAAGTGTTCCTTATGTTTAAAGATTATAACATGAATCAATTAATTTTACCTCTAGATTTAGAAGTTAAACTACAAAATAATGATATTGCTTTTCACATTCATCATTTAGTGGAAAGTATCCCTCTGGAAGCGTTTGAACCCTTTCTTCGAAATGAAGGCTGTCCTGCCTATCATCCAGTATGAACGAGATTTTGAGATATTCGGTAATCGAAATAGCTACTC
>NZ_JAWJBQ010000626.1:0-260 GCF_046535955.1 Pseudoalteromonas sp. SIMBA_162 | reverse complement strand
AGCTTGACGTAGAGCGCACCCTGGCGATTGCCGGAGGCGCGCGCGCCGGGGGCTTCGGCATCGATCAGCGTGACCTGCACGCCGCGCCGCGCCAGCGCCTCGGCGCAGCTGGTGCCGGCGATACCGGCGCCGAGTACCGCGACATGCGTCTCGCGACTGACAGGCGCGGGCTGTGGGGGCTGGGTCCAGGGCTGCTCACGACGCAGCGGATGAAGGGCGCCACGCACCGCGTGCTCCTGCATGGGGGCATGACCGGATGC
>NZ_JAWJBQ010000625.1:0-260 GCF_046535955.1 Pseudoalteromonas sp. SIMBA_162 | reverse complement strand
CCATTAGTGAGATCTCATCAAGTTACGATTCGAAAAAAAGAGTAACATTATCTTATACAATAAATGAAACTGCCAACACCTCTATCTATGTAAAAGATTCAACCGGTGTAATATTACAATACTTCATTAAAACGTTAAAACAAAAGCCTGGTAAGTATGAAATCACTTGGGATGTTTCTTCAATAAAAAACGGAACTTATACGTTTGGAATTATAACTACTGACCTAGCTGGTAATACTTCCTCTGCAATTCATAAGTAC
>NZ_JAWJBQ010000624.1:0-261 GCF_046535955.1 Pseudoalteromonas sp. SIMBA_162 | reverse complement strand
GTCGAATTTCGCGGACATCGCGAACATCGGCGGGCGTCCGGCCGGTTCGGTGACGGCGGCGTGCTTCCTGTCGCGCTTCACCGACAGCTATCCGTGGGCGCACCTGGACATCGCCGGCACCGCCTGGGAGGGCGGCGCGGCGAAGGGCGCGACCGGCCGTCCGGTGCCGCTGCTCGCGCAGTTCCTGATCGACCGCGCCGGCCAGTGATGGCGGGTCTCACGACGATGCGGGTGCGCGGGCAATGACGCGAATCGATTTCC
>NZ_JAWJBQ010000623.1:0-261 GCF_046535955.1 Pseudoalteromonas sp. SIMBA_162 | reverse complement strand
GGCAGCTGCAGCGTGGCAAGTATCAGCCACGGCGTGACATTCAGCCGGAAGCGCTCGAGGAGCTGGCGGATTCCATCCGGGCTCAAGGCGTGATGCAGCCCATCGTGGTGCGGCCGGTGGGGGAGGGGCGCTACGAGCTCATCGCCGGCGAGCGCCGCTGGCGTGCCTCGCAGCTGGCGGAGCTGGATACCATCCCCGCCGTCGTCCGCGAAGGCATCAGCGATGAGCTCGGGCTTGCGCTGGCATTGATCGAGAACATCC
>NZ_JAWJBQ010000622.1:0-261 GCF_046535955.1 Pseudoalteromonas sp. SIMBA_162 | reverse complement strand
AGCATATAAAAAAAGGAACGATACCATACATAAGCTCGGAAAGCTTGATCACGATCTAACGAAAGAATACGCAGAAACCGAGGCAAATGAACATTTCATTCAGGCAGATTTTCAACAGCTCCAAAACGCTACGGGAAAAGGGAAAAACGCTACTCCGCTTCACTATAACGCCAAGGCATACAGAGAAAGTGACATGCATAAGAAAAAAGGCGAGATTGCAAGACACTCAGACACATATTTAACGTTTAAGAAGGAAGAAGC
>NZ_JAWJBQ010000621.1:0-261 GCF_046535955.1 Pseudoalteromonas sp. SIMBA_162 | reverse complement strand
CATCAGAGTTTCACCCACTCTACGGGTCAGGATGAGCATGACTGATCTCCTTGTCAGAAATTCAAAACAGCTGGGACTTCAACGGGATGTGGAGGCGGCGATCGACCGGGACAAGTCGACCACCCTGATGCATGAAGCTCGAATTATGCGCTATGCATGCTCCGACGGCCAATGCCATACATTCATCACACCCGATAGACACGTTGAATGAAAGCGCCCGATGCACAGACTGACATTCAGAAGAATGACAGAAAATACATC
>NZ_JAWJBQ010000620.1:0-261 GCF_046535955.1 Pseudoalteromonas sp. SIMBA_162 | reverse complement strand
CCGGGCGCCTACACCTTCATCCTGCAGGCGACTTCCGAAGTGCCGCGTCTGCTGCTGCACCCCAAGCGTCGCTCCATCGGCGTGCGCGTGCCGGACCACGCCATCACCCACGCCCTGCTGGAAACCCATCGCGAACCGCTGATGAGCGTGACGCTGATTCCGCCGGGCGAGGAGTTGCCGATGACGGACGCCGAAGAGATTCGCGAGCGCTTCGGACACGCGCTGGATCTGGTCATCGATGGTGGCGCCTGCAGCTTCGAG
>NZ_JAWJBQ010000619.1:0-261 GCF_046535955.1 Pseudoalteromonas sp. SIMBA_162 | reverse complement strand
CGCTTTATCCATTACTTCGCAGACTCGAAAAACAAAAATTGGTGACGAGCAGTTGGGATACGTCGGAGAGTAGACCGCGGAAGTATTATGTTTTAAGTGATTATGGGTTGGACATTTTTTTACAACTGAAAGAAGAATGGATGAAGATTTCAAAAGAACTGTATACAATCTTAAGGGAGGATGAGGAAAATGAAGTTAATTGATTTATACATTCAAGAAGTGACACGCCGACTTCCAGAAAAAATGAGATCTGATATAGCC
>NZ_JAWJBQ010000618.1:0-261 GCF_046535955.1 Pseudoalteromonas sp. SIMBA_162 | reverse complement strand
GGCAACAAGCCGGGCTGGATGATCATGGAAGTGCTGCCAGTGCTGCCGCCGGACCTGCGTCCGCTGGTACCGCTGGACGGCGGCCGCTTCGCGACCTCGGATCTGAACGATCTGTATCGTCGTGTGATCAACCGCAACAACCGCCTCAAGCGTCTGCTCGACCTCAATGCGCCGGACATCATCGTGCGCAACGAGAAGCGCATGCTGCAGGAATCCGTGGATGCACTGCTCGACAATGGTCGTCGCGGTCGCGCCATCACC
>NZ_JAWJBQ010000617.1:0-261 GCF_046535955.1 Pseudoalteromonas sp. SIMBA_162 | reverse complement strand
CTGCGCAGCAAGCGCGCCAAGGCAGTGCGTCTGCGTCGCAGCAGCCAGGCGGAAGACGTCACCGAGTGAGACACTGGCACAGCAACGGCTGACATGACTCAGCCTGATCACGCCACGGCGACTGGGCAAGGTGGCCCGGCGTGAGTGGAAAGACGCCCTCTGCGACCGCGTGCCGCAGGGGGCGTTTTCGTGTCATGACAGCCGTGTATGGCAGGTCGGGAACCGGCGAGGAGGGCGACAGGCCCTCCTGCGCGCCAAAAC
>NZ_JAWJBQ010000616.1:0-261 GCF_046535955.1 Pseudoalteromonas sp. SIMBA_162 | reverse complement strand
GCGCCCGAGCACCTGCGCGTATTCGCGTGACACCGGGTTTCACCGTTTTTCCGTAGCACGTCGTCAACAACAAAGCCCATTTCCACCACGAGAGGAGAGGAACCATCATGAACGGAGCAAGCTCAACCGCACGTCGCACCGCGCTCGCACTGGCACTGGCTGTCGTCGGCGCATCGGCCACGGCGGCCGAACTCACGGTCGTCAACTTCGGCGGCGCGAACGGCGACGCGCAGAAGGCCGCATTCAACCAGCCGTTCGAGA
>NZ_JAWJBQ010000615.1:0-261 GCF_046535955.1 Pseudoalteromonas sp. SIMBA_162 | reverse complement strand
CCCGAATCAGAACTTGCTTCTTCTCATCTTTCGTGTCGGACATTTGAATTCTCTCAATAGCATGATACGATGATATCAATGTAGCGCTCGAAGCGCAACATTCAATTTTATTTATATCATTCTTATGTAGAAACGGGCCGCGACTGATGCGCGGCCCGTTTCTGACGTCGGAAACGCCGACGTGCAACCGAGATTCTGGTCTACGAAGAGTGTGCCGGAGTACCAAGCATCTTGGCCGGTGGGTAAACGTACTGTACCCAC
>NZ_JAWJBQ010000614.1:0-261 GCF_046535955.1 Pseudoalteromonas sp. SIMBA_162 | reverse complement strand
CAGGGCAGCGGCGGCAACTACGCGGGCAGCGGCAGCAGCTATGCCAACGAGGCGCAAAGTGTGTTCGGCGGCGGTGCGGCGGCCGCGGGCGCGGCAGGCGCGCTCGGCGCGGCGCCGCTGCAGGTGCCGGCCGGCTTCGACACCGAAGCGTTCCTGCGCAGCGCGAAGGTCTACTTCGTGCGCCTGCAGGCGGCATGGGACCAGGGCAACATGGCCGACATCCGCGAGTTCACGACGCCCGAAATGTTCGCCGAGATCAAG
>NZ_JAWJBQ010000613.1:0-261 GCF_046535955.1 Pseudoalteromonas sp. SIMBA_162 | reverse complement strand
GGCGGTGATGGCAAATGATCGGACCTTCGACGGCTACCATCGAGACAATGGTCAGGTTGGGACACGCAACTACATTGGCATCCTATCGACGGTGAATTGTTCGGCGACGGTGGCCAAGATGGCGGCGGAATCACTCAATTCCAGCGGAGATCTCGAGGCGCTGGGGTTTGATGGTGTTGTTCCGGTTACTCATGGATCAGGGTGTGCCATTAACACCGAGTCCGACGGCTTCACTTTCCTCGAAAGAGTGATAGCGGGGTA
>NZ_JAWJBQ010000612.1:0-261 GCF_046535955.1 Pseudoalteromonas sp. SIMBA_162 | reverse complement strand
CCTGATCCGGCGTGCCTTCGCGGGCCTGAAGCTCCGGGTTGAGGTAGTCGGCGTGATAGGTGACGTGGCGCAGCTGGGTGCGATCACGTACCACACAGGCACTGCAGCTGACCGGCTGGAAGAAGGTCTTGTGGTAATCGATGGTGACGGAGTCCGCCATCTCGGTGCCCTTGAGCCAGTGACCGTGACGACGCGAGGTGATCAGACCGCCGCCATAGGCGCCATCGACATGGAACCAGATACCACGGGCGTGACACTCAC
>NZ_JAWJBQ010000611.1:0-261 GCF_046535955.1 Pseudoalteromonas sp. SIMBA_162 | reverse complement strand
CATGAAGCGGTCCTGCTTCTCGCCGGACAGTCCTTCGATCAGCTGTGAATCGCGCGTGGTCCCCAGGGTGGCAGTGGCGATCGCCTGGGTCTCACCGCGGGTGAACAGCGCCGAGCCATGCGCCTTGGGCAACACGCCCACCGCCATGTCCAGCGGTCGCACGGTACGGGTATCACGACCATCGATACGCGGCTCACCGGCGATCACACGTTGACGCACGATACGCTTCTCGAGCGCCGCGAAAGCCGTCGCCACGGCCTC
>NZ_JAWJBQ010000610.1:0-261 GCF_046535955.1 Pseudoalteromonas sp. SIMBA_162 | reverse complement strand
CCCATCTCGCCCCCGATACGCGTAAAGGCGGCAATGGCTGTCTCGATCTGCTCCGGAGTATGCGCCGCCGAGATCTGGGTGCGAATGCGCGCCTGTCCCTTGGGCACCACCGGATAGGAAAAGCCGATCACGTAGATGCCGGCCGCCAGCAGGCGATTGGCGAAGTCGCCCGCCAGTCGTGCATCGCCGATCATCACCGGAATGATGGCGTGACCGGCGCCCGCGAGGGTGAAGCCGGCCTCCTGCATGCCACGACGGAAG
>NZ_JAWJBQ010000609.1:0-261 GCF_046535955.1 Pseudoalteromonas sp. SIMBA_162 | reverse complement strand
CTTGTCGAACAGGGTGCCACCCACGAAGTAGCCATCTTCATTACCGGCCACACGGAAGCCGCGGCCATCCACCACCAGCTTGGCGCCGGCAGCAACACCGTCATCAATGTAACCCACTACCTTGTCACGGGCAGCAGCCGTTACCAGCGGGCCCATGTCCAGGCCGCACGAAGTGCCGGCACCAATCTTCAGTGCCTTGATCTGCGGTTCCAGCTTGGCAATCAGGGCATCGGCCACCTGGTCGCCCACGCATACCGCCAC
>NZ_JAWJBQ010000608.1:0-261 GCF_046535955.1 Pseudoalteromonas sp. SIMBA_162 | reverse complement strand
CCAGCGGCCAGGTGATCGCGTCGCACGCGGCCACCGCCCGGATCGAGCCGGCCTCGCTCACCAAGATCATGACGGCGTACGTGGTGTTCGGCGCTATCCACAACAAGGAGCTGTCGCCGGACCAGAAGGTGACCATCTCGACGCGCGCCTGGAAAGTGCCGCCCGGCAGTTCCAAGATGTTCCTGGAGCCGGGCTCCAAGGTGTCCGTGGACCAGTTGCTGCGCGGCCTGATGATCCAGTCCGGCAATGACGCGGCGATCG
>NZ_JAWJBQ010000607.1:0-261 GCF_046535955.1 Pseudoalteromonas sp. SIMBA_162 | reverse complement strand
AGGGCATTGGCGCGGGCGGCATGGTTTCGGTCAGCCAGGCAATCATCGGCGACTTCGTGCCCCCGCGTGAACGCGGCCGCTACCAGGGCTATTTCAGCAGCATGTATGCAGTGGCGAGTGTCGCCGGGCCGGTGCTGGGAGGATGGTTGACCGAGTACCTGTCATGGCGCTGGGTGTTCTGGATCAACCTGCCGCTGGGGCTGGTTGCCTTGTGGGCGATCCACCGGGCCCTGGGCGGCATGCCGGCGCAGCGCCGCGAGG
>NZ_JAWJBQ010000606.1:0-261 GCF_046535955.1 Pseudoalteromonas sp. SIMBA_162 | reverse complement strand
GACCGACACCCTCGCCAACAACCGCAAGGCCGGCGCCGCCTGCGTGTACTCGCTGCGTGCGATGGACGCGCTGGCCGCCGGCCAGGCCTGAGCGGGGAGCGACGCATGCACACCACGCTGATCTGCGCGCAGGACCTGGCCCGAGCCTTGCACGGCCCGCACCGCGAACGCATCCTGGTGCTGGACTGCGGCTTCGAATTGACCGACCCGCAGGCCGGCCGCCGTCACTACGACGCCGGCCACCTGCCGGGCGCCTTCTAC
>NZ_JAWJBQ010000605.1:0-261 GCF_046535955.1 Pseudoalteromonas sp. SIMBA_162 | reverse complement strand
CGACCCACCATGTCGCAAATGATACGCGGGGAGCGCCAGTACGGCAAAACACTTCCCCGCTTGACTGGCCGAGATGTGGGCTTTGAGTACCAAACTGACTCAGCTCAGCTGAAGTGGCATTCACGCAATTTTTAAGCTGGGTGCTTAGCCATTCAGCAGGCGACCCCCGTCAAGGACGATTTCAGAGCCGACCGTCCAGCGCGACTCGTCGGATGCCAGATACAGCACTGCTTTGGCCACTTCGTCGGCGCTACCGAAGCG
>NZ_JAWJBQ010000604.1:0-261 GCF_046535955.1 Pseudoalteromonas sp. SIMBA_162 | reverse complement strand
AGATAAACAGCAACCCAACCTGCTGTTCGCCGCGTTCCGGCATACCGTAGGCGCGCCCGCATCGACTTCGGAATTCGATGCAGGCCTGGCGCAACATGGCGGCGCCATCCGAGCTCTTATGCTGGCTCGTTCCACGCAGACGAACGAACCAGGGCGCTGTGCGGTGTTGTTGCCCGCACTCGCTTCAATCAGGGGCAAGATAGCGCTCATCGAAGTGGGGGCCTCTGCAGGGCTGTGCCTGCTAATGGACAAATACGGCTA
>NZ_JAWJBQ010000603.1:0-261 GCF_046535955.1 Pseudoalteromonas sp. SIMBA_162 | reverse complement strand
ATCGACACACAGCACACGAATCATGCGCCCCGCCCCGGCCTGGGGCGTGCCTGCGCCAGCAGCTGCACTTGAGTTCGAATCTGACCTTGAACCAGCATTTGACCTTGAGACCGAGCATGACGATGAAGCGGGGGTAGGCATCCAGACACTCCTGGAGAGTGGGTAAGGGAAAGGGAATCATGACCAGCCATCACGACGCATCACGCGCCCTCCGTCCGGAGGCGAGACAGGGTATAGACCGTCTGGCCGCGTAGCGTGAAG
>NZ_JAWJBQ010000602.1:0-261 GCF_046535955.1 Pseudoalteromonas sp. SIMBA_162 | reverse complement strand
CGCAATTTGTGCGTTCATGTCGCTCATTTTTGCAACCGAGCTATTCACCGCATGTAGAGACTTACCGGCGGAGCGCGCCTGTTCAACACTTTCTGCTGCCTTTTCTCTGCCTTTTTCCATAACGCTAACAGCGTCGTTGGCACTCACTCGCATGGTTTCAATTAAGCTTTGAATATTACGGGTAGAGTCCTGAGTTCGGTTCGCTAACGCACGCACTTCATCAGCAACCACAGAGAAGCCGCGGCCATGTTCGCCAGCACG
>NZ_JAWJBQ010000601.1:0-262 GCF_046535955.1 Pseudoalteromonas sp. SIMBA_162 | reverse complement strand
CCGAGTGCGAGGCATCCGACGGTGCGGAGGCTGCATGAAAATGGTGCATGAAGAGGCCAGAACTAGAGGAATATAAGGGTCAAATAGCCAACAAGCCGAAGAATATCGTCTGCCAGAGCGACGTAAGCACAATAAGAACTGTCATCGCGGCGTGCTATGGTCCGCATCCTGCATGACACGTCAGTAGGCGGTCCACCCACCGCCCTGCCTCCGCTTCCTGCCAGCCACGAGCCGCGTCGGAAGACACTCTTGTTGACTGCCC
>NZ_JAWJBQ010000600.1:0-262 GCF_046535955.1 Pseudoalteromonas sp. SIMBA_162 | reverse complement strand
GTTCAGTGCCGCAGCCAACAGACTAAGGAGAATCGCCACCTGCCAGATCAAGTCGTAGCTCCCGGTACGGTCATACACCACGCCCCCCAGCCAACCACCAAGGAAAGACCCCAATTGGTGGAACAGGAACACAATGCCGCCGAGCATGGACAGGTTGCGCACGCCAAACAAGGTGGCCACGGTGCCGTTGGTCAAAGGCACGGTGGACAGCCAGAGAAAGCCCATGGCCATGCCGAACAGATAGGCGCTGGCCTGAGTCACC
>NZ_JAWJBQ010000599.1:0-262 GCF_046535955.1 Pseudoalteromonas sp. SIMBA_162 | reverse complement strand
CTCGTAACCTCTGGAGATACACATGCTGGAATTCCTGATTCCTGCCGCACACGCGGAAGCCGAAGCGGCTGTCGCCGGCGGCGGCGCCATCGGCCAGATCGTCATGCTGGTCGGCTTCGTGGTCATTTTCTATTTCCTGCTCTGGCGTCCGCAGTCCAAGCGCGCCAAGGAACACAAGAACCTGATCGGCAATCTGGCCAAGGGTGACGAAGTCGTCATCGGTGGTGGCCTGGTTGGCCGCATCACCAAGGTCAGCGAGCAG
>NZ_JAWJBQ010000598.1:0-262 GCF_046535955.1 Pseudoalteromonas sp. SIMBA_162 | reverse complement strand
ACGATAGAGGGCGTAGTTGACGAAGGCCGGGTCCAGCGAGATGTCGCGATGGTTGGACAGGAACAGGTACGGCGTGTCCGGCGACAGGCGCTCCAGTCCCACCGTCTCGAAGCTGGTGGTGGTGGTGTGGATCATGCGCGCCATGTAGACGGCGATGCGGCTCTGGAAACTGGCAACATCCTTGACGCCAATCATCTCGCGCTTGATGGCCAGGCGCGCGATCTGGCGTGCCAGCCACGGGAAACGCTGGGTCAGGCCCGGC
>NZ_JAWJBQ010000597.1:0-262 GCF_046535955.1 Pseudoalteromonas sp. SIMBA_162 | reverse complement strand
GCTGTAAATCCGCGCCCGTTCAGCACGGCATGCGCGCGCTCGAATATTATTAAAATCAAAATGCAACACAACCAAACACAACAGTACAACGGCTATGCCATCCAGCCTTCGGCGCATCGCTTGCCCGACGGCAGTTATTCATCCAACCTGCTGCTCGAGCCGATCGACAGCCGCTGCGCCGATCGCCGCTACCAGTTCTATTCGCTCGACTACTTCCCGAGCGAACGGCAGGCGCTGCAGCATTCGGCTCGCTGGGCCCGCA
>NZ_JAWJBQ010000596.1:0-262 GCF_046535955.1 Pseudoalteromonas sp. SIMBA_162 | reverse complement strand
CTGCCCTTGCTGCTGTTGGGCGCGCGACGTCAGCCGGGCGTCTAGTCGGTATGACTGGCCGGTGAGACTGCGCGGTGCGACTGCCCAGGGCGACTGGCCGGGCATGAGGGATTCGCTGGCTGACAACCGCGGCGGGCCGCAGGGCAGAGATGGTTCATTGAAGGCACCTGACCAGAGTATGCTTGTCGCTCGATCCGCATGTCGCCAAGGAGGCACCATGGAATCAGCGGCGCGTGTGCGCGTGATACTCAACGGGGACAAG
>NZ_JAWJBQ010000595.1:0-262 GCF_046535955.1 Pseudoalteromonas sp. SIMBA_162 | reverse complement strand
ATGACCGAAGAAATCGCCATCTCCCTACGGGAGGCGGCGAAGCGGTTGGGACTGTCCTACCAAACCGTGTTCGCCAGCCGAAAACAGATCGGCTTCAGACTGCCGGGCGGTCGCGCCTGGCGCGTCTGGCCATCCCAACTTGCCCTGCTGGGGCAGAAAAGCAACAATGTGACCCGGCTATCGCTGCAGGTCGACGGAGATTCACCATGTCAATCCGCAGAGACAAAGCATCCGGGGTTTGGCAGATCGACATCTGCTCGCC
>NZ_JAWJBQ010000594.1:0-262 GCF_046535955.1 Pseudoalteromonas sp. SIMBA_162 | reverse complement strand
ACCAGGCCCAGGGCCTGAGACATGCTGCTGGGCTCGCGGCTGCGCACAACGCGGGACGGGCGAGCATCAGACGCGACAATGCCGTCGACAGCGAGTGTCTGAAGGCGATCACGAACACGGGAGAGTGAAGCAGGGAGGGAGTCTAACTCGGCATCCAGTAGATGCTGCGGGCCGACCAGGATGGCGCTGAGTTGCGAGTCTCGCAACAGCGCACTGGCCGTGCCCCGTAACGTAGCGCGGGGACCGAAGTCCCCGCCCATCG
>NZ_JAWJBQ010000593.1:0-262 GCF_046535955.1 Pseudoalteromonas sp. SIMBA_162 | reverse complement strand
AATGTCATCGCTACCCGAGGCATCACTGCTCGAGCACGATCTCATCAATGACTTGGCTTTCGGTATTCATCAGCACGAAGGCATCCTTGAGCTGCAGCCAGCGCTGGTTGGCGCCCGGTTCCGAGAGCTTGTGCTGCTGCCAGTTCTCGACCCGAAGGCCATCATCCCGGGCGACTGTGTCCGGCACCTTGCCGCCCCGCTTCCAGACATGTGCCGGCGAAGCCTCTGCCACCGCTTTCTTCTCAGCCAGCTTTTCCTGGTG
>NZ_JAWJBQ010000592.1:0-262 GCF_046535955.1 Pseudoalteromonas sp. SIMBA_162 | reverse complement strand
CCAGGTTGACCGCCAGCGTACCGGCATAGAAGTGACGTGGCCAGTGGGCCGCTACCCAGTTGGCGGTAGCGAAGCGCAACAAGGTGCCGGCGATACCGCCCGCGCTGACGGCGGCAATGAGTGCAATCACGGTTTTCTCCGCTGGCGGGGGCTGTTGCGATCGAGGTCGGCCAAGTGGCGCAGCTTCTCGCCAATCTTCAGTTCCAGGCCACGGGGCACCGGCTGGTAGTACGGGCGTGGCTCCAGCTCATCGGGGAAGTAA
>NZ_JAWJBQ010000591.1:0-262 GCF_046535955.1 Pseudoalteromonas sp. SIMBA_162 | reverse complement strand
GCCTGCAGGCGCGGGTCGACGCTGGCGGCGATGATGGCGTCCAGGCGCTTGGTGGGGTCCTGGGCGTCGTCGATGGCATCGGTCAGGGACGCCAGGCGGCCCTCCTTCTGCCACTGGGCTGATCTTCGCCGCCGGCACCGTGCTGTGGACGCCATTGGTGTTGCCATTGAGTGCCCCGCCACTGTCCTTGTCCCACACCGAGATCGGCCTGTTCGGCCTCGCCGGCGCGGCAGGCGCCCTGGGCGCGGCACGGGCCGGGCAC
>NZ_JAWJBQ010000590.1:0-262 GCF_046535955.1 Pseudoalteromonas sp. SIMBA_162 | reverse complement strand
CATCAGCGCCTGGCTGGGGAAGGTCATCCTGTCGAGCAGCGTCTCCGGCAGCCACTGCCAGCTGGCCGCGGCCCCGTCACGTGAGGATGTCTGCAGCAACCACCATTGCTGGCGAGCGTCATCCCCCTCACCCGAGGCGACACGGCGCACCTCCTCGTGCATCAGCTCGCCGAGCAGATGGCGATTGTCGGCCGCCGGCTCACCGCGCGTGGTAGTCAGGGCCGTGGGACTCTGGCCCGGCTGTGCCGTCAGCTCCACCTCG
>NZ_JAWJBQ010000589.1:0-262 GCF_046535955.1 Pseudoalteromonas sp. SIMBA_162 | reverse complement strand
CGAGCTTACCACCAAACGTTTTTTTTCGCGGCGCTCCACATATAAGAGAGGGGCGATCTGGCGCCGGCCAGCCCACTTGACCGAAGCAACAGCTCTAGCCCGCTGGATTGCGCTGAAAGCCCCGTTCTAGAGCCTTTAGACTAAAACTTACAATGGTGTTCAATGGCCATCAGCGGCTATGCTAGAGTGGATTCAAATCAATAACAGGTCATGCCGGTTCTACGTCTGCTCAAGGGAAATGGGGGACTTCCTGACACCACCG
>NZ_JAWJBQ010000588.1:0-262 GCF_046535955.1 Pseudoalteromonas sp. SIMBA_162 | reverse complement strand
CGAACTCGCTCTCATCCATGTCGAGGTGGATGCGGTATTCCAAGGCATCCAGATCATCGCCCTGTTCGGTCTCGAGGGTGAACTTGCCCGTTTCCACAACGTACTGGTTCTCGTCCAGCCCCATGGAGTCATCGCTTTCGACGACCAGAGCGGCGACCTGCATGTTGTCGTCGAGCAGGATGTCCTCGACTTCACCGATCACGTTGTTGTCATCGTTCTGCAGGTAGACATCGGCATCCATCAGCTCATCTGCGGAGTAGAG
>NZ_JAWJBQ010000587.1:0-263 GCF_046535955.1 Pseudoalteromonas sp. SIMBA_162 | reverse complement strand
ATGCCATCTTTATTGAGCTGTTCAGCCAGATGGTTAGCGCCGTGTTTGGTACGGGTAAACACCAGCACCTGCTGCCAGTTCCCTTTCCCAATCATGTGCGACAGCAATTCGCGTTTGCGTTTCTTATCGACAAAGTGAACGTGCTGGGTCACCTGATCAGACGCGGTATTGCGGCGTGCCACTTCGATTTCCAGCGGGTTGTGCAACAGTTTTTCCGCCAGGGCTTTAATATCGTCAGAGAAGGTCGCGGAGAATAACAGGTT
>NZ_JAWJBQ010000586.1:0-263 GCF_046535955.1 Pseudoalteromonas sp. SIMBA_162 | reverse complement strand
GCGGCGTCACGGAGCGCGCGCTGGACAATGCCGGCATCGAGCTGCCGCGCATCAACGAGGCCCGGACCGGCCGCGCCTACCGCTACGGCTATGCGGTGGAGCAGCCCAACAACCGCTAGATGCGCGGCGTGGTGCGCTACGACCTGAAGACGGGCGCGCGCCAGCAGTATGCGGTGCCGGCCGGCGACCAGAACAGCGAGCCGGTGTTCGTGCCCCGGCCGGGGGCGCGCGACGAGGACGACGGTTGGGTTCTGGTGTGCGTG
>NZ_JAWJBQ010000585.1:0-263 GCF_046535955.1 Pseudoalteromonas sp. SIMBA_162 | reverse complement strand
CTGCGTCGCTCACCTTGATGACACAGGCGATGGGACCGAAGATCTCCTCGCGATTGATGGCCATGTCGTTGCTGGTATTTACCAGCAGCGCCGGGCTCATGAAGTAGCCCTCGGTGGCGCACTCCACACGCTCGCCGCCGCAGACCAACGTTGCCCCCTCTTGCTGGGCGCGCTGTACCCAGGACAGGTTGGACTCGAGCTGTCTGGCATCGACAGCCGGCCCCATGTGCACGCCCTCTTCCAATGCGTGGCCGACGCGGACC
>NZ_JAWJBQ010000584.1:0-263 GCF_046535955.1 Pseudoalteromonas sp. SIMBA_162 | reverse complement strand
CCGGTCAAGGGGTGGACGGCGTAGGCGCCGGTGAACTGGCCGGTGATCCGCTCGGCCTTGGCCATCCGTTCGCGCTCGGAGCGCAAGGCCGCTTCTTCGCGGTAATTGGCCACTGCAAGCTTGAGAGGCGCTGAGGTGATTGCCTCGACGGCATCATGCTCAGGCGCCAGCACCAGGAACGTCGCGCCATACAGCGTATCGGGGCGGGTGGTAAAGACCTTGATCGCGGTCTGCGAATCACGCACCTGGAAATCAATTTCCGC
>NZ_JAWJBQ010000583.1:0-263 GCF_046535955.1 Pseudoalteromonas sp. SIMBA_162 | reverse complement strand
CGGAGCGTAGCCTCGAGCGCTTGATCACAGAGGCGCGCGAGCGCTTCCCGCTCACCGGGGTGCGCATCATTCACCGTGTCGGACGGCTCGAGCCCGGCGACAATATCGTACTGGTGCTGGTCGCCAGTGCGCATCGTCAGGCGGCCTTTGCCGGCTGTGACTTCCTGATGGACCACCTCAAGTCGCGGGCGCCTTTCTGGAAAAAGGAGCACACCGCCACGGGAGATTATTGGGTGCGGGAACGCTCGAGCGATCGCGAGGCA
>NZ_JAWJBQ010000582.1:0-263 GCF_046535955.1 Pseudoalteromonas sp. SIMBA_162 | reverse complement strand
CCCATGCCTTCGAACGCTATAGTAATATCTGTTAGTGTGAAAATAAAAGGGTTTTGATTCAAGATAAGGAATATTTTATCTCCATTGTTTTCAAGGAAACTCTTATACTTTTGTTTTAACTGAGCATCCTTGTACATATTTATGGGGATATTGCATGCTAATCGGAGGATAATATTTTGAGGATTTAGATTTGCTTGTTGAAGTAAGTTGGTAATGCAGGTATATACTGCTATCTTTTGAGGAAGTGAAGTTTTATCGAGGTC
>NZ_JAWJBQ010000581.1:0-263 GCF_046535955.1 Pseudoalteromonas sp. SIMBA_162 | reverse complement strand
AAGAGCTGGTTCATAACGTAGCATTACGCGTTGAAGAGACTGACAACCCGGATCGTTTCCGCGTATCTGGCCGTGGTGAGCTTCACTTAGGTGTTCTTATTGAAAACATGCGTCGTGAAGGTTTTGAATTAGCCGTTTCTCGTCCAGAAGTTATCATCAAGTACGAAGATGGTAAGAAAATGGAACCTTATGAAACCATGACGGTTGATATTGAAGAGCAGCATCAAGGTGCGGTTATGGAAAAATTAGGCTTGCGTAAAGCC
>NZ_JAWJBQ010000580.1:0-263 GCF_046535955.1 Pseudoalteromonas sp. SIMBA_162 | reverse complement strand
AAGCTTGATTTGCATGAGGATGTCTTTCTCTTTGGTGTTGTCGTTGTCTTTTGAAATAACCATCGTCAGTGGCGCAATGGCGAAGCGACCTCACAGAAACCACCAATCCATGGCGGTGATAGCGTCAGAGTGAGGCGCTCCAGATGCCGGCAGTCAGGTCAGAACGCGACCCAGCGATTCTCGTTGTCAGACGATTCCACACAGCACTCCAGCAACCGCACACCTTCGATACCGGCGTCGATATTGGGGAACCAGAGCGACTC
>NZ_JAWJBQ010000579.1:0-263 GCF_046535955.1 Pseudoalteromonas sp. SIMBA_162 | reverse complement strand
CGGATGTGCCGGGTGCTCAGGCCACGCTGTAGAACATTGCCCGCGTCAGCCATTTCAGCTCCTTGAATGCAGGTTCATGAAGACCAGCCGGCTTCCAACCGTCGGCCCAGGCGACGCATGCCGGGGAATTTCCCGAGATGTATAAACCTGTACAAGAAAAGGATGCAAATAGGGAACCAAGTCGGCGTTTATGCGAACTTCTGCGATATGACGGCTATTGGTTGATTAACCGGGGGATAAAGCGGTGATTTTCAGGCAGGCGC
>NZ_JAWJBQ010000578.1:0-263 GCF_046535955.1 Pseudoalteromonas sp. SIMBA_162 | reverse complement strand
GCAAAACGGTGTTACAACCAATAAGAACCCACCGTGGTCGATAAAGATCCGCGCAGTCAACCAGATTTTTCGCAAGGTTCGTATGCGGATGAAGTGGATGATACTCCAGTGATGGAGTCCTTTGCAGAGGGACATAGGGATGGCAAGCGGTAAAGTCAAGTGGTTCAACAATGCCAAGGGCTATGGATTCATCAATGAGGAAGGTAAATCCGATGACCTGTTCGCCCATTATTCGGCCATCCGGATGGACGGATACAAAACCC
>NZ_JAWJBQ010000577.1:0-263 GCF_046535955.1 Pseudoalteromonas sp. SIMBA_162 | reverse complement strand
CCGCAAGGGCTGGGACGAGGCGCGCCGGATGATCGAAAGCGGCGAGTACCGGATGGTGATCCTCGACGAGCTGAACACCGTGCTGAAGTACGAATATCTGCCGCTCGACGAAGTGCTCGCGACGCTCGTCGCGCGGCCGGAGTCGGTGCACGTCGTCGTCACGGGCCGGCATGCGCCCGATGCACTGATCGATGCGGCCGACCTCGTCACGGAAATGCGGCTCGTCAAGCATCCGTACAAGGAGCAAGGCGTGAAGGCGCAGC
>NZ_JAWJBQ010000576.1:0-263 GCF_046535955.1 Pseudoalteromonas sp. SIMBA_162 | reverse complement strand
CTCACCGAACGACTCAGCCGAATGACGGCCTCAGGCGATGCGTGAGCGAATCAGCTGATCGAGCGACAGGCGTCCCGGCCCCTGCAATACCAGCACCAGCAGGCTGGACAGCCACAGGCCGTGGGTCACCCAGGCATGGGGATAGACGAACAGCTGGATGGTCAGCGTCATGACGGCAAGCCCCAGCGCCGCGAAGCGCGTCCCCAGCCCCAACCACAGCATCAGCGGGAACAGGTGCTCGGCGATGGTCGCCAGCCAGGCAG
>NZ_JAWJBQ010000575.1:0-263 GCF_046535955.1 Pseudoalteromonas sp. SIMBA_162 | reverse complement strand
GTTTCGACTACCTGGTGGTGTTCGGCGGCCGCAATGCAATGGCTACAGCTGCGTTGGCGCCGCGCTACCAAACCTTGCTCAGGCAGGCCGGCAAAGCCGGGGTCAAGCTGGTGGGGGTCGACAATGGCGCCTTCCTGTTGGCCGCGTGCGGGTTGTTACGGGGGCACAAGGTGGTCGTGCACTGGCGTCACGAAGCCGAGTTTCGCGCCGCGTTCCCACAGTTGCAGGTGCTGCGCGATCAACTCTATTGCATCGACGCAAAC
>NZ_JAWJBQ010000574.1:0-263 GCF_046535955.1 Pseudoalteromonas sp. SIMBA_162 | reverse complement strand
ACCGATAACTGCAAGAAAGCCTGTGATTAGCGGCCCAATAGCCATCCAAAGAGTGTTAAACGCTACCGCAAAGCTTCCCGCACGTGATACCCCTATAGCCAGTGGAGAAAGCAAAGGTAACAACGCTGCTGATAATAAAATAAACCAACCTATAGTAGTAGATATAGCTGGATTCATTTCATTTAGCTTGATAATAAATTGCCCTACCGCAGTAAAACAATCTACGATAACTGACATTACATTCCCGAAAGATTGAATAAATG
>NZ_JAWJBQ010000573.1:0-263 GCF_046535955.1 Pseudoalteromonas sp. SIMBA_162 | reverse complement strand
TGATCACTCGCTCACGTTTTGCGCGACTGTCTCAATCGGCAGACTTGATATGCCAGCTGACCTGAACGCTGCTCTCGAGGCTCAGCTCGCCGGGGCGGTATTCGCTGCCGCTGCTCTTGGCCTCTGCCATGTCGGCACGCATTGCCATCATCTGCGGGCGTGGGCTGTGTGAGGACTCATTGATCGACTGCACGCTGCCCAGAGTCGCGCCGAGAGTCTCGGCCATCAGTTGTGCCTTGTGGCGTGCCTTGGTCAAGGCTTCC
>NZ_JAWJBQ010000572.1:0-263 GCF_046535955.1 Pseudoalteromonas sp. SIMBA_162 | reverse complement strand
GGGAGAAGGAGCGCTACAAGGCGCTGATGGCGGATGACTATGATTTCGGTGGCGTCTCGCGTAGCCCCGAGGTGTCGGATGATGCCGTCTTCGTCCTGATCATCGGCGAATCCCAGCGCCGCGATCAGCTGTCGCTATATGGCTATTCCCGCGCCACGACGCCGAATCTCGATGCGCGTCGCGACGAGCTGGTGGTCTTCGATCAGGCCATCGCACCGGCGCCACAGACCGTGCTGGCGGTACCGATGCTGGCCAGTCTGACC
>NZ_JAWJBQ010000571.1:0-264 GCF_046535955.1 Pseudoalteromonas sp. SIMBA_162 | reverse complement strand
GAGGACAGCGACGAGGACGGCTGCGAAGGCAGCGGTGGTGCCACGGCCAGCAAGCGTCCGCCGTGGCGCAGCATGCGCGCACAGGCCGCCTTGAGCAAGGCGCCAGGGCCGGCGACCTGCGCGACCAGGCAGGCTTCCAGCGACTGCCCGGCCATGGCCTGAGGCGGCATGCAGACCAGTACGTCGAGGCGCCCGAGACGCGCCACCAATGTCTCGAAGCAGCCCTCGCAAACCACCTGGCCGAAGCGGTCCGACTGCTCGCCG
>NZ_JAWJBQ010000570.1:0-264 GCF_046535955.1 Pseudoalteromonas sp. SIMBA_162 | reverse complement strand
AGCGATCTGCGTGCGGGCGATCTGCGTCACGCGAAGCTTTACGCCGATATCGAGCAGCAGCCGCCGCAGCTCCGTACCGTCGCCGGCAAACAAGCCGGCCGGCACCGCCCACCGTTTCAGGATGCCGTCGCGGTCCGTGAATTCGAGCAGGTAACCCCCCTCGCTGTCCATCTCGTTTCGCGTCTCCGCGATCGCATCGATTCGCGTGCTGACCCAATGCGGCGGCAGCGGATGGCCCTGATTGTTGAAGCCGTGAAACCACAC
>NZ_JAWJBQ010000569.1:0-264 GCF_046535955.1 Pseudoalteromonas sp. SIMBA_162 | reverse complement strand
CCCAGCATCGAACTGCCGTGGTCGGCGCTGACCAAGGCCCTGCATGAGCCCGCTGTGTGGGTGGTGGGCGAGGGCGACAAGGTGGAATTGCGCAAAGTCGACGTCAGCCGTTACCTCACCGGCAAGATTGTGGTCGCCAGCGGCCTGAAGGGCGGCGAAACCGTGGTGGTCACTGGCGGGCAGTTGCTGCACCCCGGCATGCAGGTGCAGAAGGTGGACGCCAAAGCCCAAGGGGGTGAGCTATGAAACGCCTGCTGCTGATGC
>NZ_JAWJBQ010000568.1:0-264 GCF_046535955.1 Pseudoalteromonas sp. SIMBA_162 | reverse complement strand
AGGAAACGCTCGATTCGGGTCGACGAGTGTTCCGGGCCCTGGCCTTCGTACCCGTGCGGCAGCAGCATCGTCAGGCCCGACACGCGGCCCCACTTCACTTCGCCCGACGAGATGAACTGGTCGATCACGACCTGCGCGCCGTTGACGAAGTCGCCGAACTGCGCTTCCCACAGCACGAGCGTGTTCGGCTCGGCGGTCGAGTAACCGTATTCGAAGCCCAGCACCGCCTCTTCCGACAGCACCGAGTCGATCACCGTGAACTTC
>NZ_JAWJBQ010000567.1:0-264 GCF_046535955.1 Pseudoalteromonas sp. SIMBA_162 | reverse complement strand
AGGCAGCGCGGCTGAACGCCGAAGGCCTCAATGAGCTCAAGCGGCTGTGCACTCGCTTCGGCATGTTTGCGCCCGACGCCGGCCGGCGATTCGACGCGCTCGTGTCCCTCTCGACTGAAAGGGTGCGGCGCTGGATGCCAGGCAAGCCGGCTTCAGCGTTCGTCCAAGGATTGGAGGTCCGGCTCGTGATCGACGAGCAGCGTTTCGTCCAATTCAGTCTCGCCGGATTAGGGCGCGTGATGGATCGACTATTTTCCCCGTACG
>NZ_JAWJBQ010000566.1:0-264 GCF_046535955.1 Pseudoalteromonas sp. SIMBA_162 | reverse complement strand
ACAGGCTCACCGTCGCCAGCAGGTAGTTGGTCTGCCCGCCGTGGATGATCTGGCTGGTCTCGAACAGGATCGCCGCGGAGGCGAACAGCACGAAGCCGGCGGAGACAGCCAGTGCCAAGCCACTGATGTTGAAGATCATCGCTGCCAGCATCGCCAGAATCAGCACGATGGCGCCGGCGAACAGGAAGTTGCTCAGGAACGAGAAGTCCTTGCGCGTCACCAGTGCCACCGCGGACAGGCCGGCGAAGGTGATGCCGGTCATGC
>NZ_JAWJBQ010000565.1:0-264 GCF_046535955.1 Pseudoalteromonas sp. SIMBA_162 | reverse complement strand
CTACCGAGCGCTACACCATGGGCCAGGAAGTCTATCTGCTGCTGACCCTGCCTGAGGAATCCGAGCGCATTCCGGTCACCGGGCGCGTGGTATGGATTTCCCCGCAGGGCGTCAGTGGCCGACGCATTGCCGGGATCGGCATCCACTTCAGTGAAGAGGACCGCCAGGTGCGCGATCATATCGAGAACCACCTGGCCGGCATGCTTGGCAAGGGTCACGCGACCTATACGCTGTAGCGCGAGCGCAGCGTCGCTTCATCATCTC
>NZ_JAWJBQ010000564.1:0-264 GCF_046535955.1 Pseudoalteromonas sp. SIMBA_162 | reverse complement strand
CGCCTCTGTCATCTTCGCCATCCTCGGCCTGCGCAACCTGTACTTCATGCTGGCGGCAGCCGCGAAGTTCCTGGTGCATCTCGAAAAGGCTGTGGCGCTGGTGCTGGTGTTCATCGCCGCCAAACTCGGTGGCTCGGCGCTCGGCCTGTACCACATCGACCATCAGATCAGCATGGGCGTCGTCCTGGTGCTGATCCTCGGTGGCGTGCTCGCCAGTCTGGTCTTCCCGGGCAAGGAAGATGCCCAGACGGATCAGTCATAAGC
>NZ_JAWJBQ010000563.1:0-264 GCF_046535955.1 Pseudoalteromonas sp. SIMBA_162 | reverse complement strand
CTAACAATTGGGATGAAGTTCAAACTACTGAGCGTTATTCGGTATTATTTACTGTGCTTCTTAAAATAAAGCCCCAATTGTTGAAGTATATATCTTAACAAATATCTCCTTTTAACCTTGTACGTTATGATTACTGTTAATTTTGATGGGAATAACTCTTGCAATGGTAATGGGGGTTATGACGATTCAAACATTAACAAGAGATTATAAGTATCTGGATAATGAAAAATTGTACGTTATTAAAAACGTACCTTATAAATTTTA
>NZ_JAWJBQ010000562.1:0-264 GCF_046535955.1 Pseudoalteromonas sp. SIMBA_162 | reverse complement strand
GCACCTTCCAGCGCCCCGCGGAAGCCACCGAAGGCCGAGACTTCGAAGATGATCGGGCCATCGGCGGTCAGCGCGACATCGACGGTGGTGAAGTCGAGCTTGAACGGCGCCTGGGCACGCTGCGCCAGCGCGATCAGCTCCTCGGAGGGCTCGAAGGGTGCGTACTTGCCACCGTCATGGATGGTGGTATTCCAGGCATCGCCCCCACTGACACGGGCGTAGCTGCACAAATAACGGCCACCGACGAAGACCATGCCGTAATCC
>NZ_JAWJBQ010000561.1:0-264 GCF_046535955.1 Pseudoalteromonas sp. SIMBA_162 | reverse complement strand
ATTCAGCAGACATCGCATAAGTTTTATATAAAATTGGACCACTAACGCTTTCCTCTACAATTTCAATCGCAATTGGTAAATGGGACAATCGTAAAGAAACTGCTAGCGCTTGAACCTTCTCATTCGCGTTTTGTAGTGCTAATTGTAGAGCACCTTTATAATAAGTTTCTTCATTCTCTAATTTAAACGTAAGTTGCGAAATAGAATTTGCTCCATTTTTTATTACAGTATCTATTACAAGCCCCAGTTCAGTAAGGGTACGAA
>NZ_JAWJBQ010000560.1:0-264 GCF_046535955.1 Pseudoalteromonas sp. SIMBA_162 | reverse complement strand
CGGCGGCATTCAGCTGATGGCACAGAGCGAGAACAGCGGCCTGCTGCCGCTGTTGATCCGCCTGCTACCCATCGCACTGTTTCTGCCCGCCATCTTCACCCGCCGGGCACGTGGTCATGTCTGGCTGGCGTTCGTCAGCCTGCTCTACATCATGCAGGGCGTGATGCTGGCCGGTGTGCCTGGCCACGCCGTCATCGGCGTACTGGAAGCACTGGCGGCGCTGGGGCTGTTCATTTCCAGCATGGCTTACGCCCGTTTCCGCTC
>NZ_JAWJBQ010000559.1:0-264 GCF_046535955.1 Pseudoalteromonas sp. SIMBA_162 | reverse complement strand
CATGCAGCAGATGAACGTGAAAATGGTCGGCACCACCGATGACCCGATCGATTCTCTGGAGCATCACGCAGAGATCGCCAAAGACGGCTCTTTCACCATCAAAGTGCTGCCGAGCTGGCGTCCGGACAAAGCCTTCAACATCGAACAGGCGACCTTTAACGACTACATGGCGAAGCTGGGCGAAGTTTCCGATACCGACATTCGCCGCTTTGCTGACCTGCAAACTGCCTTGACCAAACGTCTGGATCACTTCGCCGCTCACGG
>NZ_JAWJBQ010000558.1:0-264 GCF_046535955.1 Pseudoalteromonas sp. SIMBA_162 | reverse complement strand
ACGGTGGTGCTGACCGGGGTCTTGTCCAGGGTCAGTTGCTCGAACTTGCCAACATCAGCACCCGCAACGGTCGCGATGGAGTTGACCACCGCTGGGTTGCTGCCAACGTAGACGTTGTCCGGAGCAGTGACGGTGATCGAACCGCTGGTGCCATTGGCCGGTACGGTGATGACGGTTTTACCGTCGCTCAGCGTGAAGGTCAGCGCGCCATGGTTGTTGATCGGCAGGCCGTCTTTGTTGGTCAGGGTGATGGTGTAGGTGATC
>NZ_JAWJBQ010000557.1:0-264 GCF_046535955.1 Pseudoalteromonas sp. SIMBA_162 | reverse complement strand
AGCGGCGGCAAGATTGAAGTGCTGGTTGAACGGATGCTCGACGACAAACGCATTCTTGCGCATATTCGCGCCTCGAAAGCGCCAAAACCTGGCGCAGAACTGCTGCTGGGCGATGACGAAAGTATTAACGCAACAATGACCGCGCGCCACGGCGCACTGTTTGAAGTCGAATTTAATGATGAACGCTCGGTGCTGGATATTCTCAACAGCATCGGCCATATGCCGCTGCCGCCGTATATCGACCGTCCGGACGAAGACGCTGAC
>NZ_JAWJBQ010000556.1:0-264 GCF_046535955.1 Pseudoalteromonas sp. SIMBA_162 | reverse complement strand
CCGCTTTTTTGCACACCGCCGTAGATCCAGGAAGGCCACGATGTCGGACGCTCAAGTCGCAACTCCCCCGCAGGACGTATTGGACAAGGCTGTCGCCGAAGGCGGCGCCTATGAGGTGCTGCACAAGCGCCTGCTGGACCAGGGCCAGCGCCTGCGGGCCACCACCGACGACCTCAACCAGAGGCGTCTCGACGAGTTTGGCAACAGCCGCATGGAAGTGGTCGGGCGGGTGCGCATCCGTACCGAGAACAACTGCATCGCCCG
>NZ_JAWJBQ010000555.1:0-264 GCF_046535955.1 Pseudoalteromonas sp. SIMBA_162 | reverse complement strand
ACTGACACTTTCAGTCGGCAGCAATGGCCTGGCCTTGCTGCCTCTCAAGGCAACTCATGGCCTGTCTGTCAGCCAGTGCGCGTGATGCTTCGCGACAAGCTCAGCAGGCCACGAATCAGGGCAATGGCGCATAGACGCCGGCCCGCAGGAGATCAGCATGGCTCAGGACCCGCAGACCCCGATGGATGAAGAGCTTCAGCGTGCCGCTCGCGATGCCGAGCCGCAGCCGGAAACGCCGGAAGGTGAAGTGATCGACAACGTACT
>NZ_JAWJBQ010000554.1:0-264 GCF_046535955.1 Pseudoalteromonas sp. SIMBA_162 | reverse complement strand
GTGGCTGCCATTGATGGCAGTCTGTGTCGTTCTCGCTAGTTCGTCTTACATAGTTGGTCGTATAACGAGACGAAAAGTACCGTTACCGGCGATTCAAATCTCAATGTAGGGCACTTTTTCAGCTTTGGCAAAGATATTGAGACAATACGTTTCGTATTTGACGAATCCAGATTTTGATACCATGATTATGAGACAATATGTCTCGATATGGTATATAAAATAATGAAAACAACACGTTACGCCAATGCCGACGCATCAGCCGCC
>NZ_JAWJBQ010000553.1:0-265 GCF_046535955.1 Pseudoalteromonas sp. SIMBA_162 | reverse complement strand
CGACAGGACACTCGTCTCCACACGTAACGCTTGCCTACCCACCGACAGCCCCTCCCCGCCAGGGGCTGTCATCTCGTCTCTGGCCAGCGGCGTCTGCCGCCAGCCGATCACACAAGGAGTCTCCCTTGCGACTCACACGACTTTCCTGCGCCATCGGCCTGACCACCGTCATGGCTGCCTGCCTCACGCCTGCCGTACAGGCACACGAGTCAGCGACTGCACACACATCGTCTGCCAGAACATCTGCCGCCTCCGCCGAGGCAAC
>NZ_JAWJBQ010000552.1:0-265 GCF_046535955.1 Pseudoalteromonas sp. SIMBA_162 | reverse complement strand
CTAGCAGGCGCACGTTGACGAACTGGTTGGGGAACAGGGCGAGGTCCTTGTTCTCGAAGCGGCCCTTGAACTTGAGCGTACCGGTCGTAATGTCGATCTGGTTGTCGATGCTGCCCAGCACGCCAGGGGACTGCAGCTTGCTGTCACTGCGGTCCCAGGCCTCGACCGGCAGGATGGCGCCGCTGAGGTAGCGTTCCAGCACGGTGCTCAGCTCGGTTTCCGGCAGGGTGAAGGCGACGTTGATCGGCTCGGTCTGGGTAATCAC
>NZ_JAWJBQ010000551.1:0-265 GCF_046535955.1 Pseudoalteromonas sp. SIMBA_162 | reverse complement strand
CTGCACCCTTCTCGCTGATGTTGGCAACAGAGTTGAACGGAGCCACCAGCAGGGAATGTCCTGTCGCCGGATCAGTCAGCACCTCGAACTTGTCGGTGGAGGTGTTGATGTCAGGCGGGCCGACACGGAGATTGAAACGTGCCTCGTCAGCCACGAGGCCAGGCATACGGTCAGAATCCAGAATGGACATGCCCGAGGCGAAGAACTCGGCTGGATAGCGAACCTTGAGCAGCATTGGCCAGTAGGAAAGCATGGTATAGGCGAC
>NZ_JAWJBQ010000550.1:0-265 GCF_046535955.1 Pseudoalteromonas sp. SIMBA_162 | reverse complement strand
AATGCTGCTGATAACAGCAGCATTAGTGACAAGTAGCACGATGGTGATCAAATCGTCGTTTTATGAATCTTATCGTTACTAGCATACACAGCGCGGGTCATAACGCCACCCAGCATGGCACTCAAAACATTTACCCTTGCGTTAAACGCGCATGCTTGCCATCTGAAAATCCAACCGCCGTACCATGATCCGCCTCGAACCAAGACAGCGTTTGATGTAGCGACACAACGCTGCCAATAATCAGCAAAGTAGGCGGCTTGATACC
>NZ_JAWJBQ010000549.1:0-265 GCF_046535955.1 Pseudoalteromonas sp. SIMBA_162 | reverse complement strand
CGATGCTTCCAGCCGGGGCGTGCGCCTGGCCGATATCGCCCTGCGCGGCGAGATGGGCGTGCCGGGCGTGCTCACGGCGCCGCAGTGGGGGTTCTACGACGTATCGTTCAGTCATACCAACAAAGACTTGGCGCTCAAGCCTGCCGGGCAGTACGAGCTGCGTCTGCCTCAGGCCTTGGGCAGCTATGTGATGGAAAACGTGTTGTTCAAGGTCAGTTTCCCTGCCGAGTTTCATGCCCAGACCGCCTGTGAGGCGGCAGTGACC
>NZ_JAWJBQ010000548.1:0-265 GCF_046535955.1 Pseudoalteromonas sp. SIMBA_162 | reverse complement strand
GCAGGCGGGTTAGTTGCTCAGCGAAGGACATTGACGGCTACCTTGGGGAATAAACGATGCTGAATTCTAGGCTTTCTTGCGCGCTCAAGCCAGCCGCGGTGCCGATTTGAGCGGTTCTAAAGGTTACCAGCGGTCCATTGTCGGTGCCCTCTGCCGGGAAGGGGTCGGGTATACTCGCGCGTTTTGTGATGCCCTGCAGGCTGGCCGTCCGTTCCGGACAAGTCCGCTAACGCAAATGTCGGTGAAGCGTGCCGGCTTTTCGTCC
>NZ_JAWJBQ010000547.1:0-265 GCF_046535955.1 Pseudoalteromonas sp. SIMBA_162 | reverse complement strand
AATTAAGCGGTGTATTACCACTGTTTTTAACAATACTATTCTCTTTCATCTAACCAGTTGTAAAACGCTACTTTTCTAGGTGTTTCTGTGTTTTCAATCCAATCACCTAATCGGTATACAGTTTTTACTGGCTTTTCATATCCCATAGCTTTACGTAATCCAGCACTAAAAGCAGCTACAACATTTTCATACTCATTACCTTTTTGGATTTGCTGTGACATATGTGAAATTAGTTTAGTAGCTTTTACTAATGTCTCATCAGTTG
>NZ_JAWJBQ010000546.1:0-265 GCF_046535955.1 Pseudoalteromonas sp. SIMBA_162 | reverse complement strand
CATGTTTCATTTCAATCGCTACAGAAATAGATAGTGGGTCAATACCAACAAAGACCACATTTTCACCAATTTTAACATTATGCAAATTTGTAAATGTTTGGGCTGCACCAACAGTAACGACTCCTACCTTTTGCCATCCTGGTAGGGGTAATGCTTTTTCGATTGCGCCAGTTGCAAGTAAGATCGCTTTTGCTTCAATCTCTTTTATGGTTTCATTCGAAATAAATACTTTCTTTTCTTCAATTTTCCATACAGTTGTTCCAAC
>NZ_JAWJBQ010000545.1:0-265 GCF_046535955.1 Pseudoalteromonas sp. SIMBA_162 | reverse complement strand
ATTGCGGCAGCCATTTTCTTGTTCACGACATTCCCTCGTATCTTGTTGTACTTGTTATACCGACTGAGGTAGTGCAATTGATGTGCCAGCAAAGAAGGCAATCACACGAAACATCGGTGCCGTGCGTTGCCATCGTTCAGTCAAAAGGAAATCTCGATATCGTTTTGAATATAAGCCGCACCAAATATGCTCAATCAAAAATATGCCAGCCAGCTTTTGGCACCAAACAGGTGAATTTATGAATATCGTGCACAAAACTCATCCC
>NZ_JAWJBQ010000544.1:0-265 GCF_046535955.1 Pseudoalteromonas sp. SIMBA_162 | reverse complement strand
CCTTCTGGTACTAGACCCACCGCGTGATGGCGCTCAGCCTCTCTGCGAGGAGCTGGCACGTGATCTGCATGCTGGGAGGGTCAGCCGAGTGCCGCAGCGTGTGCTGTACATCGCCTGTGACCCGACCACGTTGATGCGTGATGCACGGCTGTTGCAGAACGCCGGTTATCGCGTCACGCGTGCCCTGATGGCGGACATGTTCGTTCACACGGCACATCTGGAATCGATGTTGCTGCTGGAGCGGGCGGAAGACTGAGGCGGTGCC
>NZ_JAWJBQ010000543.1:0-265 GCF_046535955.1 Pseudoalteromonas sp. SIMBA_162 | reverse complement strand
CAAAGGATGAATTTGAACTACTTAATCACCTATATGTATCTGGCTATACCTATGAAGCATTGGCGGAAAAACAAGGAATCAGCATTTCAACGTTAAAAAAACGCCGTCAACGAATAATGGAGAAAGTTCGGAAACAGTTGAACATGAAATAAGGAATAAGGGGATGTTTAAGTACTGACATCCCCGTAATTCCTTATAAACGCCTCTACTTCAACATTTCATCCATCTCTTTATATACTTCTTCCGTGATTGGAAGTGAGTGAAC
>NZ_JAWJBQ010000542.1:0-265 GCF_046535955.1 Pseudoalteromonas sp. SIMBA_162 | reverse complement strand
GCCAGAAGCTGCTGACCGCCAACCTGCCGCTGCCGGCCTACGAGCAGGTCCTGAAGGCATCACATACCTTCAACCTGCTGGATGCGCGTCACGCCATCTCCGTCACCGAGCGTCAGCGCTACATCCTGCGCGTGCGCACTCTCGCCCGTGATGTGGCCCACGCCTATTACGATTCGCGCAAGGCCGCCGGCTTCCCGCTGGCCCCGCAGGCGCTGCGTGATGAGCTGCTCGCCGCCGATGACACCACTACCGAGGGAGACGCGTA
>NZ_JAWJBQ010000541.1:0-265 GCF_046535955.1 Pseudoalteromonas sp. SIMBA_162 | reverse complement strand
AAACTTTCTCCGACGCAGACCAACTAAGGGATATCAACACGCCTGAGTCGATGTTGATGAGCAAGCAGATTGCCGAGACGGTCAACGCTGCAATGGCCGTCCTGCCCGAAGAGTTGCGCCAGGCGATTACGCTGCGCGAGATCGAGGGCCTGAGCTACGAAGAGATCGCGGAAATGATGGATTGTCCGATCGGGACGGTCCGCTCGCGGATCTTCCGGGCGCGCGAGGCAATCGCTGCTAAATTGCGTCCGCTGCTCGATACGCC
>NZ_JAWJBQ010000540.1:0-265 GCF_046535955.1 Pseudoalteromonas sp. SIMBA_162 | reverse complement strand
GCCCAGATGCCGCCCGCCCAGCGCCGCCGCCTGCTGACAGGCACGCCGCTGAACGCGATGACGCGCAATACCCTGACTGACATCGAGTCCGTCGAGGCCGAGATCGAGCAGGTCCGCCAGCAGGGCTTCGCGCTGGATGATGAGGAATTCCTGCCCGGCCTGGTGTGCATCGCGGTGCTGGCGCCCAATCCCGATGGGCCTTCCAACATCGGCGTGGCGATCCAGGCACCGGTGATGCGCCAGTCGCGCGAGGACATGCTCAAGC
>NZ_JAWJBQ010000539.1:0-265 GCF_046535955.1 Pseudoalteromonas sp. SIMBA_162 | reverse complement strand
CAGGGCATGAGCCTGGGGGAGATCGCCGCCAGGAACGATCTGCCGCGCTCGACCGTCAAGCGGCTGGTCGATGCGCTGGCCCAGGAAGACCTGCTGGAAATCCACGGCCATGGCGGGATACGGCTCGGCTCTGCGCTGATGCGGCTGGCGCGCCCTAGCCAGCTCGATATCACCACGCATGCCAAGTCGTTTCTGGAGGCGGTGAGCGGCTCCACCGAGGAAACGGTGGTGCTCTGCAGTCTGAGCGGCAACGAGCTGCTGATAC
>NZ_JAWJBQ010000538.1:0-265 GCF_046535955.1 Pseudoalteromonas sp. SIMBA_162 | reverse complement strand
CTGTTTAGAGTTGAAGCAAAATAGCCACCCATCAGGAAACCCTTCAGAGTATGTTATCACCAGCGGCATTGGAGACTTACTCAAATGATTACTGATCATCTCCATGGATTCTTCAAAAGTTATCACTAGTTAGTCCTCAAAAACTTAAACGATGTGAACTTACTTAGATCAACAACCTTGCCTGTCTGCCCATCTAAGAATCTGATAGTACCATTCTGGTTTACGACATTGAACACATGACCAGGCTGACCAGGACCATACGAAC
>NZ_JAWJBQ010000537.1:0-265 GCF_046535955.1 Pseudoalteromonas sp. SIMBA_162 | reverse complement strand
ATTGGCACTGCTCAATAGCACTGGTCATGGGTACGCCCCAATAGCGTCAGTGATGCTGGCGGTGAATGTCGATTGTTTTTTACAATCACGTGTCAGTGAACCAAAGCCCGATTGCGCACTCTGAGTAAGTGTTCCCTTGAATGATCCTTGCTCAGTCCGGTGCCCCCCACCGGGCTTTTTTTATGTCTGTCACAAAGGCCAGACGCCTGCGGCGCTGTGGTAGATTTTCACAGACTGGTCTGACTTCTCCTTGTTTATCAACGTG
>NZ_JAWJBQ010000536.1:0-265 GCF_046535955.1 Pseudoalteromonas sp. SIMBA_162 | reverse complement strand
CGAAAATAAGGCTTGATGATTTACGTACATACGGTATGATTCGTACATCCATTTCGTACACATTGAGAGTGCAGCATGTCACGGACCTTCGCATACGCTCGCGTCAGCACGACTGATCAGACTGCAGCTAACCAACTTCGTGAGATCGAGGCAGCTGGCTTCTCCGTCGACAAGCGCCGGGTCATTACGGAGAGCATATCCGGCAGCGTCAGCGCGGACCAGCGACCGGGGTTTGCGGAATTGCTCCTCAAGATGGAAGACGGCG
>NZ_JAWJBQ010000535.1:0-266 GCF_046535955.1 Pseudoalteromonas sp. SIMBA_162 | reverse complement strand
GTCGGCGGGAGTGGGGGCGCGGAAAGTCAGGGGAGGCGTGGGCGTGGCGGGAAGGCGGGCCGGTCAGGCTGATGGCAAAAGGGATATGGTGGCGGCTCCATGAAATGCATGCGCCGGAGCAAAAAAACTCGCATTCCCCGGGAGGGGAATGCTCGAAATCGCTGTGCGGCGCGCAACGAAAGTCCCGGCGCAGCGCCCCGCTGGCATGCGGTACTTCGGCCCGAGTCCGCGTACGTCTTGCGGAATCTCCTGGCAAGCTTAGATAC
>NZ_JAWJBQ010000534.1:0-266 GCF_046535955.1 Pseudoalteromonas sp. SIMBA_162 | reverse complement strand
CGTGCCCCATGGGCACCGGGGTGTCGCCTTCCGCCAGCATATGAAACACCGGCGGCGCGCCGGGGTCTTCCGGGCGAAACCAGTGCCAGCGGCCCAGGTTATCAAGCACCCAGCGCTTGGCCGCCTCGGTTTGCGCCCAGTTAGGTATCGCATCGGAAATGGAAGGGTCTGGGGCTAGGGCGGTCATCGCGCAGGCGCGGCAGAACTCGCCCTGCTTAGGGGCAATCCAGTTAAAGCCAATCACGTCGCGGTTGGCACAGAAGGGC
>NZ_JAWJBQ010000533.1:0-266 GCF_046535955.1 Pseudoalteromonas sp. SIMBA_162 | reverse complement strand
GAGGCCACGGCCGAACCGATGTACGAACTGGCCCCGCTGCTGCTGCAGATTCCGCCGGCGCGCATGTTCGAGGAAGTGCTCAAGCTGTTCATGTCCGGCTATGCACTGGAAACCTTCCATCTCCTGCGTGAGTTTGGTCTGTTCCAGATGCTGTTCCCCGAGACGGAAGAGAGCTTCGCGCATTATCAGTGGTCCATGCCGCTGATCGAGAAGGCGCTGGCCAGCACGGACGATCGCATCCGCGAAGACAAGCCGGTCACGCCGGC
>NZ_JAWJBQ010000532.1:0-266 GCF_046535955.1 Pseudoalteromonas sp. SIMBA_162 | reverse complement strand
CTCTGTAAGTTGTCCTATGTTATAATTATATATCACTTAGTTTTTGTAGATCTATGAGTTGTAATCTGTCGAGAGTTTCGTTGAAACAAAATTGCGTCGAAACAGAAATTTGACCACAAGGTTACGAACTAGCAAATCTCAGTTTGTCTGAGAGAACAACGGTGATGGTGTTTCCATTGGCTCTAATAGTTATCACCTTAACCATATATCGGAGAATTTAGCGGCTGATGGTGGTACAGCAATGGATAAAAAATCCTGGCTTATTC
>NZ_JAWJBQ010000531.1:0-266 GCF_046535955.1 Pseudoalteromonas sp. SIMBA_162 | reverse complement strand
GAGCAGCCACTAAAAACATGACGGCCAGGATGGCAAGTAGCCAGGGCTGATCCGTTGGCTGTGCTAGCTTCAGACGGCGTAGCCGCGATATTTCTCTTTGGAATGATCTATGTCTGCCGAACGGATACTGGTTACTGGGGGCGCTGGTTTTATCGGTGCTCACCTCGTGGATGCACTGCTGGCCAAGGGTTATGCGGTGCGGGTTCTGGACGACCTTTCCACGGGCAAGGTCGGCAATCTGCCCATGGGCGATGCTGGCCTGGAAC
>NZ_JAWJBQ010000530.1:0-266 GCF_046535955.1 Pseudoalteromonas sp. SIMBA_162 | reverse complement strand
CGCGGTGTAGCGGTTCAAGCGGGCCGCGGTCAGGGTCAGGTCCTTGACCTCCCGGGAAGTCAGCACCGCGCCGTTGAACATGGTGGGCAGCAGGCGCCCGTCGTTGTACTTGAGCAGTGGCAGGTCCGGCAACTGGGCGCCGTACTTGAATGTTCAACCGCATCCGCCGGGGCGGGCACATCACTCGCGAGCGCATCACCAAGCACGCCATCTACTACATTGCCCGGCAACGCGGGGCCCAGGTGGGCATGATCCGCACGCCCACC
>NZ_JAWJBQ010000529.1:0-266 GCF_046535955.1 Pseudoalteromonas sp. SIMBA_162 | reverse complement strand
AGGTGATTATTGCGGGCGCAGGCGGCGCAGCGCACCTGCCTGGTATGATTGCCGCCGAAACGCTGGTGCCAGTGCTGGGCGTGCCAGTACAGAGCGCCGCACTGAGCGGTGTCGATAGCCTCTACTCCATCGTACAAATGCCGCGCGGCATTCCGGTGGGTACGCTGGCGATTGGTAAAGCTGGCGCGGCAAACGCGGCGTTACTGGCAGCACAAATTCTTGCGACTCATGATAAAGAACTGCACCAGCGTCTGAATGACTGGCGC
>NZ_JAWJBQ010000528.1:0-266 GCF_046535955.1 Pseudoalteromonas sp. SIMBA_162 | reverse complement strand
GCATCGAACAGGCGTCCGAACTGATTTACCGGTCGTTGCTCGCGAACGGCGTCGCGACGCCGAAGGTCGCGATCGCCGCGTTCAACCCGCACGGCGGCGACGGCGGCAGTTGCGGCCGCGAGGAAGTCGACATCATCGAGCCGGCGGTGCGCAAGCTGCAGGCGCGCGACTGGCCGACCGACGCGCCGTTCCACGGCCCGTTCCCTGCCGACACGATCTTCCTGAAGGCGCAGGCCGGCGACTACCAGGCGATCGTCACGATGTAC
>NZ_JAWJBQ010000527.1:0-266 GCF_046535955.1 Pseudoalteromonas sp. SIMBA_162 | reverse complement strand
CAATTCGGTAAACTGGCGAAAACCCCGTAGGACGGCCTCGCGTCCTGGAGAATTGCGTTGGTCAGGGCCGGCTGAAAGCCTGGTGCCGCTGGCCTGCCGCTTTTGGCGGCGTTCGCGACTATAGCAGCAATGATTAAGTGCTTCAATTCCATAAAAAATTGTTATGATCCCGCAATGACGACCAATACCCCTCCGACTTCCGGCGTACAGCTGATCGAAGTCGCGCCGGAGCTTGCCGGCCAACGCATCGATAATTTCCTCATCAC
>NZ_JAWJBQ010000526.1:0-266 GCF_046535955.1 Pseudoalteromonas sp. SIMBA_162 | reverse complement strand
AGGGAAGGGACTTATCACATGAGCGATAGGGTCATAAATTTTTACGATGGATATGCCACTATAATAAAACTTTAATATCTTTTCATAGGTTTTACCACCAATATCAGCCATTTTTTGTGCGCCCCATTGGCTCATTCCTACACCATGGCCATCTCCACGTCCTGTTACTTGTACAACATTTCCTGCTGATTTCACCTCATCGATTAGGTAACTCAGCATGACACGATTTCCAATCATTGCGCGTATTTGTGTGGAGTTCACGTTTG
>NZ_JAWJBQ010000525.1:0-266 GCF_046535955.1 Pseudoalteromonas sp. SIMBA_162 | reverse complement strand
CGACACCTGGTACGTCGCCACCCGCGTGCGCCACGACGCACGCAGCCTCGACCGCGACCAGATCGACCACAGCAAGGCGGACCGCGCCAAGGACAACCAGAACACCACCCGCCTTGAAGGCTGGCTCGGCTACACCCCCAGCGGCCCGTGGGCATTCGAATACCAGTACATCCACTTCACCACCGACTACATCCGCTACGACAACAAGAAGCGCGACTACGAGCAGAACCTGATCATCAAGTACAAGCTCAACAAACAGTGGGCGC
>NZ_JAWJBQ010000524.1:0-266 GCF_046535955.1 Pseudoalteromonas sp. SIMBA_162 | reverse complement strand
CATGGCGGCCGGCGCCGCAGGCCTGTCGACTGGCCTGTACTACCCCACCGCCATGCACGCCAGCACCGAAGAGGTCATCGGCGTGGCCGCGCCGCTGTCATCGTGGCAGGGCCTGTACACCACCCACCTGCGGGACGAGGCCGACCACGTCTGCGACGCCATGGAGGAAGCCTTCCTGATCGGCCGCGCCGCCGACGTGCCGGCGATTCTGTCGCACCACAAGGTCACGGGCAAGCACAACCACGGCCGCACCGCCGAAACGCTGG
>NZ_JAWJBQ010000523.1:0-266 GCF_046535955.1 Pseudoalteromonas sp. SIMBA_162 | reverse complement strand
ACGCGGCGCGGCGCAAGGGCGTTGCGGTCGCGGTCGGCCTTGCCGAGCGTGACGGCGAGCGCTTCTACAACCCGACGGTGCTCGTCGACGAGCAGGGCGACATCGTGCTGCACTATCGCAAGACGCACCTGTGGGCGTCCGACGTCGGCGTGTTCACACCGGGCGAGCGCTTCGCGACCTGCGTGTGGAACGGGCTGACCGTGGGGCTGCTGATCTGCTACGACATCGAGTTTCCGGAAACGGCACGCGCGATCGGCACGCTCGAC
>NZ_JAWJBQ010000522.1:0-266 GCF_046535955.1 Pseudoalteromonas sp. SIMBA_162 | reverse complement strand
CATCCCGGTGTGGGTCGCGCGACTGCGCGAGGAAGTCCCGTCGGTGAATGCCGAGGTCATGGTGCAGGCCTGTGAAGTGGCGCTCAAGGTGGCGCGCGAGGCGGACGCCCGCGGTGACAAGCCGTGGCGCGAGCCGCTGCGCAGTTTCCGTTTCAGTCTCGAGATGGCCGACATCCTGTCGGAACTCAAGCTCGACCAACCGGCGCTGGTCGCGGCCGTGCTCTATCGCGCGGTACGTGAAGGGCATCTGGGGCTTGAGGCCATCG
>NZ_JAWJBQ010000521.1:0-266 GCF_046535955.1 Pseudoalteromonas sp. SIMBA_162 | reverse complement strand
CCAGCACGTCCGTGGCGCCGGCACCGGAGATGAACATCTTGGAGCCACTCAGATAGTAGTCATCGCCCTCACGCTCGGCACGGGTGCGCAGGCTGGCGGCATCACTGCCGCTGCCCGGCTCAGTCAGGCAGTAGGAACCGAGCTTGTCGCCCGCCACCATCGCCGGCACCCAATGCTCACGGCAGCTGTCCGTGGCGAAACTGGCGATCATCCAGCCCACCATGTTGTGGATGGTGATGTAGGCGGTGGTCGAGATGCAGCCGGTC
>NZ_JAWJBQ010000520.1:0-266 GCF_046535955.1 Pseudoalteromonas sp. SIMBA_162 | reverse complement strand
CGGACCCTGGGCAGCAGCGCCGGAACCTTCGGGCAACGGATGCCCATACCACCCGGGCACCCGCTGTATCAACAGGTGCTAGAAATGCTCCTGGAACTGCAGAGTGAACGCTGCGACCCCGGGCAACTGATGCATATCGCGCACCTGCTGCTGCATCACGGTGCCGACCCCAACGCTGTCCACGACTACCCCTGCGCCGGCCGGACCCCACTGATGCTGGCGGCCGAAGACGACCAGTTGGAGCTGTTCAAGGCCATGCTCGCGGC
>NZ_JAWJBQ010000519.1:0-266 GCF_046535955.1 Pseudoalteromonas sp. SIMBA_162 | reverse complement strand
ACGTCACTCGGCGGCCTCGCCACGCAGCGCCTCTCCCAGGGAGGCGCCGCATGAGCCTACGCGTGATCTCTCGCATCCTCGGTATCCTGCTGATGCTGTTCAGCCTGACGCTGGTGCCGCCGATGCTGATCTCGAGGGTCTTCGAGGACGACACTCTGAGCGCCTTCGCCGTGGCGATGGGCATCACCCTGCTGACCGGTTTCGCACTCTTCTACCCCAATCGGCACGCCCGCAAGGAGCTGCGCAACCGCGATGGCTTCCTGATC
>NZ_JAWJBQ010000518.1:0-266 GCF_046535955.1 Pseudoalteromonas sp. SIMBA_162 | reverse complement strand
TAAACTCAGTTGACCTACATGAATAGTATGCCAATCAGTTGCCTCACCATTAATAGCTGAATATTGGCACATCGGTGCAATAATAATGCGGTTAGGTAAACTGAGCTTACCCAACGATAACGGCGAAAAAAGCTGGCTCATAACCGATCCTTGATGCATACGAATAAAAAATTAAATTGAATATACGAACCAGTAAACACATTCGCCCATCTAGTAATATAAAACCCTTTATTTAAAAGTAGGTTATGGGGAGGTAAAACTTTTTT
>NZ_JAWJBQ010000517.1:0-266 GCF_046535955.1 Pseudoalteromonas sp. SIMBA_162 | reverse complement strand
ACCTATCTTCTCGCAGACTTCACGGGTGCGGAGGAAGCGCAGCGGTTGGTGAGTGGCTGTGTCTGTCATGGTCATCTCCTGTCTAGTCACCTTGATAACGGCCCGAGCTGTAGCCCAAGGCCTGCTCTTCTTGCGCGGTGGCATGATTGGCCATCGCGTCTTGCACACCGGGCACCTGCATCATCAATGTGTACTTGCGGCGCCAGTGATCTCGTCGTTTGCTGATCATCACGATCAGGTCTTCCAGTGGCAGTGCTTCACCATCC
>NZ_JAWJBQ010000516.1:0-266 GCF_046535955.1 Pseudoalteromonas sp. SIMBA_162 | reverse complement strand
ATCAGCGCCGCACGGACTGGCGATGCGCAGAGCCTGAATATTCGCCTGGGATGAAACACCGGGAAAGCGTGGGATTTACGCTTGAATGACACAAGGCTTCTCCAGGATTGAGAAGCCGGAACAAATGCGACGGATGACCGGAGAAACCCGATAGACGGGCTTAGTGCAGAACCCGCGGGCCATCTTCCTTGTCAATTTCACCTTCAACCAATCGACCGGCCATCTGTACGCCGACGCTCAACATGGCCTTGGCCACTTCCACGTGC
>NZ_JAWJBQ010000515.1:0-267 GCF_046535955.1 Pseudoalteromonas sp. SIMBA_162 | reverse complement strand
AACCCTTGCTCCCCTTCATCTACTCCTCCAGAGAGGTTAAAACAGCGCTGATTTAAAAGTCAATGGCTTAAACGGTATAACTGATGATAATTCCAAACAAAAAGTGAAAAAGGGTCTAAAAATAAAAGCAAAGAAGGTGCGCCAACTACCACACCAATTAATAGTAAGGGTAAAAAATAGAGAAACAGGCGTTTTATTAACGCCTGCTTATTAACACCTCCATACATACACCCACTTTACCTTAGAGTAGTTATACACGTATAACAC
>NZ_JAWJBQ010000514.1:0-267 GCF_046535955.1 Pseudoalteromonas sp. SIMBA_162 | reverse complement strand
TTTAACTCATTTACTTGATCACGGATTTTGTCCTCCACCATTTCTAATAGTAGATTGTAATCAATTTGTGTAGTTTCCATTTACCTTCCTCCTAAATTAGTGTATTCCATACCTGAAATAACGGTCTGTAATGCAAGAAGGAGCCCTTTTATACCTTGTTTTCATTTTCCACTCATTACTATTATTTATGTGTTAGCAACTACAAATATACCCATTTTTCGAGAAAGAATGATATATATCATCATAATATTTTTATAGCAATTAAAG
>NZ_JAWJBQ010000513.1:0-267 GCF_046535955.1 Pseudoalteromonas sp. SIMBA_162 | reverse complement strand
ACCCGGGGCGGCCTGGACGATGGCGAAATTCACCAGCAGGATCGCCAGCAGCGTCGGGATGATCAACAACAGGCGGCGCAGGAGATAGGTGGTCATGGCGAGGTCTTCCGGCGTTCGGCCATTTGCGCGTTGGTCAACGGGGTGGGGCTAACCTCCCACCAGGTGTCCAGGCCTTCGTCAAAGGCGGCCTGGACTTTGGGAAGGCCGAAACGGTTCCACCAGACGGTGGAGCTGCCCGGCGGGTAATAGTTGGGGATCCAGTAATAG
>NZ_JAWJBQ010000512.1:0-267 GCF_046535955.1 Pseudoalteromonas sp. SIMBA_162 | reverse complement strand
GGTCATTGAAGCACCTACTTTTTCCGGAGGTCCGGCACGGGCAGGCGCAATGCTCGCCGGCTCGTGCGCGTGCTTCATCGGCCGGCCTCGCATCCGCGTGCGGGCGAAGCCACGAAGATGCCGGGATTCCTCCGCACGGCATTTGTGACCTACGCGTCGCATGACGTGCACCACAAGACGAGATATCGCATCGACGCGCGAAGCTGACGTCGACGCGCGACGTCACGCGCCTGCCGATGCGACCCAACCGCGACACGATCTCCGGCC
>NZ_JAWJBQ010000511.1:0-267 GCF_046535955.1 Pseudoalteromonas sp. SIMBA_162 | reverse complement strand
CAGCTGAAAGAGCAGGGCGCGCTCAACCGCATGAACGAAGTGCTGGCAGAGATCCCGCGTGTGCGTGAAGACCTCGGCTTCCCGCCGCTGGTGACGCCGACCTCGCAGATCGTCGGCACCCAGGCGTTCTTCAACGTGCTGGCCGGCGAGCGCTACAAGACCATCACCAACGAAGTGAAGCTGTACCTGCAAGGCGGTTACGGCAAGGCCCCGGGTGTGGTCAACGAGCAGCTGCGCCGCCAGGCCATCGGCAGCGAAGAAGTGATC
>NZ_JAWJBQ010000510.1:0-267 GCF_046535955.1 Pseudoalteromonas sp. SIMBA_162 | reverse complement strand
AACAGCCGCAGTACGAAGAAAACGAAGCGATTCCGGCCTACGACACCTCCGGCCCGTATGGCGATCCGCAGATTGCCATTAACGTGCAGCAAGGGCTGGCAAAACTACGCCAGCCATGGATCGATGCGCGCGGCGATACCGAAGAACTTACCGTGCGCAGTTCCGATTACACTAAAGCGCGGCTGGCAGATGATGGCCTCGACGAGCTACGTTTTAGCGGCTTATTAACGCCAAAACGCGCCAAAACAGGACGCCGCGTCACCCAAC
>NZ_JAWJBQ010000509.1:0-267 GCF_046535955.1 Pseudoalteromonas sp. SIMBA_162 | reverse complement strand
GGATATGGCCCTTCGCCAGATATGCTGGCACGTATTGCGCCGGGGCGTGGATTTAACTTCAGCGATGGCAAACAGCCGCTGGCGATGGCGCGTAAATCACTGACGGAAATGGCAGATTTACTTAACCTGCAAAGCGCAGCGGAAACGCATTTAGCGCAATACGAAGACTTTATCCGCAGCATGAAACCCCGCTTTGTGAAGCGTGGTGCACGCCCGTTACTGCTGACGACGCTTATCGATCCGCGCCATATGCTGGTCTTCGGTCCA
>NZ_JAWJBQ010000508.1:0-267 GCF_046535955.1 Pseudoalteromonas sp. SIMBA_162 | reverse complement strand
CGACACTGACCCAAGCCATCGAAAACCAGATTGAAAGCGGCGAACCGCCTGCGGCCAAGGCCACCTTCAACAAGCTGACCCTGGTCGGTTACGAGCGCGAGGACATCCTCAACCTGATGGCCCATGTGCTGGCCTTCGAAATCGACAACATGCTGGTGGAAGACCGCGCGTTCGACGGCGAGTGGTACGAGAACGCCTTGCGGGCGCTGCCGGAGCTGCCGCCTGAGATGGATCAAGGCGAGGACGAATAACCCGACTACACTCGAA
>NZ_JAWJBQ010000507.1:0-267 GCF_046535955.1 Pseudoalteromonas sp. SIMBA_162 | reverse complement strand
CGGCAGCGCCTGGCGCAGCAAATGAAAGTTCGGCAGGCAGGCGGTTTTAAATGCCTCAAACAGCACCACCTGATTTTCCCGCGCACAGGCAATGGCGGCATCCACTTCCGCCAGATTCGACGCCAGTGGTTTCTCGCAAATCACATTAATTTTATGGCTAAGGAAAAGTTGTGTCTGGGAAAAATGCAGGGAATTCGGGCTGGCAATATACACCGCGTCAATGGCATCGCTTTCCGCCATCGCTTCCAGCGAGGTAAACAGATGCTC
>NZ_JAWJBQ010000506.1:0-267 GCF_046535955.1 Pseudoalteromonas sp. SIMBA_162 | reverse complement strand
TCACACCATGACACGCAAGCAACAAGCTGGTTTTACATTGATCGAGCTGATGATCGTTGTGGCGATTATCGGTATTCTGGCGGCCATCGCTATCCCTCGCTATCAAGATTACACTATCCGCGCAAAGGTAACTGAGGCTATGGGCATTGCTTCAGCTGCTAAAACCGCAGTTTCTGAGTGCCTGATATCTGCAGGTGTGGAAGATGCAGCATCGAACACAGATTGTAATTCCAACCAAAAAGTTGGTTTGGATACAACTGAAACTAA
>NZ_JAWJBQ010000505.1:0-267 GCF_046535955.1 Pseudoalteromonas sp. SIMBA_162 | reverse complement strand
GGCGTGGTCGTGCGCACGCTGAATCGCCAGGACGTGCGCGATCTCTACGTCGCGCGCCGCACGCTCGAACTGCATGCGTTGAACACGGCGGAACTCGCGCAGCCGGCGCTGCTCGAGAAAATGCAGAGCGCGATTCGCGCGGCCGAACGCGAGCTCGCCAAGGAAAACTGGCAGGCCGTCGGCACGCACAGCCTGCGATTCCACCAGCACATCGTCGCGCTGCAGAAGTCGGCGCTGCTCGACGAGTTCTTCCGGACCATCTCGGCA
>NZ_JAWJBQ010000504.1:0-267 GCF_046535955.1 Pseudoalteromonas sp. SIMBA_162 | reverse complement strand
ATGTTGCGTATGGTTTAAAGGTGCGTCCTAGAAAAGAGCGACCATCGAAAGCAGAAATCGCGAAAAAGGTAAATGAATTATTAGCACTGGTAAAATTAGATAATTTAGCAGATCGTTATCCATCACAACTGTCAGGGGGGCAACGTCAGCGTGTTGCTTTAGCTCGAGCTCTTGCAGTAGAACCTAAAGTATTATTGCTCGATGAACCTTTTGGCGCGTTGGATGCTAAGGTACGTAAGGAATTACGTCGCTGGTTACGCAAGCTTC
>NZ_JAWJBQ010000503.1:0-267 GCF_046535955.1 Pseudoalteromonas sp. SIMBA_162 | reverse complement strand
GGACTGCGCCATGTTCACGTCGTTGTTCGGGTGCAGGTACTGGTATTCGCCCTTGCTGTGGCCCATGGCCTCCAGCGCGATGTTGGCGATGACTTCGTTGGCATTCATGTTGGTCGAAGTGCCAGCGCCACCTTGAATCATGTCCACCACGAACTCTTCGTGGAAGTCGCCGCGGATCAGGCGGGCACAGGCCTCGCTGATGGCTGCATGCTTGGCTTCGCTCAGATGACCCAGTTCGCGGTTGGCGTCAGCAGCTGCCTGCTTGAC
>NZ_JAWJBQ010000502.1:0-267 GCF_046535955.1 Pseudoalteromonas sp. SIMBA_162 | reverse complement strand
ATGCCGGCCGGCCACTGGGCGCGCCCGGCCTTCTATGGCCGCCCGGAGGAGCGCAATGACGCCATGCAGAACGAGGCATTGGCCGTGCGCAATGGCGTGGGCCTGATCGATGTCTCGACCCTGGGGGGCATCGAGCTGCGCGGGCCGGACGCCGCCGAACTGCTCAACCGCCTCTACACCTTCGCCTTCCTCAAGCAGCCGGTAGGCCGCACGCGTTACGCCACCATGGCCAACGAGCAAGGCGTCATCATCGATGACGGCGTCTCG
>NZ_JAWJBQ010000501.1:0-267 GCF_046535955.1 Pseudoalteromonas sp. SIMBA_162 | reverse complement strand
CTACTGGGACGAATTCGCGTACCACGTCGAGCACAAGCACTGCATGGTCGGCGGCCACACACACGCGGCGGCAGCCTGAAGCGAAGTACCGGTTGCGGAATTTGAGCGCACGGTCGGGCGAACGCGCGAACGGGCGGAAATAGGTTAAGGACCATTCACCATCATGGTTGAACTTGAAATAGACGGCAAGAAGGTCGAGGTGCCCGAAGGCAGCATGGTGATCCAGGCTGCGCACAAGGCGGATACGTACATTCCTCACTTCTGCTA
>NZ_JAWJBQ010000500.1:0-267 GCF_046535955.1 Pseudoalteromonas sp. SIMBA_162 | reverse complement strand
CAGTTAACCATTCCTCCTCTGTCAAAACCGGGCTTTTCATTTGCAATGCTTGAATGTGCTCATTATACACGTACTCCACTTGAGCTTTGTCTAAGCAGGCTAATAAAAATTCCATATTACTCTTTGTTTCATGCATACAATTGAATGTATTCACTCTACCTTCCTGTAATAGCCATCCTTGACGAATAAATAATTGATTCCAAGTTTTCATGTAACCGGCTCCCTTTATTTGATACATCTAGTATCTCAAAAGGGCTGTGACACCCC
>NZ_JAWJBQ010000499.1:0-267 GCF_046535955.1 Pseudoalteromonas sp. SIMBA_162 | reverse complement strand
CCACCATAATCAGCGTATGCAGCCAGGCCATTTTTTCGATAATCAAATGTAGGCCAAGCAACGCAATCCCAGCCCAAACCATTACGCCGCAGGTAATGCCCAGCACGCCCATCATCGCTTCTTTACGGGAACGACTAACAGCGGTCTGAGAGACAAAAAAGAAATCGGGACCGGGGCTCATAAGCGCCACAATATGCACCATGGCGACGGTGAGAAATAACATCAACATACATTTGACTCGCGGGGGAAACGTTTACGGAGTCTTCA
>NZ_JAWJBQ010000498.1:0-267 GCF_046535955.1 Pseudoalteromonas sp. SIMBA_162 | reverse complement strand
GCCTCGGCCTGGCCGGAGCTTTTGCAGCTGCGCGATGAGCTGGCGACACTCGCGAAACATGACACGACGACTGCCCAGCAGGCGCCCGTCGCCCTGATGTTCGATTACGCCTCCATCTGGGCCTGTCAGATCCAGCCCCACGCCGAGAACTTCAACCCGCTCGAGCTGTACCTGAGCTGGTACAGCGCGCTGCGGCGTCTCGGGCTTGATGTCGATATCGTCTCACCGCGCGACGCGCTCAGTGGCTATTCGTTGATCGTACTGCCC
>NZ_JAWJBQ010000497.1:0-267 GCF_046535955.1 Pseudoalteromonas sp. SIMBA_162 | reverse complement strand
GACCGGCTGCGGCGAGCGAGAGGGTGATGCGTTTCACGAAGGCTTCTCCTAATGTTTCTGTTCTTTGCGTACGTCGGGCTTTTGACTCGACGGGATGCGCCTGGCGGTTCGCCCGGAGCGGGGCCGCTGCACCGACGCCAGGGGTTGGCGCGGGTCCGGAGCGTTGGCCCTGGTTGCGTTTGTGCGCCATCTTGGTGCGCACTGGAACGCCACGGGGATTCTAAAAAAGATAAACGCACTACACAAGCCGTAACTTTTTTAGAATCC
>NZ_JAWJBQ010000496.1:0-267 GCF_046535955.1 Pseudoalteromonas sp. SIMBA_162 | reverse complement strand
CGCTCGATATGGTCGGGGTACTCGCCCATGCGCGGCAGCGGGATCACCACGTCTTCGTTGATCTTGAAGGCGTTGGTGTGGCGCGCGATCGCGGCGGTGCGCGAACGGTCGAGCCAGAACTTCTTGCGGGCCTCGGCGCTCACCGCCACGAAGCCTTCGCCATGGCGGGTGTTGGCCAGGCGCACCACTTCGCTGGCGGCCGCGGCCACGGCGTCCTCGTCGTCGCCGACGATATCGCCGATCAGCACCATCTTGGGCAGCGAGCCG
>NZ_JAWJBQ010000495.1:0-267 GCF_046535955.1 Pseudoalteromonas sp. SIMBA_162 | reverse complement strand
GATCATGTCCTCGACCGGAATGGCCTCTTTCAGGCACTGCTGGTCAATGCACTCGTTCAAATCCTTGTCGTTGACCCACAGCTCGCGCTGACGCTCCGTCATCACCCAGCCCGGAATCAGGCAGTTGACGCGAATGGCGTCCGGGCCCAGCTCGCGCGCCAGCGCCTTGGTCATGCCCATGATGCCGGCCTTGGCGGTGACGTAGGTCGGGTAGCCGTCCAGTCCCAGCATGTAGCTGTTGGAAGATAGGTTGATGATGGCGCCGCC
>NZ_JAWJBQ010000494.1:0-267 GCF_046535955.1 Pseudoalteromonas sp. SIMBA_162 | reverse complement strand
CGATAGTCGTCGTCGGCCGCGCCGAGCGCGGCGAACACCGGCAGCAGATGCTCGTCGGTCGGATGCATGAGCGCCGCGTGCGGCGCCTGCCGGCGATAGTCGAGCAGCGCGTCGACATTGCGCGCGGCGAGGCGCGCCTCGAACCAGTCGGTGAATTCGGCGACGCGCGGGTCCGCATCCTCCGGCGCCGCGCCGAAATCCGCCGCGCGCAGGTTGTGCGTGATCTGGCCCGAGCCGATCACCATCACGCCTTCGTCGCGCAGCGGC
>NZ_JAWJBQ010000493.1:0-267 GCF_046535955.1 Pseudoalteromonas sp. SIMBA_162 | reverse complement strand
ATGCTGTCAGCGTTGATGTTCACGGCGTCAGCACTGGGATCCGGCCTGGCGAGCACCTTTGATGCCTACATCTGGTGGCGCATTCTCGGCGGGATTGCCGTCGGCATGGCCAGTGTCATGGCACCGATGTATATCTCAGAGATGTCACCCGGGTATATGCGTGGGCGCACCGTCAGTCTGTTCCAGCAATCCGTGGTCTTTGGCCAGATGGTGGTGTTCTTCGTGAACTACTTCATTGCCAAGGGCATGGCGGAAACCTGGATCCTG
>NZ_JAWJBQ010000492.1:0-267 GCF_046535955.1 Pseudoalteromonas sp. SIMBA_162 | reverse complement strand
CCAGCCATTTGCGCACCGAGGGGCGCTGCCACTGGGCCTCGGCATAGTCGCGCAGCGGATCGGGCAGGCCGTCCAGCCACAGGCGGCGCAGTGCCACCGCCAGGTCCAGGTCGGCCAGGCACCATTGCTCGAACAGGGTCGACTGGCCCGCGCCGATCAGTGCGCCGGCCACGTGGATCAGTTTGGCCGCGGCCGAATGGCCGGCGTCCGACAGCGGTTCGCCGGCCCGGTCGTGGAAGACCGTTTCGGTGGGGCGTTCCTGGCGCA
>NZ_JAWJBQ010000491.1:0-267 GCF_046535955.1 Pseudoalteromonas sp. SIMBA_162 | reverse complement strand
CTCTGGTCGCTGTACCTGGCCTACGGGTGGCTGGCCCTGGCAACCCTGGGCATGGCCCTCTGGCACCTGGGCTGGTCGATACCCCAGAGCCTGGTGACCCATGCCCTGGCGGTGGGTGGCCTGGGCGGGCTGGTGCTGGGCATGGTGGCGCGGGTCAGCCTCGGCCACAGTGGCCGGCCCCTGCAGGCTTCGCGGGCCATGGCCGGTGGCTTTGCGCTGCTGTTTCTGGCGGCCCTGTGCCGGGTCCTGCTGGTGCCGTTCAGCAGC
>NZ_JAWJBQ010000490.1:0-267 GCF_046535955.1 Pseudoalteromonas sp. SIMBA_162 | reverse complement strand
AACCATCGGCGTTGCCACAGCGCCTCAAACGATCTGCCGCCCGCTGCTTTTGAAAGGCTGGCGGCCTAATGCTCCTACAGAGTGGTCCAAAAAAGCTGGACCACTACAAGCCAGCTCCTACGGAGGGTGCGGCACGATTGATGTAGGAGCCGGCTTGCCGGTGAAGCGTCTGACGCCTCAGTAAACGTCTTCGCTGGCAAGCCAGCTCCAACCAGGGGCACCCACCGCTATTCCATGTAGGAGCCGGCTTGCCGGCGAAGGGGCCCG
>NZ_JAWJBQ010000489.1:0-267 GCF_046535955.1 Pseudoalteromonas sp. SIMBA_162 | reverse complement strand
AACGAGATCGTAAAAATGGGCAGATTGCCATGGCAGTAAATGAACGGATGGCCTATATCTATTTGAAAGATGAAAAAATCGATTACCAAGAAGTTGTGAATCTGTTGAAGCAGGATGAACGTATAGGGGTTATTGCTTGGAAGGAAGGGTCACAAAACTTAGTAACGGCACCAAATAAAGAAGAAATGATCTTTTCTGCTAAAGGTCCTTTAAGTGATGGTTACAATCAAACTTGGGACATCCATGGGGACGAATCTATTTTAGATT
>NZ_JAWJBQ010000488.1:0-267 GCF_046535955.1 Pseudoalteromonas sp. SIMBA_162 | reverse complement strand
AGCAGCAGAAGGTTATAAAGAAATTTCTACATTAACTGATTCTGAAAATGCATACTTCCACTATCAAGTAACAGATCAAAACGGTAAGAAACATATTACTACACAAACTGTTGTAACTTATGAAGTTACAAATAATGGTGCAAAACCAATTACAGTTGATGGAAGAACTGTTGCAGCATTTGGTGGGAAAATTTCATTCTCTAGAACTACTAATGCACAAGGACATGATGTTGTTGTTGTAGACGGTAATGGAGAGAGCACTGTAAC
>NZ_JAWJBQ010000487.1:0-267 GCF_046535955.1 Pseudoalteromonas sp. SIMBA_162 | reverse complement strand
CCAATAAAACAAATTATGCAATTTTTTAGTTGCATGAACTCGCATGTCTCCATAGAGTGCGCGCTACTTGATGCCGACTTAGCTCAGTAGGTAGAGCAACTGACTTGTAATCAGTAGGTCACCAGTTCGATTCCGGTAGTCGGCACCATCAAGTCCGGTGGGGTTCCCGAGCGGCCAAAGGGAGCAGACTGTAAATCTGCCGTCACAGACTTCGAAGGTTCGAATCCTTCCCCCACCACCAATTTCGGCCACGCGATGGCGTAGCCC
>NZ_JAWJBQ010000486.1:0-267 GCF_046535955.1 Pseudoalteromonas sp. SIMBA_162 | reverse complement strand
ATCTGGTCGCACTCGAGACCCGCGAGCGCGAGCGCACCGGCCTGAGCAACCTCAAGGTCGGCTACAACCGCGTGCATGGCTACTTCATCGAGCTGCCGCGCTCGCAATCGGCCGAGGCCCCGCCGGAATACATCCGTCGCCAGACCCTCAAGAATGCCGAGCGCTTCATCATACCCGAGCTCAAGGAGTTCGAGGACAAGGCGCTGTCCGCCAAGTCCAAGTCACTGACGCGCGAGAAACTGCTGTATGAGCACCTGCTGGATGACC
>NZ_JAWJBQ010000485.1:0-267 GCF_046535955.1 Pseudoalteromonas sp. SIMBA_162 | reverse complement strand
GCAGCAGCGCCAGATGCTGCGCGATCTGCGTCAGCGCCAGATGACCGGGATCCAGCATCGACGCCAGTTTTTCCACCATTGTCAGTCGCAGGCTAAGCGGCGCATTTAACATGCCGCCGTTCGTCCATGTCTGAAGCTGCACACGCGAAAGAAGTTCCTGCATCAGTCGTTCACGAAACTGCTGCTGATGGGCTTGTGGAAGGCGGGCATCATCGCCCTGCGCCAGATCCACTAAAAAGCGGGGATAAACCGACTCCAGCACGCGAC
>NZ_JAWJBQ010000484.1:0-267 GCF_046535955.1 Pseudoalteromonas sp. SIMBA_162 | reverse complement strand
CGGGGCTTTATCGGTAGCAAACAGTTCCAGTGGTTGAGGTTCAAAAAGCATCACCATCACCGGTAAGTTGCGCTTGCGCCCTTCTTCCTGCAAGCCCTGTAACAGCGCGCGATGACCGCGATGCACGCCGTCGAAATTACCAATAGTCAGCACACACCCTTCTTGCGGGGCCTGGCTGAGATTATGTATGCCGCGTATCAGCTTCATGTCTGGCTCAAAACAGTGAAAATCGTCCGAGTATACCTTGTACAGCGGTCAAGGTTAACC
>NZ_JAWJBQ010000483.1:0-267 GCF_046535955.1 Pseudoalteromonas sp. SIMBA_162 | reverse complement strand
CAGCGGAACCCGACCGGGTGAGCTTCAGCGGCGTTACCGCCCATCACCACGACGAGGTTGGCGTTCTTGATGTCGACCCAGTGGTTGGTCATCGCACCGCGACCAAATGTTGGAGCAAGACTTGCTACCGTTGGTCCGTGTCAGACACGCGCCTGGTTGTCGACCGCGAGCATACCCAGCGCGCGGGAGAATTTTTGCGTTAAATAGCCGGTTTCGTTACTCGACGCGGAAGCACACAGCATCCCGGTGGAGAGCCAGCGGTTAACA
>NZ_JAWJBQ010000482.1:0-268 GCF_046535955.1 Pseudoalteromonas sp. SIMBA_162 | reverse complement strand
CCCATTTCCCGGTCGCGCTGGGCGTCGGCAAGGATACGGTCCAGCTTGGCGGTGTTGGACGGGGGAGTGGACGAACTCATGGGTTCACCTTTGTAGAAGGACTAATGACGGTAATGGACAAAGTTTAGCTCAGGCCTTGAGCTTCTCGGCAATCCAGATGGTGTGCCGGGTGCCGCGATTGCCATGGGCGAAGACCTGCACTTCCTCGGCCTTGAAGCCGGCCTTGCGCAGGCGCTCGGAGAACTGCCGGTCGGCGCTGGCCGACCAC
>NZ_JAWJBQ010000481.1:0-268 GCF_046535955.1 Pseudoalteromonas sp. SIMBA_162 | reverse complement strand
GGCGGCGCCGCCCAGTACGGCGCGTCGATCCGCAACGGCTTCCAGCTCGCGGCCGACGAGATCAACGCCGCGGGCGGGATCAATGGCAACAAGATCGTGCTGGTGGTCGAGGACGAGCAGGGCAAGAAAGAAGAAGCCATCAACGTCTTCAAGAAGCTGATCTTCAAGGACAACGTCCTGATGGTGTTCGGCCCGACGCTGTCGAACTCGGCCCAGGCCGCCGACCCGATCGCCCAGGCCGCCAAGACGGTCGCCTTCGGCACCTCCA
>NZ_JAWJBQ010000480.1:0-268 GCF_046535955.1 Pseudoalteromonas sp. SIMBA_162 | reverse complement strand
CCTGCTGCACCTGGAGGCGGGGGTCGCCGAGGGCAAGCTGCGGGTGATCCCCAACGGCCTGCCGGAGCCGGCCCTGGAACTGCCGGCGAGCCTGGACGGGCCGCCGCTGCGCGAGCCCGAAGTACGCCGCGACGAAATGGAACCCTTGGTGGGTTTCGTCGGGCGCCTGAGCGCGGAAAAAGGCCCGGACCTGTTTCTCGATGCGCTGATCGACCTGTGCCAGCAGCGCCCTGCGCTCAAGGCCGTGCTGCTGGGCGATGGTGAACAG
>NZ_JAWJBQ010000479.1:0-268 GCF_046535955.1 Pseudoalteromonas sp. SIMBA_162 | reverse complement strand
CGTCAGCGCGATGCACTACTGGAGCTCAAGCCCGTACTCAGCGAGCAGATCAGTGGCCTGGCCCGCCGTGATGAGGTGCAGCAGCGTCTTGTCGAGCTGGAGCAGCAACTGCCCCGACAGCAACAGGCGTTGCGGGATGTGGCTGGCCGGCAGGCGCAGGCATTGCAGACCCGTGACCAGGCGCGCCACGAGGAAGAGGCCGAGCGCCGCCAGCAGGAGCAGGAGCGTCTGGCACGCAGCGACAACGTGATGGCGCTGCGCCGTGGGC
>NZ_JAWJBQ010000478.1:0-268 GCF_046535955.1 Pseudoalteromonas sp. SIMBA_162 | reverse complement strand
CTATCAGCGCGGATGCTTGAAAAGCCCGATCACCCAACCTATCCCGCCCAGCAGCAGGGCGCCCTGCCAATCTCCCTGGAACAGCTCGATCAGCGCCAGGACGATCGCCACCAGCTGCGCACTGCGCACCGGGCTGACCGTCGCTGTGGGCTTGCGGTCATCCTGCTCTGACATGCGGCCTCCCGTCGCTGGCCCGATGCCATCGTCGGGCGATGATAACGCCGAGCGATAACAACATAGGACGATGACAACGTCGCCCCATCGTTTC
>NZ_JAWJBQ010000477.1:0-268 GCF_046535955.1 Pseudoalteromonas sp. SIMBA_162 | reverse complement strand
GACCTGCGTCTGCAGGTCGAGCCGCTGCATGCCTGCGTGCGCGCCCTTGGCCTGCCCCTGCTGTGCGTGGAAGGCGTCGAGGCCGATGACGTCATCGGCACCCTGGCGCGCATGGCGACCGAGGCCGGGCGTGACGCCGTCATCTCCACCGGCGACAAGGACATGGCCCAGCTGGTGAACGAGCACATCACCCTGGTCAATACCATGAAGAACGAGACGCTGGACGTGGACGGCGTTACCGAGAAGTTCGGCATTCCGCCGAACCTGA
>NZ_JAWJBQ010000476.1:0-268 GCF_046535955.1 Pseudoalteromonas sp. SIMBA_162 | reverse complement strand
CCCTTGAGCAGGCCCGCTGCCACGATCAGCGGAATCGACAGCAGGAAGGAGAAGCGCGCAGCGCTCTGACGCTCGAAGCCCAGCAGCAGCGCGGCGGTGATGGTGATGCCCGAACGCGAGGTGCCGGGAATCAGGGCCAGCGCCTGGAACAGGCCGATGATCAGCGCGCCCTTGAGCGTCAGCGTCGCCAGGTCACGCGTGCGTGCGCCCTTGACGTCCGCCCACCACAGCAGCAGACCGAAGACGATGGTGGTGGTACCGATCACCG
>NZ_JAWJBQ010000475.1:0-268 GCF_046535955.1 Pseudoalteromonas sp. SIMBA_162 | reverse complement strand
CCCGGGCCCGCGCCGGCAAGGCCGCGGCAGTTGCCGGGCCGCCCGAAAACAAGGAGAACGACAACATGAAGTCAGCCGCTTCCGCCACCGCAGCCGAGGTGATGCCGGTGCGCCGCGACCTGCGCTTCGACCTGCCGGTCGAGCGCGCGAAGGACTGGCACGGGCTCGGCCCGCACGTGACGCACTTCTTCAATGCGCTGTCGCTGCTGTTTCCGGCCGGCGAACGCTTTTTCATGGATTCGGTGCGCAACTATCGCGACCGGATCGA
>NZ_JAWJBQ010000474.1:0-268 GCF_046535955.1 Pseudoalteromonas sp. SIMBA_162 | reverse complement strand
GCCGACCATCGTCGGTACCACTGATGCCGAAGACGGCAGCACCGTCACCCTGGTCATCACTGACAGCGATGGTAACGAGCAGATCGTCACCGCCACCGTGGAGAACGGCACCTACAGCGTCGATGCCGAGACGCCGCTGAGCGAAGGCGAGTACAGCGTCGAAGCCTCGGTCACCGATCCGGCCGGCAACACCGCGACCAGCAATGACGTGGGCGAGATCGACGCAAGTGCGCCGGCGCTCACCGTCGATGCCCCGGCACTGACCTCC
>NZ_JAWJBQ010000473.1:0-268 GCF_046535955.1 Pseudoalteromonas sp. SIMBA_162 | reverse complement strand
CTGTAAAAGCAGCCACCTCTTCTTCAACTGCTACATTCCCAGCTTTTGTCGAATCTTTGATAGCTGTCATTAGGTCACTCATATTTTTACCCGGATCTCTGTTATCAAAAATATACTTTGAAATCATATAACCGGCAGCATAATCTAAGTCGTCACCATTCCAAGATGCTCCATTTAATAATTGCGTTGCACGTGTTACAAAGGGATTGATTTTTGTGGAATCAGCAGCATTTTCTCCTAATACTCGCTTTAAGCGTTCATCTGCCCC
>NZ_JAWJBQ010000472.1:0-268 GCF_046535955.1 Pseudoalteromonas sp. SIMBA_162 | reverse complement strand
GCGCCACGTTGCTGACGCGGTTGCCGGCCAGGCCGTTGTTGTCCTCGACGATGGACGCGTTCTGCAGGCCGATGCCGCCGCGCAGGTACCAGTTGCCGGTCAGGCGCCCTGCCGCGGTCAGCTCGATGCCGCGCGAACGTTGCTTGCCGGTCAGTAGCACGATGGTCGGATCGACCGGATCGGAGGTGCGGCGGTTGTAGAGCTCGAGCTGGTACAGCGCCAGCGTGGTGCTCAGATTCCCGTCCAGCCAGTCGCTCTTGACGCCCAC
>NZ_JAWJBQ010000471.1:0-268 GCF_046535955.1 Pseudoalteromonas sp. SIMBA_162 | reverse complement strand
CACGCGGATCTGGAACTGCTCGTCCAGCCGCACCGCTTCGTGCTCGATGCCGTACAGGCCGCAATACACCGGGTAGAAGCTGTAGCTGATGTCCGGGAACAGCAGCGGTTTTTCCTGCTGCAGCAGGCCGTGAAAAATGTGCGCCAGGACTTCGTCGGAACCGTTGCCGAGGAACACCTGGTTACCCTGCACCCCGTAATAGCTGGCCACCGCCTGCTTGAGCAGGTCGCTGTTGGGGTCGGGGTACAGGCGCAGGTTGTCATTGAGC
>NZ_JAWJBQ010000470.1:0-268 GCF_046535955.1 Pseudoalteromonas sp. SIMBA_162 | reverse complement strand
AGTCTTCAATTGCGCCAGGGCCTTGAGGCGCTCCTGGATTTCTTCCGGAGTCAGCACGCCGGGGTTGTTTTCGATCACCAGGGAATGGCTTTCCCCGGTCAGCGGGATGCTCACCTGGGCTTCCAGCAGGCCGTTGATGTCGTAGGTGAAGCGCACGTCCAACGAGACTTCGCCGGCGGGGCGCTTGGGCACGCGCATTTCCAGCTGGCCCAGGGCGACGTTGTCGCGCACCAGGCGGCTTTCGCCCTGGAAGATCTTCAGCAGCACC
>NZ_JAWJBQ010000469.1:0-268 GCF_046535955.1 Pseudoalteromonas sp. SIMBA_162 | reverse complement strand
AGAGGGGCACCAGAATGCAGATGGGGGCGGCAGTCGAGTCGACGATATAGGCCAGCTTCTCACGCGAGACCCCGAAGCGGTCCGTCAGGCGTTTCATCGCCGCCGGCGTCGCCAGGGCATTCAGATAGTCATCGATGAAGATGAGGATGCCGAGAATCACGGTGCCGATCAGCGACTGACGGCGTGTCTTGAGCAGGCGACCGATCATGTTGCTGAAACTCAGCGTGCAGCCGGACTTCTCCATCATGGCGATGAAGCCGCCCATCAG
>NZ_JAWJBQ010000468.1:0-268 GCF_046535955.1 Pseudoalteromonas sp. SIMBA_162 | reverse complement strand
AAGGCTTGCGCGGCATGTTCCAGCCGCTTGCCGGCCACAAAGGCCTGGCCTTCGAGGTCAAGGTCGAGCCGCAGGTGCCGGCCACCCTCTTCACGGACCGCCAGCGCCTGGAGCAGATCCTCAAGAACCTGTTGTCCAACGCCATCAAGTTCACCGAGCGTGGCCAGGTCAGCATGAACGTCAGCTTCCAGGCTGGCAGCGGTATCGTGTTCGCCGTGCGCGACAGCGGCATCGGTATTGCTGCCGATCAGCAGCAGGCGATCTTCGG
>NZ_JAWJBQ010000467.1:0-268 GCF_046535955.1 Pseudoalteromonas sp. SIMBA_162 | reverse complement strand
CAAGGTGATCAAGGCCGCGCCTCAGCCTCCGCTGGTGCCGGAAACCTTCCTCGTCCAGTCCAACGGCATGGCCCAGTGGCTGAGATTGTCATTGGCCGAGGCCGATGGCATCGCCGCCTCGGTGGATTTTCCACTGCCCTCAAGCTTCGTATGGCGCGCCTATCGCGGGGTATTGGGTGGCGTGCAGGGCGACGAGATTCCGGAGCTGTCGCCCTTCGACAAGGGCCCGCTTGCCTGGCGTCTGCTGCGGCTGCTGCCGGGGCTGCTG
>NZ_JAWJBQ010000466.1:0-268 GCF_046535955.1 Pseudoalteromonas sp. SIMBA_162 | reverse complement strand
CCGCTGGTCAGCTCCAGCAGGCCCAGCTTGCCCTCCGGGCGCGCGCCCTCGAAGGCGCCCGGGGCGTAACCGAACAGCTCCGTCTCGGCCATCGACTCCGGCAGCCCCGCGCAATTGAGCGCCATGAAGGGGGCCTGGCCGCGGGGGCTGGCCAGGTGGCAGGCCCGCGCCAGCAGCTCCTTGCCGGTGCCGGTCTCGCCCTCGATCAAGAGCGGCGCATCCAGCGGTGCCATGCGGCGAGCCTCCTTGACCACCGCCGACAGCTGAC
>NZ_JAWJBQ010000465.1:0-268 GCF_046535955.1 Pseudoalteromonas sp. SIMBA_162 | reverse complement strand
GGTGACTTGGCATGAGTCTCATCATGCTCCTGCCTTGCCCAGCTCTGAGCTGTATATATTGATTTAGTGATATTTTGATAAGCAGTATAAATAGCAATAAAATGCGCAATCTTGCGGCGAAAACCATGCTGCAGGCGGCCTTCTTGCTGTTTACGCTATGAGCTGAATCAGATGCTGCGTCAGGGAGCCCGGTGAGCTTGTCAGTTCACTGGGTCAGGGAGCGTAGGCACTGACTGATCCGCGACGACAGCGGAAATTCAGCAGGGAC
>NZ_JAWJBQ010000464.1:0-268 GCF_046535955.1 Pseudoalteromonas sp. SIMBA_162 | reverse complement strand
CAGGTACTGCCGCCAAGCACGAACAGGTGCCAGATGGCGTGGTGATAGCGCAGGCGCGTCATCAGAAAGAAGATCACGCCCAGGGTATAGGTGATGCCGCCGGCGACCAGCAGGATGAGCCCTGTCTCGGAGAGCTTCTCGACCAGCATCGGCGAGGCGAACACGATCAACCAGCCCATCAGCAGATAGACGCTCACGCGCAGGGCGCTGAAGCGTTCAGGCCAGCGCAGCTTGAGGAAGATGCCGCCCAGCGCGAGCGACCAGATGA
>NZ_JAWJBQ010000463.1:0-269 GCF_046535955.1 Pseudoalteromonas sp. SIMBA_162 | reverse complement strand
CTGTGCATGACCAACGGCGAGACACAGTGGCAGCTCAAGCAGGTCTTCGGTTGGCGTCTCTACAGCGATGGCAACATCGAGGCCTTGCGGGTCGATGAGGCTCGCGTCACCCAGACACCGGTGCTGGCCGGCGACGACTGCCTGTACCCGGGGCGCAGCCGGCATGATGTGGTCTATTTCTTCCAGCGCGCCATCGCCAATCAGATTCGCGAGCAGGACCCGGCGACGCTGGAGGCTCTCGCGCTGATGATGACTGGCGAGAGCGACCA
>NZ_JAWJBQ010000462.1:0-269 GCF_046535955.1 Pseudoalteromonas sp. SIMBA_162 | reverse complement strand
GTTGTGGTGTCTGGTCTGTTGCGCAGAGTATTCAGTCCAGCTTCATCCTGCACTGAGCGGCCAGCGATAGGGATCAGTAGAGGTGAACGGCCTCCAGGCGGGCACGCGACACACCTTGCTCATCGGTCAGCGTCAGTGTCTTGCCTTCTATCTGCCGGCCCGACACGTCGTTGAGTGTCGTGAGGAAATCGCGTTCGAGCGTTGCTACTTCACCGGGGCACGCCATTCGCGTGGTGGCCAGACGGCCGAAGCCGAGCTCTTGTTCATCA
>NZ_JAWJBQ010000461.1:0-269 GCF_046535955.1 Pseudoalteromonas sp. SIMBA_162 | reverse complement strand
CCACCCAGCCAGACCTCCTGCGCATAGGGCGGCAGGTAATTGACCCGCACGCCGTAAGGCGGGGTCACGACGATATAACTGCCACCATGGGGGCGATACCAGTAGCCACCGGAGTAGAAGTAGTCCGCCCCCCGGTAAGGCACTTTCCAGTAGCGGTCGGGGAAATGATCGACAGTGTGACCCGGTCGATACTGCGGCCCAGGCCCCCAGCCATTGCCGTGGCCATCCGGGCGCCCCTGCCAGTCGCCACCGGGACGTTGCCCTGGGCC
>NZ_JAWJBQ010000460.1:0-269 GCF_046535955.1 Pseudoalteromonas sp. SIMBA_162 | reverse complement strand
CGGCGCGACGGCAGGCCCTCAATGACAAGGCCCCGCTTCCTTTACCGGAGGCGGGGCCTTGTCGTCTGCGTGGCGTGATCAACTCATTGATACGGTCAGCGCACCAGCACGATCAGTACATCAGCACGATCAGTACATCAGAGCGAACAGTTGGCGGCGGAAGCGCACGGTCAGCTCATGGGTCGCGCCGAGGGCGTCGAAGACACGCAGCAGCGTCTTGCGTGCCAGATCATCGCCGTACTGGCGGTCGGTCTTCACCAGACTGATCA
>NZ_JAWJBQ010000459.1:0-269 GCF_046535955.1 Pseudoalteromonas sp. SIMBA_162 | reverse complement strand
CAGACGAAGTGCTCGGAGACCTTCTCGGCCAGCGCGCGACCATGTTGCTGGGCGATCAGCGTCATCATCATGTCCATCGCCGCGGTACCGCCGCCGCAGGTGACACGATCGCGGTCCAGCTCATAAAGCTGATGGGAGACGTTGACCTGCGGGAAGTCGCGGCGGAAGGATTCGGCGCGCTGCCAGTGGATCGTCGCACGATAGCCATCGAGCAACCCGGCGCGGGCCAGCTCACGAGTGCCGGTGGAGATGCCGCCCAGCATCACGCC
>NZ_JAWJBQ010000458.1:0-269 GCF_046535955.1 Pseudoalteromonas sp. SIMBA_162 | reverse complement strand
CCACCGTCAAGGCGCTGCGCAAGAACGTGACCGCCAAATGTTACGGCGGCGACGTCAGCCGCAAGAAGAAGCTGCTCGAGAAGCAGAAAGCGGGCAAGAAGCGCATGAAGCAGGTCGGCCGGGTGGAAATTCCCCAGGACGCCTTCCTTGCCGTGCTCAAGATGAACGACTGAGGCAGGCCGCCGTCTGGCGGCTTGCCACCAAGACCCAGGGCAGACAGGGACAACGATGGATTTCTCGCTAGTATTGGTGATTGCCGTAGCGGTAGC
>NZ_JAWJBQ010000457.1:0-269 GCF_046535955.1 Pseudoalteromonas sp. SIMBA_162 | reverse complement strand
CGAAGCGTGCAAGGCCTTCCCCGGCAAGGTCATCGTTGGCCTGGATGCCAAGGACGGCTTCGTCGCCACCGACGGCTGGGCCGAAGTGAGCACCGTGCAGGTCATCGACCTGGCCAAGCGTTTCGAGGCCGATGGCGTCTCGGCGATCGTCTACACCCACATCGCCAAGGACGGCATGATGCAGGGCTGCAATGTGCCTTTCACCAAGGCACTGGCTGAAGCCACCCGCATTCCGGTGATCGCCTCGGGCGGCATCCACAACCTGGGCG
>NZ_JAWJBQ010000456.1:0-269 GCF_046535955.1 Pseudoalteromonas sp. SIMBA_162 | reverse complement strand
GCACTTCGGTCGGCCGCATCGACGCGGCCGACGCTCCTTTCCCCCGCACCCGCTCGATCGCCCTGCATCGCCGCAACAGGCAGCGCGGCGCGACGTCCATCACGTGGCACCTTCCCGATAGGCCGCATGCAAACCGCGGCGAATCGCCTGGAATTCGCCTCCGCCGATCCGCTCCCCGACCGACCGGAACCGCCCAACGCCACGCCGCTGCACGGCCCGGACGGCCCGGACGCCTCAGCATCCGCCACGCGCCGCCACCGCCATCCGCC
>NZ_JAWJBQ010000455.1:0-269 GCF_046535955.1 Pseudoalteromonas sp. SIMBA_162 | reverse complement strand
CGAATGAGAGTCAAAGGATGAGCCCTGAAGACCTGCAGAAACTGACGACCCGCCAGATGCCCTATGGCAAGTATGCCGGACGTCTGATTGCCGACCTGCCCGGGGATTATCTGGGCTGGTTTGCACGCAAGGGGTTTCCGCAGGGCGAGATCGGTCGCCTGCTCGCGCTGATGCACGAGATTGATCACAACGGGTTGAATGCGCTGCTGGAGCCGCTGCGGCGGCGCTGAGGGAGTGAAATATAGAAGGGCTGAGATGAGGGGCTGAGA
>NZ_JAWJBQ010000454.1:0-269 GCF_046535955.1 Pseudoalteromonas sp. SIMBA_162 | reverse complement strand
CATCCAGGCTGTATGCAGACTCTTCAATAGTCCGGTTTTTGTCGTAGTACGCATCCGGATTGCTCTGCCAGGTCGCAGGTTTAGCATCCCATGCGTAAACGTAGGAAGCGCCGATGGCGAAGCCTGGAAGATTCCAGTTTTTCAGGTCATACATCGCACCGAAGAAGACTGCTTTTTCGCCGTTGGCGTTGAAGTCAGAACGGTTGTCCCACCAGATATCCAGGCGACCGTTTGAGGAAGCGTAGGTTGGAGTCATACGTTGCAGGAAG
>NZ_JAWJBQ010000453.1:0-269 GCF_046535955.1 Pseudoalteromonas sp. SIMBA_162 | reverse complement strand
CTCGCCGACGTCGCGCCTGACAACTTCCGTACGACCGAGTACTACCAGCGCTACTTCAAGAAGAACATCGTCGGCGACGAAGTGCATTTCAACGTCGTGATCGATCGCGACCACACGCTGGGATTCTCGCTCGGCAAGACGAGCAGGTACGACGAGCGCGAGACCGCGCTGCTGACGCTGTACACGCCGTGGGTGCTGTCGCTGATGCAGCAGCGCGTGCGCTTCGAAACGTTCGTCGCGACCGCCGCGCCTCGGGCGGCACCGCACGC
>NZ_JAWJBQ010000452.1:0-269 GCF_046535955.1 Pseudoalteromonas sp. SIMBA_162 | reverse complement strand
GGTGACGGCGCTGGTGTATCGCCTGGGGCGGCGCAACGGGCAGACCCATGTGGCAACCATGCTGCTGGCGGGGATTGCCCTGACGGCGCTGGCCAGTTCGGCGGTGGGGTTGTTCACCTATCTGGCGGACGACGCCACGTTGCGCACTCTGACTTTCTGGAACCTGGGCAGCCTGAATGGTGCCAGTTACCAGCGCTTGTGGCCCTTGCTGCTGGTGACCGCCGCGGTTGCGCTGTGGCTGCCGCGCCGAGCCAAGGCGTTGAATGCAC
>NZ_JAWJBQ010000451.1:0-269 GCF_046535955.1 Pseudoalteromonas sp. SIMBA_162 | reverse complement strand
CAACGGTTTTAGTTTAGTCCAGAAAAATACAGGAAACAGAATATCAAGAACAATCCCAATATAAGCAACAAGGTAACGCAAGGGCGGGTCAAAAATAACGGATGAAAGGCTAATAACTGCGCTAACTAATAGGGCGAAGCCAAGCCTTGAGGAAAGTTCGCCGCGAGAATCGAGTTTACTAATGGATGAAATATACATAACACTGATGATTGCACGTATACCAAAATAGCAGGCAATAATGAGCGGGTAGTTCACTTCCAAGTCTTCCC
>NZ_JAWJBQ010000450.1:0-269 GCF_046535955.1 Pseudoalteromonas sp. SIMBA_162 | reverse complement strand
CGCGGCGCAGCTGCTCAGCAAAGCGTTACCTGACCCATCACTACTCGAATATACCAAAGTGATTATCGAACAGGCGGACCGGCTGCGAAATCTGGTCGACCGTCTGTTGGGGCCGCAGCTGCCCGGTACGCGCGTTACCGAAAGTATTCACAAAGTGGCTGAACGCGTGGTAACGCTGGTGTCGATGGAACTGCCGGACAACGTGCGGTTGATTCGTGATTACGATCCCAGCCTGCCGGAACTGGCGCACGACCCGGATCAAATTGAAC
>NZ_JAWJBQ010000449.1:0-269 GCF_046535955.1 Pseudoalteromonas sp. SIMBA_162 | reverse complement strand
CCAGTACCGGCTGCTCGCTCTCGATGACTTCCTGGGTGTAGTTGCTATCGACGACTTGTGCGAAATCCGCCATTTGTCTCTCCTGTGCATCACGAGGGATGCGTGATTCAAAAGGGCACTTGGTGTGCTTGATGGGCACACACTAACGCTGCTCGACTTTTGTTCGCAAGCGCATTCGCTTTTGAGGCCAGGCAACATATGCGTGCCGTTTGCGCAACAGTGGCGATGGTGTGACCGCCTACCCGCTGGTACACCGAGCCAAGCGACAC
>NZ_JAWJBQ010000448.1:0-269 GCF_046535955.1 Pseudoalteromonas sp. SIMBA_162 | reverse complement strand
GGCCATGACCAGCACGCGATCACAGATGCGAGGCACTTCCTCCAGCAGATGGGTGGAGACGATGATCAGTCGCTCGCGACCCAGCTCACGAATGAAGGCGCGCACGCTGTCCTTCTGCAGCGGGTCCAGCCCATCGGTGGGCTCATCGAGCAGCAGGATGTCCGGGTCATGGGTCAACGCCATCGCAAGTGCCACACGCCTCCGATAGCCTTTGGATAACACTGCGCACAATTGATTGGCGAAAGGCGTGATATCCAGGCGATCCATCA
>NZ_JAWJBQ010000447.1:0-269 GCF_046535955.1 Pseudoalteromonas sp. SIMBA_162 | reverse complement strand
GTGCAGCCGGTCTTAAACCGCCCGCCTGGGCGGCTGCAGCATTTGAATCCGGGCTGCGACAATCAACAGAGGAGGAGAAGAGTGACAGCAGAGCTGCGTAATCTCCCGCATATTGCCAGCATGGCCTTTAATGAGCCGCTGATGCTTGAACCCGCCTATGCGCGGGTTTTCTTTTGCGCGCTCGCAGGCCAGCTTGGGATCAGCAGCATGACGGATGCGGTGTCCGGCGACAGCCTGACTGCCCAGGAGGCACTCGCGACGCTGGCATT
>NZ_JAWJBQ010000446.1:0-269 GCF_046535955.1 Pseudoalteromonas sp. SIMBA_162 | reverse complement strand
CATCTCTTCCGGCGCCTGATGATCCAGTTTGGTGTAATGCAGCACCGCAGCGTGTTCGTTAAGCGCCACAATGTTGCTGTAAGGTACGTCGGTATCACGATGAGCGGTCGCGGTCAGATAGGCAATGTTGATATCGAACTCGCTCATGCCAGAACCGAACGCTTCTTCTGCCGCACGATTACCGTTGACCGCCATTTTCTGCGCTTCACGCATACAGGCCAGTTCGTACTCGGTTTTGAAGGAGCGATAGTAATGCAGGTAGTCGATAA
>NZ_JAWJBQ010000445.1:0-269 GCF_046535955.1 Pseudoalteromonas sp. SIMBA_162 | reverse complement strand
CGGGCATCACATCAGGGAGTAATGTATTAACGCTTGTACAACGGACCGTAGTTCTGGCAAGCGCGGTAATCCTGGCCTTCAATATCCATGCCGTGCGCAGCCCAGGCAGAAGGACGATACACTTTGGTCTCTTCAACGTTGTGCATACATACCGGGATACGCAGCATGGAGGCGAGAGTGATAAAGTCTGCGCCAACGTGGCCGATGGTCAGAACCCCATGGTTAGCGCCCCAGTTCGCCATTACCGAGTACACATCCGTAAACGGCCC
>NZ_JAWJBQ010000444.1:0-270 GCF_046535955.1 Pseudoalteromonas sp. SIMBA_162 | reverse complement strand
GGAACTCAGTAAAGCTAAACAAGCCGAATATGACGCACTAGCTGCTGAGTTGGCAGAAGCTGATGCTTCTTACAAACAGTTAGAGGAAAACTTTAACACTGCTACTAAACGAGTAGAAGCGTTATGGGGTGTACTTCAAACTATCTTTGATGATGAGTTAGATGGGATTGACGAAAGTTATCATGACTTAATCCCGAAAGACAAGCCGATTGAAGCACAGTTAGAATGGCTAACTAAAGCGAAACAAAAAGGGTTATTCACTACGAATGG
>NZ_JAWJBQ010000443.1:0-270 GCF_046535955.1 Pseudoalteromonas sp. SIMBA_162 | reverse complement strand
ACGAAACGATACATATTTGACAACCAATCAGACTTTCAATTTCAACCAGATGCAAAAGCAGGGCGTGAACAAGCAATTTCTATACTAGAACAAGCCTTTGGGGTGAAAGCACCGACGAATGAGATTCAAGCTACTTTCTTTGGCGAAAAGGCAATATCAAACAAAGAAGTAGCTTTGAAGATTAATCAAGCGCCACTTTCAACCAATTTCGAAATGGATAAAATCGAGCTTTTTATCTAAAAAAGAATTAGGTTAAAGGCGAAGAACGGA
>NZ_JAWJBQ010000442.1:0-270 GCF_046535955.1 Pseudoalteromonas sp. SIMBA_162 | reverse complement strand
ATCGGCGCCAAGACCGCATTGACTGTATTCGCAATCATGATCTGCCGCATCGCGGCTAAGGCTTCACTGATGACCACATCGCCTGTTGTACAGGACACGCATTCCAAGACCATGGGCTATCTGCTGTGGATCTTCGGTTTCCTCGGCGCGCACCGTTTCTACTATGGCAAGCCGGTCACCGGCACCATCTGGCTGTTCACCTTCGGGTTGCTGGGCATCGGCTGGTTGATCGACCTGTTCCTGATTCCGGCGATGGACCGCGAGGCGGAC
>NZ_JAWJBQ010000441.1:0-270 GCF_046535955.1 Pseudoalteromonas sp. SIMBA_162 | reverse complement strand
AGGCCTTACTGTTTCTTCTTAGGAGCGAGCACCATGATCATCTGGCGGCCTTCGATCTTCGTTGGGAAGGATTCGACCACTGCCAGTTCTTGCAAATCGTCTTTCACGCGATTAAGCACTTCCATACCGATTTGCTGGTGCGCCATCTCACGACCGCGGAAACGCAGCGTGATTTTGGCTTTATCACCCTCTTCGAGAAAGCGAATCAGGCTGCGGAGTTTTACCTGATAGTCGCCTTCATCTGTACCAGGACGGAATTTAATTTCCTTA
>NZ_JAWJBQ010000440.1:0-270 GCF_046535955.1 Pseudoalteromonas sp. SIMBA_162 | reverse complement strand
CCTCGCGCGTCGAGGGAGTGGAGCCAGGACCGAGAGTGCGAGCGGGTTCGATCATGATGCGCCCTCCCCAGCATCCTGTGTCTCTCCAATGGTGCCAACGACCCCATCGCGGGTCAGGCACAGCTGACGCGTCGCCATGGCCCTCAAGGCCGGATGGTGGGTGGCGATGACCAGCGTACGGCCTTCTTCGGCCAACGCCTGGAAGCCGGCGATCAGGCGCTGTTCGGTGTCGGCGTCCAGACTGGCGGTCGGCTCGTCGAGCAACACCAG
>NZ_JAWJBQ010000439.1:0-270 GCF_046535955.1 Pseudoalteromonas sp. SIMBA_162 | reverse complement strand
CGAGCGCCGCGTCGGCGTGGGCGCGCTCGTCGGTATCCGGCGCGAACGTCGCCGGGCCACGCGGATCGTTCATGCAACGGCTTCCGCAACGATGGTTTCGCGCGCAACGACGTCGCGTGACAGCGGCGTGAGCGCATCGAGCCGGCGCCCGGTCAGCCGCGCCAGGATTTCGCGCCGCCAGTCGTCGTAGATCGCGCGGTACTCGGCGATATCCGCGCCGAACACGTGCGCGGTATGCGCGTACTCGTCGTGCAGATAGCCGTCGAGGCG
>NZ_JAWJBQ010000438.1:0-270 GCF_046535955.1 Pseudoalteromonas sp. SIMBA_162 | reverse complement strand
CGGGCAGCAGTTGGGGATGTAGACCTTGGGGCAGGGGTTGGCCAGCACCGCGCGCCCGACGCCCTTGGGCAGCAGATTGGCGAGCACGCTGGAGGAGAAGCTGCCGGGAGGGAAGCAGATCAGTTCGGCCGACTCGATCAACTGGCGATTGTTGGCGTGCAGCTCCGGTACCACGGGGACATGGTGGTCGCCCTCTGCCGCGGCCAGACGCATGCGCGCGATGGGTGAATCGAGAGGGGCGACTTCCTTGCCGGTGATGCGGTGCTGGCC
>NZ_JAWJBQ010000437.1:0-270 GCF_046535955.1 Pseudoalteromonas sp. SIMBA_162 | reverse complement strand
CTCTTCGCGGGCTTTTTTGCACAGCGCTGCCGCCAGTTCCGGGTTCGGCGTGCGGTCGGTTTTGTTGTTGACCAGCTCAAATGCTGCCATTGCGCCCATGTTGCGCACGTGGTCGATGCAATCAAACTTGCCTTGCCACTCGTTGAAGCGGGCTGCCAGTTTTTCGCCCAGCGCCTGGCTCTTCTCGAGGATGTTTTCCTCTTCGAAGATTTCCATCACGGCCAGCGCCGCCGCACAGGCGGTGGGGCTGCCGGTGTAGGTGCCGCCCAG
>NZ_JAWJBQ010000436.1:0-270 GCF_046535955.1 Pseudoalteromonas sp. SIMBA_162 | reverse complement strand
ATGTATTTTAAAAAGTAGTAGTTCATAGGATACGAGTACACTGATTTTAAATTGAAAGGGGAGGGTTATAGATGAAGTGTAAAATATGTCGGAAAACTATAACTAACTCTTATACTTTTTGTCCTTTTTGCGGCCATGCTCTAGTTCATAATAATACTTTTAATAAGATAACAACAGGAAACAACAGTATAAATGTAGGGGTGGGAAATAACGGCAAACAAGATGTCTATATTGATAATATTAATTATATAAATGATAACAATGAGTTAG
>NZ_JAWJBQ010000435.1:0-270 GCF_046535955.1 Pseudoalteromonas sp. SIMBA_162 | reverse complement strand
ATACAATTCAAACAATTAAAGGATTTGCGTTAACTGCTGAAGAGCCTGGAAAAGACGTATTGTATTATGAAAATGATGACTCCCTCTTCATGCGAATTGAATACTCGACAGTAAATGATACAACGTTCGATGAGTTGGTAACCAACACAGAAGAAACTATGACTGCAATCAATGAGGAATATGAAACAGTTGACTTCACACCTTATCAAAACGATTATAAACTTACTAGATCAGCTGCCTATAAAACAAACTTTGAAGATGAAGAAGTAC
>NZ_JAWJBQ010000434.1:0-270 GCF_046535955.1 Pseudoalteromonas sp. SIMBA_162 | reverse complement strand
CCATGGATTTAGACATCGTCGCATGGGATGGTGAGGTGATTGATGAGGGCTACTATCAGCATGATTACGTCCGCAGGCCGGTGGATGAGGTCTTAGCCGTTAGCGGCCGCTCTCTTAGTGCAAGCACACTGCCTTAGCCGCTGGGTGACAGCTTGGCGGCTAGGGTGAAAATATAAGATAGGCAAAGGCTCACGTTTACTGGAAGCAGGCCGATATTTACGCTAGCCCCGCACTGTTTGCGTTCACTTCCGAGGTCACGCCCGTGCTCAG
>NZ_JAWJBQ010000433.1:0-270 GCF_046535955.1 Pseudoalteromonas sp. SIMBA_162 | reverse complement strand
CGGCGCGATACAGATGCGGGGTCATGGTCAGCAGGTCCCGAATCTGCTCATTGCTGGTCAATGACAGCCCCGCATGCAGATGCTCGACCTCGCCGCTGATGGTGAAGCCAGCAGACTCGGCAGCGCTCAGTCCGGCCTCGCCACGCGCGGGCTTCAGCTCGCGGTAGAGAATCTTGCGCAACGCCAGCAGATGCTCGGCCCCCGCTTCCAGCAGCACGACGTGGCCACCGGGCTTGAGGACACGCGCGAATTCCTGCCAGACAGGGAAGC
>NZ_JAWJBQ010000432.1:0-270 GCF_046535955.1 Pseudoalteromonas sp. SIMBA_162 | reverse complement strand
CATGCTGGCGCTGATTTCCATCATCGCGGTGGCGACCCTGTTCGCAACCCAGGCCGACTTCACCGCAACCTATTCAAGCTTCGCCGCGGCGGGTGCCAATGGCCTCTCGAGCTTCGTTCAGGGGTCCGGTCAGCTGATCTCGCACCTCGGCCTGCCCGCCAACGTCGGCAGTACGCTGGTCGCGGTCATCGTAGTCAGCTTTGCGGCGACCACGCTGGACTCCGCCGTGCGCCTGATGCGCTACATCATCGCGGAACTGGGCAGCGAATA
>NZ_JAWJBQ010000431.1:0-270 GCF_046535955.1 Pseudoalteromonas sp. SIMBA_162 | reverse complement strand
ATGCAAGGGCTATCGGTCGGTGCAGAGTATGGCACCGGCGCGACCTATATCAGTGAGGTATCACGCGCTGGGCGCCGCTCGTTCTATGGCTCGTTCCAGTACATGACCATTATCGCAGGGCAACTGCTGGCGCTGTTGACGGTGGCAGTGCTGCAGCTGGTGCTGTCTGAACAGGACCTGAAAGCCTGGGGTTGGCGAGTGCCGTTCCTGATCGGCGCGCTGGCCTCGATCGTGGTGGTGTACCTGCGCCGGACCATGCGCGAAACAGCC
>NZ_JAWJBQ010000430.1:0-271 GCF_046535955.1 Pseudoalteromonas sp. SIMBA_162 | reverse complement strand
AGGGGGCAACATCATTCATTCTGGATTTACAAAATAATGGTGGGGGCTATGTAACGACCGCTGAAAAGTTGATTGGGATGTTCCCAAATGCTCCGTATGCCTATAAACTTCATATGGCGCAAGATAGTTATCTTGAAACGTCCATATCGCAAAGTGTTAAGTTTCCAAAAGATACGCGCATTTTAGTGAATCGATACAGTGCAAGTGCCTATGAAATGACCGTTGCCGCATTAATCGACCAAAAGGCAGCCATTGTTTATGGTGAAACGAC
>NZ_JAWJBQ010000429.1:0-271 GCF_046535955.1 Pseudoalteromonas sp. SIMBA_162 | reverse complement strand
CGTGCCGATGTGATGGTCACCGACGCCATCGAGACCCAGCTGCAGGCCAGCCGTCACCCGGAGCTGTGCAGCGTGCACCCGGACTCGCCGTTCACCTTCTCCCAGAAAGGCTATCTGCTGCCGCTGGGTGACAATATCTGGAAGGCCTACGTCGATCAGTGGCTGACCCAGATGCAGGGCACCGGCGAGCAGGCTGCCATCTTCGACAAGTGGATCAACGGCTGAGACGACGCTTCGCTCAGGCTCCGGTCACACGCTCTGCAATGAAGAG
>NZ_JAWJBQ010000428.1:0-271 GCF_046535955.1 Pseudoalteromonas sp. SIMBA_162 | reverse complement strand
CACCTTGTCGGCGATCTCGCGCTTCGCGCCCTCGAGCGTCAGGCCGTCGAAATAGCCGAGCGCGTCGCGCAGCGGCCAGCCGCTGATCGAAGGATTGCGGCGCCTCGAATACCGTGGCTACGATTCGTGCGGCGTCGCCGTGCTCGAACCCGACGCACCGCGCCGCGCGCGCAGCGTCGCGCGCGTCGCCGATCTCGACGCGCAGGTCCACGAAGCCCATCTCGAAGGCACGACCGGCGTCGCGCACACGCGCTGGGCCACGCACGGCGCG
>NZ_JAWJBQ010000427.1:0-271 GCF_046535955.1 Pseudoalteromonas sp. SIMBA_162 | reverse complement strand
AGCACATCGAGCAGATGCGCCTGTCGGCCACCAAGAGCCTGCTGGAACGGCGCGACACCATCATCGTTGGCACCGTGTCGTGCATCTACGGTATCGGCAACCCCGGCGACTACCACGCGATGGTGCTGATCCTGCGCGCCGGCGACCAGATCTCGCGGCGCGAGATCCTGGCGCGGCTGGTGGCCATGCAGTACACCCGCAACGACGCCGAATTCACGCGCGGCGTGTTCCGCGTGCGCGGCGAGACCATCGACATCTTCCCGGCGGAAAG
>NZ_JAWJBQ010000426.1:0-271 GCF_046535955.1 Pseudoalteromonas sp. SIMBA_162 | reverse complement strand
CGTTGCCGCCGCATGCACGACCGCGCTGTTCGCGCCGCTCGCCCATGCACAAAGCTCGGTCACGCTGTACGGCCTGATCGACGCCGGCATCGCCTATACCAACAACGCGGGCGGCGCATCGCTTTGGCGCATGACGAGCGGCACGATCAACGGCAGCCGCTTCGGCCTGAAGGGCTCCGAAGATCTCGGCGGTGGCCTGAAGGCGCTGTTCGTGCTCGAGAACGGCTTCAACGTGAACAACGGCGCGCTCGGCCAGGACAGCAAGCTGTTC
>NZ_JAWJBQ010000425.1:0-271 GCF_046535955.1 Pseudoalteromonas sp. SIMBA_162 | reverse complement strand
GCTTCTCGAACGCGACGCTGTGGCCGGTATTCCATTACCGAAGCGATCTCGCGCGCTTCGACCGGCAGGAGTACGCGGGCTATCTGCGCGTGAACGCGATGCTCGCCCGGCAGCTCGCCGCGCTGTTGCGGCCCGACGATCTGATCTGGGTGCACGACTATCATCTGCTGCCGTTCGCGCATTGCCTGCGCGAGCTCGGCGTGAAGAACCCGATCGGCTTCTTCCTGCACATCCCGTTTCCGTCGCCCGACATGCTGCGCGTCGTGCCGCC
>NZ_JAWJBQ010000424.1:0-271 GCF_046535955.1 Pseudoalteromonas sp. SIMBA_162 | reverse complement strand
ATTGCCGCTTCCTGCAGAATGATGACCGCGATCAGCCGCAGCTGGACAACATCCGTGCCGCGCTGCGCGACAAGCGCCCGTGCCGCGAGATACTTCGCAACTATCGCAAGGATGGCAGCCTGTTCTGGAATGAACTTTCCATGACACCGGTCTTCGATGAGCATGACAACCTGCAGTATTTCGTTGGTGTCCAGAAGGATGTCACCGGCCTGATGACCGCCAAGGAAGAGCTGGAACGCCTGCGCGCGGAGCACCCCGGCGAGTCCAACTG
>NZ_JAWJBQ010000423.1:0-271 GCF_046535955.1 Pseudoalteromonas sp. SIMBA_162 | reverse complement strand
CTAATCGGTTGTCGTCCCATCGATTCAACAAATAACGATGGACGACAATCGATTGCAAGTGCGCAGCATGAATTAACGATACAAACCGTGGAATTTTCAAATGCGGATATTGTCACAAATGTCGGTGTCACTATGTTTGATTACTTTACAGGCGAGGAAATTGCAAGTGAAGTGGTCGATGCGGAGGGAAAAGCAGCCTTTCCTGGCGTAAAACAAAATACACCGTATAAAATTTCCATATACCGAATCCTATCTTCGGGTGAATGGCTAG
>NZ_JAWJBQ010000422.1:0-271 GCF_046535955.1 Pseudoalteromonas sp. SIMBA_162 | reverse complement strand
CCACACTGGGCCAGGCGTTCAGTGCCTTCGCCATCGCCAAGGGCCTGAACGCGACCATCTCGGTGCTGCAGTCCTCGACCATCGACCTGCAGGTGTTTCAGGTCTCGCCCGGGGAAGCGCTGGACCCCGCCAATGACATGATCGAGCGCTTCTCGTGGGTGATGTTCGCGGCGACCGGCTCGCTGGCGCTGCAGAAGCTGCTGCTGGGCATCTCCGGCTCGCTGATCATCAAGGCCTTCGCCAGTGGTGCCTGCCTGCTGGCGGCGCTGGG
>NZ_JAWJBQ010000421.1:0-271 GCF_046535955.1 Pseudoalteromonas sp. SIMBA_162 | reverse complement strand
ATGGGTGCCGGGTACGTAGTCGCGACCGTCCAGGCGCTGCAGCGCCGCGCGCGCGCATACGCGACCGGCCAGGTACTCAGCCTGGCGCTTGGCCACCGAGCGCTGCAGGCTGGCGCTGGGCACGAGGCCGGCGCGCTGGAAGTCGTCGGATGCCAGGCGGGCAGGGTCGAAGGCGCAACTGACCAGCACCGCGCCGGGCAGCGGGCGAGGCAAGGGCCAGTGGTGCTGGAGCGGGGCGCAGCAGGCTGGGAGAGTGTTCATGGCGCTATTG
>NZ_JAWJBQ010000420.1:0-271 GCF_046535955.1 Pseudoalteromonas sp. SIMBA_162 | reverse complement strand
TTTCCATTCGCCTTTATCTTCTGAGCTAAAGCCTTTATTACCATTCAGTTTTGCCATCTGTGCTGCCAGTTCTGCGGTTGATTTACGTTTAAACATATGTATATCTCCTTCTTAAAGTTAAACAAAATTATTTCTAGAGGGGAATTGTTATCCGCTCACAATTCCCCTATAGTGAGTCGTATTAATTTCGCGGGATCGAGATCTCGATCCTCTACGCCGGACGCATCGTGGCCGGCATCACCGGCGCCACAGGTGCGGTTGCTGGCGCCTA
>NZ_JAWJBQ010000419.1:0-271 GCF_046535955.1 Pseudoalteromonas sp. SIMBA_162 | reverse complement strand
GGAGAGTCCTTGTGCGAGATGCCCACCACTGGCCCGGACAAGGTCAACGTGGTGAGCATGGAGAAGTCTGCGGAAATTTAGCCGTTGCGTTGCTCGAGGCACTGATCTGCCAGGCCATCTGCCTTCTGGTTCAGCATGGCTTTTGTGATCTCCGCTACCTTGGCCTCGCCGTCAGCCTCGAATTCATCCAGCTTCTCGAAGAGCATCTTGCATTTGGCGTCCTGCGTTGGCTGCCCCTTGATCGCCATCATGGTAAACGCCGCTGCCATTT
>NZ_JAWJBQ010000418.1:0-271 GCF_046535955.1 Pseudoalteromonas sp. SIMBA_162 | reverse complement strand
ATGATGTCCGGGTCTTTTTCACGGATGATTTTCAGGAAACGTTTGATCATTTCACGTTCAGAAGAAACAACTTCAACGTACGGCAGGTCGATTTTTTTCCAGGTGATAACTTTCGCTTCTTCTTCGTCCGCGTAAGAGATCATGATAATCGGACCTTTACCGAATTCTTCACCTTCCTTGTACAGGGTTTCGATGTCGAACGCCAGCAGTTTCAGTTCTTCGTCACCTTCCATCGGGATCAGACCTTTGTCGATCAGGTAACGTTTCGCGA
>NZ_JAWJBQ010000417.1:0-271 GCF_046535955.1 Pseudoalteromonas sp. SIMBA_162 | reverse complement strand
CCCTGCAGCGCGGTTTCAGGGCTTGTTCTTGAGCGTGACGGTGATGCACAGCGCATTGTGCAGCCAGCGCTCTTCGTCATAGCCGATGGGACGATGCTGCTCATCGAAGGTAGCGCGACGTACGGTCAGACCGGGGCTGCCCATGGCGACCCCCAGCTCCCGGGCGGCCTGCTCCCCCAGCGACTCGGAGTAGAAGCGCAGCTCACGATGGGCCAGCGTCAAGCCGTAGCGCCCGCGCAGCTCCGCCCACAGTGACACCCCGAACTGGCCC
>NZ_JAWJBQ010000416.1:0-271 GCF_046535955.1 Pseudoalteromonas sp. SIMBA_162 | reverse complement strand
CTTGCCGTGGGGGATCAGCGAATGCCCATCCACCTCGATGTTGCCGTCCTGGAACTCCTCCAGGCCGTTCACGCAGCGAATCAGTGTCGACTTGCCGGAGCCACTGGCCCCGATGATCACCACCACCTCCCCCTGGGCGACCTCGAGCTCGATGTCCTTGAGGACATGCAGGCTGCCGAAATGCTTGTTGAGCTTGTGCATCTTCACGATGGCAGTCATGGGGCACTCCGAACCGGCGCTGCATGCCGGAAGGTCGTCAGAGAAATGAGAT
>NZ_JAWJBQ010000415.1:0-272 GCF_046535955.1 Pseudoalteromonas sp. SIMBA_162 | reverse complement strand
ACCCGGATGACGGTGCCAACGTCTTCCTCGAGGTGCGTGCCGGCACGGGCGGTGACGAGGCGGCGCTGTTCGCCGGTGACCTGTTCAAGATGTATTCGCGCTACGCCGAGCTCAAGGGCTGGAAGGTCGAGACCGTCAGCGCCAGCCACGGCGAGCACGGCGGCTTCAAGGAAGTCATCGCCCGCGTGAAGGGCGAGGGCGTCTACTCGCGCCTCAAGTTCGAGTCCGGCGCGCACCGCGTACAGCGCGTGCCCGCCACCGAATCCCAGGGG
>NZ_JAWJBQ010000414.1:0-272 GCF_046535955.1 Pseudoalteromonas sp. SIMBA_162 | reverse complement strand
CCACCCTTGCCGACATCGAGCACAGCCTGTTCGACGAGGGGAGCACGGTGCGTAGCCTGATGTGCGAACGCGATGGCCGGGCAGTCGGTTTTGCCGTGTATTTCTACAGCTACTCGACCTGGCTTGGGCGCAACGGTATTTACCTGGAAGACCTGTACGTCACGCCTGAACAGCGTGGCGACGGTGCTGGCCGGCAACTGCTGCGACATATTGCCCGTGAGGCAGTGGCGAACAATTGCGGGCGCCTGGAATGGAGCGTGCTGGACTGGAAC
>NZ_JAWJBQ010000413.1:0-272 GCF_046535955.1 Pseudoalteromonas sp. SIMBA_162 | reverse complement strand
ATCATGCCCAGCCCGGCAATGTGCGGGTCATTGCCCGACATCAGCATTGCCCGGGTGGGGGAGCAACTGGGCGCGGCATGAAAGTCCAGCATCAGGCGGCCGTCGGCCAGCAGCTTGTCCAGGTGCGGGGTCTGGATCTCGCTGCCCAGGGCGGACAGGTCGGAAAAGCCGAGGTCATCGGCGACGATCAGCAGAATGTTTGGTTGCTTAACTGTTTGCGCAGCCATAACCTGGCTGGCGCCGAGCATGAGCAGGCCGAGGGCGGCAAGGGG
>NZ_JAWJBQ010000412.1:0-272 GCF_046535955.1 Pseudoalteromonas sp. SIMBA_162 | reverse complement strand
CAAGCTGATCACCGGCAAGGAAGGTATGGGTTACGGTGACTTCAAGCTGCTCGCCGCGCTAGGGGCCTGGCTCGGCTGGCAGTGGTTGCCGCTGCTGCTGATTCTGTCCGCAGGTCTCGGGGCCGTTCTGGGCATCCTGCTGCAACTGCTGGTACCGCGTCTGCGCGGCGCCCCGATGCCCTTCGGACCTTACCTGGCGGTTGCCGGCTGGATCGCCCTGCTGTTTGGCACGCCCTTGATGAGCCTCTACCTGAGCGTGATCGGCGCATGAC
>NZ_JAWJBQ010000411.1:0-272 GCF_046535955.1 Pseudoalteromonas sp. SIMBA_162 | reverse complement strand
GGCAAGGCCCAGCGCATCCATCCAGTCCGAGCCGATCGGCAGCGGATGATGATGCATGGCCAGCAGGATCGGGCGCGGGTCCAGCTCGACGGACAGCGCCAGTGACTGCGCAAGCTCGCTCAACTGCTCCTCGCCAAGCTCTCCCCCCGCCTGCCCGGTGACGCGCGAATCCAGACACAGCAGTCGCCAGTCGCCCAGATCCAGCTCGTGATGGAAGGGACGCAGCTCCTGCATGAATTCAGGGTGATCGTGGTTGCCCGCGAACCAGAACC
>NZ_JAWJBQ010000410.1:0-272 GCF_046535955.1 Pseudoalteromonas sp. SIMBA_162 | reverse complement strand
ATGGTGTAGAAAGTACGGCCGTGGTAGCCGCCGTCAAAGCAGATCACGTTAGAACGGCCGGTGGCGGCACGGGCAATCTTTACCGCGTTTTCCAGCGCTTCGGCACCGGAGTTGGCCAGCATGACTTTGGCATGACCACGCACGGGAACGATGTGGCTCAGCTTTTCAGCCACTTTGACGTAGCCTTCGTAGGGCATGACCGTTTGGCAGGTGTGCATCACCTTATCCAACTGGGCTTTCACAGCGGCCACAACTTTCGGGTGACGATGCCC
>NZ_JAWJBQ010000409.1:0-272 GCF_046535955.1 Pseudoalteromonas sp. SIMBA_162 | reverse complement strand
CCGACGAACTGCCCGGCGACCGCCAGCAGCCCTATCCCTTTTTCCTGGCCTCGCCGCTCGAAGGCGACCCGGCGCTGCTGGGGCCGATCGACGACTGGCTGCTGGAGTGGAAGTGGGACGGCATCCGCGCGCAACTGATCCGGCGGCGCGGCGAGGTGGCGCTGTGGTCGCGCGGCGAAGAGCGCCTGGACGGCCGCTTTCCGGAAGTCGAAGCGGCCGCGGCCGCCTTGGCGGTGGACTGCGTCGTCGACGGCGAACTGCTGGCCTGGCAG
>NZ_JAWJBQ010000408.1:0-272 GCF_046535955.1 Pseudoalteromonas sp. SIMBA_162 | reverse complement strand
GACCTGGCAGCCCAGGGCTACACCCCCGAATACTGGAAAGCCGAGGATTCGGCGCTGATCTTCTGCCTGCTGAACTTCGGCCAGTCCGCCAACCTGCAAGAAGAGATCAACGCCCTGGGGCTGGCGCAGAAAGTCGGCAGCGACAAACTGCCGTGGCTGACTCCGAGCTATCCCGATGAACCCCTGCCCCTGGCCGAAGCGGACAAGCTCAAGGGCCTGAATCTCACTGTGCCGGGCCTGAACGAAGTCAGCCGCGCCATCAACCGTCTGGC
>NZ_JAWJBQ010000407.1:0-272 GCF_046535955.1 Pseudoalteromonas sp. SIMBA_162 | reverse complement strand
CCAGGGTGCCAATCCCGCCGGGCAGGGTCACGAAGGCATCCGCCAGTGCGGCCATCTGCGCCTTGCGCTCATGCATGTCCGCCACCTCGATCAAGCGCGTCAGACCGGTATGTGCCTTCTCGTTGCGTACCAGTGCCTGGGGGATCACGCCGATCACCTCACCGCCCGCTGCCAGCGCGGCATCTGCCAAGGCCCCCATCAGCCCGGCGCGCGCGCCTCCGTAGACCAGTCCCCAGCCGCGCTCGGCGATGGCCGTGCCCAGGGCTTCGGCC
>NZ_JAWJBQ010000406.1:0-272 GCF_046535955.1 Pseudoalteromonas sp. SIMBA_162 | reverse complement strand
CCATGGACTCACGGAGCGCCTTTACATGACTCAGACAGCCGCACGACAGACTCAGACCCCGGACGCGGAACAGCTGGCAAGCGACATCCACCAGCTGGAAGCTCGCCTGCTCAAGACCGACCCGAAGCAGGAACCGACGCTCTACCGCAGCCTGTACTGCACGATCTCGCTACGTCAGATGCAACTGCTGGCCAAGGTCAGTCAGCCCGCGGCCTCGCAGGCGCACTGAACGACGCCAGATGAGGTGGTGCACAGGTGGCGACTGGTAATGA
>NZ_JAWJBQ010000405.1:0-272 GCF_046535955.1 Pseudoalteromonas sp. SIMBA_162 | reverse complement strand
ACGGCCTGGGCAAACGCCACGGTACAACGAATCACTGTCGGTTTTTCCACTTCCAGCATGATCACTTTAAAACCCGCATGATACAGACGTAGCGCCACACCACTGGCGATATCTCCCGCACCGCGAATCACCACCAGCTGGTGTCCGGAAGGATGAGAAGGTTTCATCATCAGCCCACCCGGCGCGTTATTTTTCACCTGTAATATTTCTGCCAGCACGCTGATGGCGATCTCCTGCGGCGTTTCCGCACCTATGTTGTAACCAACGGGCGC
>NZ_JAWJBQ010000404.1:0-272 GCF_046535955.1 Pseudoalteromonas sp. SIMBA_162 | reverse complement strand
CAGGCCACCGCTGCTCCGGCAGCCGCTACTTCGGCAGCCGCTGCGGTGCCGGCCATTGCCGAGGAAGGTGCCGAAGCCGTCAGCGCCACCACCGCTGCCCCGCAGGCTGAAACCAGTGCTCCGCAGGGTGAAAACAGCACCGCTGCACAGGACGCGCCGGCCAGCGCCGAGCAGTCTGCCAGCGCAGACCTCACGGCTGCCGTTGCACCGGAAGTCAGCGAGCCGAGCAACGAGGCGCTGAAAGAGACGGTAGCCCCTGAGTCAGCGGCATC
>NZ_JAWJBQ010000403.1:0-272 GCF_046535955.1 Pseudoalteromonas sp. SIMBA_162 | reverse complement strand
GATCGCCACCGGCAGTCAGGGCGAGCCGCGCGCCGCGCTGTCACGCCTGGCCAATTCCCGCCATCCGGACTTCGAGCTGGCTGCCGGCGACACCGTGATCTTCTCTTCCAAGGCGATTCCCGGCAATGAGCTGGCCATCGGCAGGCTGCACAACGCCTTGACACGCCTCGGCGTCGGCATCATGGAAGAGAAGCAGTTCCCGGACCTGCATGCCTCCGGGCACCCGGCGCAGGAAGAATTGCGCACCTTCTATGGCTGGCTGAAACCGGTAC
>NZ_JAWJBQ010000402.1:0-272 GCF_046535955.1 Pseudoalteromonas sp. SIMBA_162 | reverse complement strand
CCACCGTGACGACTGCGCGGGCGTGCTGGCGCACCTGATCGCGCTTAGCCTCGAGGGCAAGCCGGTCGAGCCGATCTATCTGGCCACCGACTGCGATGGCGCACCGCTGCACGAAGTGATGGCCTGGTTGGCGCGTCAGCTCAAGGTCGAGTCCACCGAGGTGATCCAGTCACCGCTGCGGCGGCGTTCCAGCAAGCGCTGCGGCAATGCCCTGTTGCTCGAGAGCGGCTACACCTTCCGTTACCCGACCTTCCGCGAAGGCTATGCCGAGG
>NZ_JAWJBQ010000401.1:0-272 GCF_046535955.1 Pseudoalteromonas sp. SIMBA_162 | reverse complement strand
AAGAAGCACCTGACCGAAAACGAGCGTAAGCGCGCTAGCAAGAAGTAAGCTAACCGCCGTTCGTCAAAAGCCCGCCGCTGTGCGGGCTTTTTTATGAAAAGCCTCTTCGCATTATTGCCTGTTACACGCACTACCAAACGACCTCGTTAACGCAACCTAAACGCTTGCACGCTGGTAAGCGTGATCGTTCTATCGCAAAGTAGCGCTATCCTCAGCACGCCCTCGGGCAGCTGACACGCCACAATTCATAAAAGTGTTTGGATACCTACCCC
>NZ_JAWJBQ010000400.1:0-272 GCF_046535955.1 Pseudoalteromonas sp. SIMBA_162 | reverse complement strand
CTGGAGCCGACCGGTCTCGACACTGCCGGAACGGCGCCTGCTGATCCCCATCAAGGACCTGCACCTGCCGGAACATTTCGACCAACTGGACATCTGCATCGACCAGGCCGTCCCACAACAAGAGAAATGACCATGCGAATAGCCGCACTTGACCAGGGCACCACCAGCACCCGCGTACTGGTCGTGGACATGCAAGGCCGTGCCGATATCCAACTGGCGCTGCGCCACCAGCAGCATCACCCGCGCCCGGGCTGGGTCGAACACGACCCGCT
>NZ_JAWJBQ010000399.1:0-273 GCF_046535955.1 Pseudoalteromonas sp. SIMBA_162 | reverse complement strand
GCCGAGGAAATGGCCGACCGGATCGGCATCATCCTCGGCGGCGAACTCGTGCTCGTCGAAGAGAAGCGCGAGCTGATGCGCAAGCTCGGCAAGAAGCAGCTGACCGTGCAGCTCGAACACCCGCTTACGACCGTGCCGGCCGAACTCGCCACGTTCGGGCTCGAACGCGCGGACGACGGCGCCGCGCTCGTCTATACGTACGACTCGCAGCGCGACGACGCGAGCATCGCGAAGCTGATCAACGCGCTCGGCTCGGCCGGCATCGGCTTTCGC
>NZ_JAWJBQ010000398.1:0-273 GCF_046535955.1 Pseudoalteromonas sp. SIMBA_162 | reverse complement strand
CTGGTCGCCATGTGCGTTAATGACCTGGTGGTGCAAGGTGCAGAGCCGCTGTTTTTCCTCGACTATTACGCAACCGGAAAACTGGATGTTGATACCGCTTCAGCGGTGATCAGCGGTATCGCGGAAGGATGTCTGCAATCGGGCTGTTCACTGGTGGGTGGCGAAACGGCAGAAATGCCGGGGATGTATCACGGTGAGGATTACGATGTCGCGGGTTTCTGCGTTGGCGTGGTAGAAAAATCAGAAATCATCGACGGCTCTAAAGTCAGCGAC
>NZ_JAWJBQ010000397.1:0-273 GCF_046535955.1 Pseudoalteromonas sp. SIMBA_162 | reverse complement strand
GATAAAGTGCTTGCCACCGGCCCCGAAGGCCTCGGCAGTCGCCTGAGCGCCCTCGCCGCAGGTGGCAATGAAATCTATGCCCAGCTTGCGGGCGTGGTCGCCCACCTCGGCATGCAGACGTTCGGCGTCGGCTCCGAGTTCGCCCATGGCGCCCATCAGGCACCAGCGCGGCGCAGGCAGTGTCGCCAGCAGATCCAGCGCCGCCAGCATGGCACCGGGGTTGGCGTTGTAGCTGTCATCCAGCAGACGCGAGCCATTGATGCCCGCCACGAC
>NZ_JAWJBQ010000396.1:0-273 GCF_046535955.1 Pseudoalteromonas sp. SIMBA_162 | reverse complement strand
ATCTTCGGCATCATGGGGATCATCAACCTGGCGCACGGCAGCTTCTACATGATCGGCGCCTACATGGCGTTCGCGCTGGGGCCGGCGGTGGATCGCTGGCTCGGCGGCGGCTTCGTCGTCACCCTGGCGGTGTGCGTGCTGGCCGCGGCCGCGCTCGGCTATCTGCTGGAGGCGGCGTTCTTCAGCTACCTGTATCGCCGCAACCACCTGCAGCAGGTGCTGATGACCTACGGCCTGATCCTGGTGTTCGAGGAACTGCGCAGCATCCTGGTG
>NZ_JAWJBQ010000395.1:0-273 GCF_046535955.1 Pseudoalteromonas sp. SIMBA_162 | reverse complement strand
ATCGCCGAGGTGAGTCGGCGGCTCGAGATCAGTCGGCCGCAGTTCAATCGATATCTGAGCGGTCAGTACCGGCCCGCCGCGCATACGCTGCGGCGGATCTGCGAGTTCTTCGGGGTGGAGGAGCACGAGATCCTGCTGCCCAATCGTCAGTTCCAGCGTCTGGTGCAGGTGCGCCCCAAGCCGCGCGAGAGTCACGCCACGCGTGTGGAGAGCGAGCCGCTGGCGCAGCTGAGACGCTCGGGCGCCTCCGAGCTGAGCCGCTATGTGGGCCAC
>NZ_JAWJBQ010000394.1:0-273 GCF_046535955.1 Pseudoalteromonas sp. SIMBA_162 | reverse complement strand
CCGACAGCGTGCGCGCCTGGAAGTCGAGCACGAAGCGGCCGAACGCGAACGGCTCGCGCTGCTCGGGGGCCGCGGCCGACGGCGTCGCGCGGCGGCGGCGCAGCACGGCCTGCACGCGCGCGAGCAGCTCGCGCGGGTTGAACGGCTTGCCGAGATAGTCGTCCGCGCCGAGTTCGAGCCCGACGATGCGGTCGACGTCGTCCGCGCGCGCGGTCAGCATGATCACGGGGATGTCGTCGCCGGCCGCGCGCAACTGGCGCAGCGCGGTCAGGC
>NZ_JAWJBQ010000393.1:0-273 GCF_046535955.1 Pseudoalteromonas sp. SIMBA_162 | reverse complement strand
GGCCATTCGCGTGGAAGACCTCAACCTGTGGTACGGCGAGAAGAAGGCGTTGAAGAACATCAACATCGATGTCTTCCAGAAGAACGTCACCGCCCTGATCGGCCCGTCCGGTTGTGGCAAGTCGACATTCCTGCGCTGCCTGAACCGCATGAATGACCTGATCCGCAGCGTGCGCATCGAAGGTCTGGTCGAGATGGATGGCCGTGACGTCAACGCGCGCAACATGGATGAAGTGGCATTGCGTCGTCGCGTCGGCATGGTGTTCCAGAAGCC
>NZ_JAWJBQ010000392.1:0-273 GCF_046535955.1 Pseudoalteromonas sp. SIMBA_162 | reverse complement strand
AGGTGTCATGCAGGCCATTGGCGCCCTGCCTGAGGCGGGTATGAAAGTACCTCTCCGGGGCCTCATCGCGGAGCATGCCACCCTTGTGGCGAAAGCTGCTGAACGGCACGTAGTCCTGACGGATACTGTTCTTCGAACCGGACACCCTGTCTACGGAATAGATTTCCGTGTGACCGTCCTGCAGTCGCATCGGGCGAAGCAGGTACTCGTTCTGCAACGGATCCAGGTTGAGCGGATCCGCGTCCAGTGGAAACAAATTGATCACGGGGACCG
>NZ_JAWJBQ010000391.1:0-273 GCF_046535955.1 Pseudoalteromonas sp. SIMBA_162 | reverse complement strand
ATCACCCCCTGAGTAACAGCTCCATGCCTTCCGGTTCCGTGCCGGGGCCTGGGATTCGCGCGGCGCGGGTGCCATAATGTCGGCTCATCCATCTTGCGCTTCGAGCGGCCGCGCCCGCCTGGCCCCCTGTTACCGTGTCAGACCCTCAATTCGCCCAAGTGCTTTCCGAACTCGGCCAGGCGCTGGGCATTCCCGCGCTGGCGCCCGCGGAGGGTGGCCTGTGTCAGTTGGCATTCGATGGTCGCCATCTGGTGCAATTGATGGCGCATGGCG
>NZ_JAWJBQ010000390.1:0-273 GCF_046535955.1 Pseudoalteromonas sp. SIMBA_162 | reverse complement strand
CTTCGCTTCAACCTTAGACAACCTTCCTGGAATAAACCAGTGGCTTGTAGTCTTCGTCAGCAGTTACAGTTGCGGGACAGCGTCGGACTTGCACCGATCTTCCCTATTAAGCTTATTGATTAAGCACCTAATCTTACACGATTATTTTAATATAATTCTATATTTAAAAATTAACTGATTAAATCAACAATGTAAAGTAAAAATTGTAAAATAATTTTTTTCTGAATATTTATTGTTTTTTGTTTTTATTGTGATATAGTGTATAGAAATTAC
>NZ_JAWJBQ010000389.1:0-273 GCF_046535955.1 Pseudoalteromonas sp. SIMBA_162 | reverse complement strand
AGGCCAGCAAGCCATTGAAGAGGCGCGCATCGCTGCCGGGGCGAATGCCCAGATACAGGTCCGCGATCTGGCAGCTGTCGGTCAGCCGCGGGTCGATCACCACGATACGCAGCAGCGGATTGTCGATACGCGCCTGCTTGAGGCGCTGGAACAGCACCGGGTGATTCCAGGCCAGATTGCTGCCGACCAGCACCACCAGCTCGGCACGCTCGAGATCCTCATAGCTGCAAGGCACGGCGTCTGCCCCGAAGGCACGCTTGTGCGCCACGACCG
>NZ_JAWJBQ010000388.1:0-273 GCF_046535955.1 Pseudoalteromonas sp. SIMBA_162 | reverse complement strand
GACCACCGGCCGCTTCAACGAGGCGTTCGAGAAGCGCTTGGCCAGGTACCTGGGGCGTCGCTGTGTACTCACCACCAATTCCGGCTCGTCGGCCAACCTGCTGGCGTTTTCCGCACTGACCTCGCCACGCCTCGGCGACCGGGCGATCAAGCCGGGTGACGAGGTGATCGGCGTTGCTGCCGGCTTCCCCACCACCGTCAACCCGATCCTGCAGTTCGGCGCGGTACCGGTGTTCGTCGATGTCGAGATGGGCATCTACAACATCGACCCGGC
>NZ_JAWJBQ010000387.1:0-273 GCF_046535955.1 Pseudoalteromonas sp. SIMBA_162 | reverse complement strand
CGGGCCCTGACGTCAAGCGCGGCTCTCTTCAGCATGTGATGACGGCGCCGGACATGCGTGGCCAGGGCATCGCCAGCACGCTGATCGACCGCTGTCTGGCAGCCTTGGCCAGCGAAGGCATCGACAAGGTGCATCTGGATACCCTGCACGACAACCATGACGCTCATCGCTTCTGGGAGCGTCTTGGCTGGTCCAACCGCAATGCCGAGATCGTGCGCTTCTCGCGCATTCTGGTGGACAACCCCAACGCCTGAGACAGCCGCCTTGTATCCC
>NZ_JAWJBQ010000386.1:0-273 GCF_046535955.1 Pseudoalteromonas sp. SIMBA_162 | reverse complement strand
CTCGTGACGACGCCCGAGTCGCTGTACGTGCTGCTGTCGTCGCCGTCGGGACGGCAGATGCTGTCGAGCGTGCGTTCGGTGATCGTCGACGAGATCCACGCGCTCGCGTCGTCCAAGCGCGGCAGCCATCTCGCGCTGTCGCTCGAACGCCTCGATGCGTTGACGGGCCGCGCGTTGCCGCGCATCGGCTTATCGGCCACTCAGAAACCGATCGACGCGGTCGCGCGCTTCCTGGTCGGCGGCCCGGCCGATGCGCCGCGCGACTGCACGATC
>NZ_JAWJBQ010000385.1:0-273 GCF_046535955.1 Pseudoalteromonas sp. SIMBA_162 | reverse complement strand
CGAGCATGATCGGCTCGACACTGCCCTGGAAATAGCGCAGCGGGTTCAAGCGCGCCAGAAAGCGCAGCATGCCGCCATAGACCACGATGGCATGCACGAAGCAGCCGATATAGACGATGCCGATCACCTTGGCCAGCGGCGCGAGCATTGCCAGGCCATAGGTGCCGGCCACCCAGGTCATCAGGGCGAAGACACCGTAGGGCGTGAAGGCGATGATGATGCTGGTCATGCGATAGATGATTTCCGCCGCGGACTCGAAGAACACGCGCACCG
>NZ_JAWJBQ010000384.1:0-273 GCF_046535955.1 Pseudoalteromonas sp. SIMBA_162 | reverse complement strand
CATGCAGGCGGCGGGCAGCGATGCGCCGCGCGTGATGCTGATGGACAATGGCGTTGAACAGGCAGCGACGGGCCAGAGCTGGCAGCATTTCTCTGCCTCGCAGGCTTCTGTCACACAGGGCTCTGACACACAGGGCTCTGCCACGCAGGCCTCTGGGTCAGACGGCTCCTGCGGTGATGCGTCGCCACGTAACGCGAACGGGGTGGCACCATGAATCGCGCACCCGCCAGTGTCTGGCGGCGCCCCGTGCACTTCCTGGCCTTCGGGTTGGGC
>NZ_JAWJBQ010000383.1:0-273 GCF_046535955.1 Pseudoalteromonas sp. SIMBA_162 | reverse complement strand
CTAGATGCGGCCCGCGCTTGGCTGCTAGTACTCGCGCATCGTACTAGTCATGTGATGATCTATGGCTGGCTGACCGACGGCGGTCTCAAGTTCCAAGCGCAACGCTATTGAAGGGTGCTCGGACCGCCGACGGATTTCTTGAGCACCTCGGCGTAGACTTCCAGTGGGGTTCGCCAGTCCAGTGTCTGGCGAGGCCGTGTGTTCAGTGAGTCGGCGATCTCGTCGAGCTCTTCTTGGCTGTAGACGGAGAGATCCGTGCCCTTTGGCAAATAC
>NZ_JAWJBQ010000382.1:0-273 GCF_046535955.1 Pseudoalteromonas sp. SIMBA_162 | reverse complement strand
CCCTGTCGATATGGGTCTCGCGGCCAACCCGGCGGGTGACCGCCTCAAGGCTCAAGGACATGGCGCTGTCTCGTCTGGTGAAAGTCATCGGGGCAAGGACACGGCCAACCACTGCCGAGTGTTCACACCCACCTGGTGACTATCCTCAAGCGAACCCTGTGCCAGCCGCGCGCAACCCCCTGCCCACAGACACCCTCCTTCAGCCCTCGGAGGGCGCCGGATTCCGCTCTTCTGTCGATCATTCAGTTACTTGCCGGATGCGACCAAGGCAGG
>NZ_JAWJBQ010000381.1:0-273 GCF_046535955.1 Pseudoalteromonas sp. SIMBA_162 | reverse complement strand
GTCGGCGTCGACCTCAACATGGCCTCAAGCGCGCTGCTGTCACGCGTCGCGGGTCTCAACACCACGCTTGCCGAGAATATTGTCGCGCACCGTGATGCCAATGGCCGTTTCGCTTCGCGCCAGGAATTGCTCAAGGTCAGCCGGCTGGGTCCGCGCACCTTCGAGCAGTGTGCCGGTTTCCTGCGCATCGCCTCGGGCAAGAAGCCGCTGGATGCCAGTGCCGTCCACCCGGAGGCCTATCCGCTGGTCGAGCGTATCGCCAAGGCGCACGGG
>NZ_JAWJBQ010000380.1:0-273 GCF_046535955.1 Pseudoalteromonas sp. SIMBA_162 | reverse complement strand
CCGGTATCACATCGGGTATTGCTTCTCCTGCCTATGCAGGAATACCTGTAACCCACCGCGAATACAGTTCCTCCTTTGCAATTGTAACGGGACATCGAAAAAATGGAGAACCAGACAATACGAATTGGGCTGCTTTAGCTAATGGGATTGATACGCTTGCGATTTATATGGGAATGAAAAACCTGCACTATATTTGTGAGCAATTAATTGAAAACGGCAAAAGTAAAGATACGCCAGTTGCTTTAATTCATTATGGCACAACCAATCAACAAC
>NZ_JAWJBQ010000379.1:0-273 GCF_046535955.1 Pseudoalteromonas sp. SIMBA_162 | reverse complement strand
AACCCCTGTTACCGCCGTGAAAGGGCGGTGTCCTAGGCCTCTAGACGATGGGGACACATAAATGTGTCACTAGGACATTTGATGAGTTTGACTCACATCATGAGTTGCTAAGGTAATGCATATAATACAAGTAAAGACTCGAGCTTTAATTGTTACGCTATTCTCTTGGTAAAACCACCTCTAGCTTAAAGCTAGATGGCGTCCCCAAGGGGATTCGAACCCCTGTTACCGCCGTGAAAGGGCGGTGTCCTAGGCCTCTAGACGATGGGGACA
>NZ_JAWJBQ010000378.1:0-274 GCF_046535955.1 Pseudoalteromonas sp. SIMBA_162 | reverse complement strand
CTGCCCGCCCCGCAAGGCGTGACGCATGGGGCTGGCAAGCCACCACGCCTCGACCTGCTGCTGACCTTCGGCGAGAGCGCAGACCCCGCGCTTGCGCGTCTCGCACGCAAGCTGTTCGAGCGCCTGCCCTGTCCGCTGCTGGAGGTGCGTCTTGAAGGTCGAGGCGATCATTGGGTGCTCAAGCGAGTGCGCCCGCAATCCCTGAGCCACCTGGCAGCGGCGGATGAAGACCGCTTCGCCCAGGCGCTCAATCGCCATTCGCGCAAGGTGTGGC
>NZ_JAWJBQ010000377.1:0-274 GCF_046535955.1 Pseudoalteromonas sp. SIMBA_162 | reverse complement strand
ATGTCTGCCTTGGGATCAAAGCGCAGAGTGCCAAGACCGTCCAGCTCGATGGTGCTGGTCTCGTTGATGGCGGCCAGCGTCGCTTCGGCCTTGTCGTCGTCATAGGTGTCGGGCCGGAACCCGGCGAGGCCGAGGATTGTGGCGCGATCAGTGGCATGGCCGACGCCGGTGAAGGCCAGCGAGCCATGCAGCGAGGCCCGCAGCCCGTGAAAGGCAAAGGGCGAGGCGCGCATCATGTCGAGAAAGCGCGCAGCCGCGACCATCGGGCCCATGG
>NZ_JAWJBQ010000376.1:0-274 GCF_046535955.1 Pseudoalteromonas sp. SIMBA_162 | reverse complement strand
CAGGCGGAGACGGGCGCTGACGCGGTGCCGTTGCTGAGCGTGGCACCGCAGCAGGTGCAGGCCTTCTGTGACTCGCGGCGTGAGTCGCATGCGCTGCGCTCCACGGCGCGTCTGCTGTCGGCATTGCGGCGCTTCTATCGCTGGGCGCTGGCCGAAGGCATGATCGAGGCGGACCCGCTGCATGAGGTGCGCCTGCCGCGCGTGATTCCCAGCCTGCCGGGCACGCTGGATGAGGAGGAGGTCGAGCGCCTGCTGGAGGCGCCGGATCTCGACA
>NZ_JAWJBQ010000375.1:0-274 GCF_046535955.1 Pseudoalteromonas sp. SIMBA_162 | reverse complement strand
AGAAGATCGGAGCGATTTTGCTGCCAAAGCAGAAGCCGCCAGCGCGCTTGTTCGGCACGTAGGGGATGTCGTCACCGAAGAACCACAGCACCGAGTTAGTCGCTGATTTACGTGAAGAGCCGGTACCTACCACGTCACCTACATAGGCAACCGGAAAGCCTTTGGCTTTGACGTCTTCGATCTGCTTGAGCGGGCCAGTGGTGCCTTGGACTTCAGGTTCAATGCCCTCGCGCTCGTTTTTGAGCATCGCGTTAGCATGCAGCGGAATGTCGGG
>NZ_JAWJBQ010000374.1:0-274 GCF_046535955.1 Pseudoalteromonas sp. SIMBA_162 | reverse complement strand
CACGTGTGACCGTCACACGTGACTCGGGCAGCGGCGACTCCGGCAACTCATCCAGAGCGGGCGCTTGGCTTGCCTGATCGGCCAGCGCCTGGGCGCCTGCACTCGCCGCCTCTTCGAAACGCCGCTCCAATGCACGCACGTCGCGCCCTTGGCCTAGCGTCTTACCCGCATGGTCGACAACCTTCACGTTCATGATGAGGTGTGGCGGCAGCAAATCAAGACGCCAATCATCCGGGTGAACGCGGGTGGCGGTGCGGCGGCGGATAAACTCCCC
>NZ_JAWJBQ010000373.1:0-274 GCF_046535955.1 Pseudoalteromonas sp. SIMBA_162 | reverse complement strand
CTCTGGGGCCTGAGCATCGGTGAACCTGGCAAGGAGCAGATCGCCTTCGATCGCCTCTACGCCAATCTGCAATTGGACAGCCTGTGGAAACGTGCGCTGCACCTGGCGGATGTCGAGCTGGACCAGCCCAAGACCGAAATCCTCTTCGACAAGGAAGGCAAGCTCAACCTCCTGGCCCTGTTCAAGCTGCCGGCCAGCGAACCGACCCCAAGCGACCCCAACGCCAAACCCTTCCCGGTACGCATCGAACGCATCAATCTGGCCGGCGGCTACC
>NZ_JAWJBQ010000372.1:0-274 GCF_046535955.1 Pseudoalteromonas sp. SIMBA_162 | reverse complement strand
CGCAGCGTGCCGAGCCCGCTCTGGAAGTTCTTCGCGGCGATCATCTTGTCGAACAGCTCGCGCGGCAGCGCGGCACCGGTTTCCACGTGCGACGACATCGACGACAGCACGTCCCATTCCCAGCAGAAGTTCTCCATGAACTGCGATGGCAGCTCGACCGCGTCCCATTCGCCGCCGTTGATGCCCGACACGCCCAGCTCGTCGACGCGCGTGAGCATGTGATGCAGCCCGTGGCCGAACTCGTGGAACAGCGTGATCACTTCGTCGTGCGTGA
>NZ_JAWJBQ010000371.1:0-274 GCF_046535955.1 Pseudoalteromonas sp. SIMBA_162 | reverse complement strand
GCCCATGTGTAGTCGACCAGAAGGATAGGGAAGCATAGACAGGCAGTAATACTTCTCTTTGCTCTCGTCTTCGGTTACTTCAAATGTGCGCTTCTCATCCCAATGAAGCTGTACTTTGGATTCTATCTCTTCCGGGCGGTATTGCTCTTGCATGGCAGCCAGTGGTCCTGTTTTCAATACGGCTACAAATGTAGCGTTGAGGTGGTTTTTCAGATCCGCATAGCATAGCCCAAACGTCCGCGTCAAAACAGCCTTTCGCGCACTCGACGTTGAA
>NZ_JAWJBQ010000370.1:0-274 GCF_046535955.1 Pseudoalteromonas sp. SIMBA_162 | reverse complement strand
GGGGCCTGCTCGACACTGTCGACCAGCAGCACCGCGTGGGGGTTGCCCATCGAGACGACGCCGATTTCCAGCGTCTCGCCGTCGACATCCAGGGTGTGCACCGGCAGGTCGGCCTCGGCCTCGAAGGGCAGCGCGGCGGGGGCGAAGCGCGGCGCGCCCATGTCGACGCGCACACGGCCATCTTCGGCCACGACCAGGGTCAGCGGGCCGCCGGCCGTCTCGACGCGAATCTCGCGCTTGGTGGTCAGGCGCTGTTCACGCACGAAGCGCGCGA
>NZ_JAWJBQ010000369.1:0-274 GCF_046535955.1 Pseudoalteromonas sp. SIMBA_162 | reverse complement strand
CTACCCGTCGCTGTTCCACAACTCGACGGTCGGTGCGTCGAATCCGTCGAACCTCGTGCAGGTGATCCTGAACGGCGTGCAGCGCAAGGCCGGCAGCGAGGACGTCGGGATGCCCGCGTTCCGCAACGAGCTGTCGGATGCGCAGATCGCCGCGCTGACGAACTACCTGACCGGGCAGTTCGGCAACCCGGCCGCGAAGGTGACCGAGCAGGACGTCGCGAAGGCGCGCTGACGCGCGCGGCAGTCGCGGCAACGCAGACGACAGGAGGAGCAC
>NZ_JAWJBQ010000368.1:0-274 GCF_046535955.1 Pseudoalteromonas sp. SIMBA_162 | reverse complement strand
ATGGGCATCGTGCAGGCGCCGCGCGCGCTGCCGCGCGTGGTGCGCATGCCGCAGGCGCTGTCGGGCTTCGAGCACGGCTTCGTGCTGCTCAGTACGTTCATGCAGCGCTTCGTCGGCGAACTGTTCCCGCAACTCGTCGTGAAGAGCTGCAACCAGTTCCGCATCACGCGCAACAGCGAGCTGTTCGTCGACGAAGACGAAATCACCAACCTGCGCGTCGCGCTGCAGGGCGAACTGCCCGCGCGCCACCTCGGCAACGCGGTGCGGCTCGAAG
>NZ_JAWJBQ010000367.1:0-274 GCF_046535955.1 Pseudoalteromonas sp. SIMBA_162 | reverse complement strand
ATCGCCTGGCTGGCGCCCACCGATCCGCAGGCCGCGCTCGATATCCTGGGCCTGTTCCAGCAGCAGTGCGGCTCGCGCCTGTCCGCCTTCGAGATGATCGACAGCAATCAGTTGGACATCGTCATGGCGCACGTGCCCGGCCGCAAGAATCCGCTCAGTGGCGCGCATCCGTGGCATGTGCTGGTGGAGCTGTCGGACACCGGCAGCGGGACGGAACTGCAGGACGTGCTGCAGCAGATCCTGGAGCAGGCGTCCGAACAGGGCCTGCTGCACG
>NZ_JAWJBQ010000366.1:0-274 GCF_046535955.1 Pseudoalteromonas sp. SIMBA_162 | reverse complement strand
GTTATTTAAGCACAACTTCCTGTCTTATAATTTTGTATTTACTTATGGAGATCTTGATTTTAAATGTGATATAGATTGGGATCTTTCTGGTCGTTATTCGAGGATTTCACTAGATGATGAAACAGTAGGAATTGCGGACGGTTTACGGTACATCGTAAATTACCTGTTTGACCTTTCTGACGAGATAAGAAATGAAAAACAGGCCTTTACATTATTTTGTAGAGAAATTCGGAAATTTGAAGCGTTTTATTGTAATTCAATGAATAAATGTATA
>NZ_JAWJBQ010000365.1:0-274 GCF_046535955.1 Pseudoalteromonas sp. SIMBA_162 | reverse complement strand
GCAAGGTCTGGGACTGGTCACTATTTGTGAGCGTGAAGATCCTCGCGATGCCTTTGTGTCCAATAACTATGACAATCTGGATGCGTTACCGGCAGGCAGTATCGTCGGGACGTCCAGTTTACGTCGCCAGTGCCAACTGGCTGAACGCCGCCCGGATCTGATTATCCGCTCCCTGCGAGGCAACGTCGGCACTCGCCTGAGTAAACTGGATAACGGCGAATACGATGCCATCATTCTTGCGGTAGCCGGACTAAAACGTTTAGGTCTGGAGTCC
>NZ_JAWJBQ010000364.1:0-274 GCF_046535955.1 Pseudoalteromonas sp. SIMBA_162 | reverse complement strand
AGCATGCTGAGGATGTTGGCGCTCTCCTGCCGTCCCAGACGCGCAAGCTGGGCCATGGCGCTGCTATCGGCGTCTCGCGCCAGCAGCTGCGAGGCCTGCTGACTGTAGAAGTGCTCGCCATCCGTCACCGCCTGGCGAAAGACATCCTGAAACCTGCTGAAGCCCTCGTAGCCCAGCCGCTGGGCCAGACGCGAGAAGGTCGAGGCATTCACGCCGGTCAGCTCCGCCAGCTGGCTGATGGAAGACACCGCCGTGCGTTGCGGGGACTCGATCA
>NZ_JAWJBQ010000363.1:0-274 GCF_046535955.1 Pseudoalteromonas sp. SIMBA_162 | reverse complement strand
CCGTGTGCATGTTACTTTGAACCACAGATACCTGAAGGATTTATAGGTAAAATACCGCTTACACAGGCTGAAACAGAGGTACTAGAAGCTATAGTAGAGTACTACGATGCTGAGAAGAATGAAGTGGACTATTATCCTGATGGTATGCTGATAGATGATTTAACAGATAAATTTGATGATGAAGTAATAGTGATGGAATTGCTGAAGGAATTACATAAAAAGTTGATGATTACTGTATATACAGAAGATGGGGAAACTTATGTTAGCTTAACAG
>NZ_JAWJBQ010000362.1:0-274 GCF_046535955.1 Pseudoalteromonas sp. SIMBA_162 | reverse complement strand
CAGGTTGATCGCGCCGTGCACGCTGGTCTTGGTCGTCTGTACCGGATCGCGCTGGTAGTGCACCGGCGACGCGGGGCACGCGAGGTTGTAGATCTCGTCGACCTCGACGTACAGCGGAAACGTCACGTCGTGGCGCATCAGCTCGAAGTTCGGCGCGTCGAGCAGGTGCGCGATGTTGTCCTTCGTCCCCGTATAGAAATTGTCGACGCACAGCACGTCGTGCCCGGACGTCACGAGGCGTTCGCACAGATGCGAACCGAGAAAGCCGGCGCCG
>NZ_JAWJBQ010000361.1:0-274 GCF_046535955.1 Pseudoalteromonas sp. SIMBA_162 | reverse complement strand
CAGTACGCCGTTCTGACGGCCGGACATGTGGCCGGACTTCATCGGAGCGTAGCGATCGAAGATCGAGGTCAGGATGCCTGCACCGTTGGTCAGGGTCAGGAACTGGTTACGGAAACCGATCAGACCACGGGCTGGAATGTTGTATTCCAGGCGTACACGGCCCTTGCCATCCGGAACCATGTTGCTCAGGTCGCCCTTACGCAGGCCCATTTCTTCCATGACCTTGCCCTGGGAATCTTCAGGGATGTCGATGGTGACGTTTTCGAACGGTTCC
>NZ_JAWJBQ010000360.1:0-274 GCF_046535955.1 Pseudoalteromonas sp. SIMBA_162 | reverse complement strand
CAGGGTCTTGTGCACTTCATCCAGCGCCACTTTCACATCCGGCAGCGTCTGGCCATTGAACTGTTTCAGGCTGGCGCGCAGCTCACGCAGGCTACCGTCCAGGTTGCTGGCGATGCTTTCCAGAGGCAACTTGGCAATGCGCTCGACCACCCGTTGCAGCTGCTCCTGCAACTGCTCCAGGCTGCCCGGCAATGTGGGGATGGTGATGGGGTTGGCGGCCATGTCGAAGGCCACCTTGGGGGTATCCGGGTAAAAGTCCAGGGATATGAACATC
>NZ_JAWJBQ010000359.1:0-274 GCF_046535955.1 Pseudoalteromonas sp. SIMBA_162 | reverse complement strand
CGCGCTACTACATGTCGCCACAGGACCCGGTGCCGCGTTTCTTCGCCTTCTTCCTGGCCTTCATGGGCGCCATGCTCGGCCTGGTCATTTCCGGCAACCTGATCCAGCTGGTGTTCTTCTGGGAACTCACCAGCCTGTTCTCCTTCCTGCTGATCGGCTACTGGCACCACCGCGCAGACGCCCGGCGTGGCGCCTACATGGCGCTCATGGTGACCGGCGCAGGTGGCTTGTGCCTGCTGGTGGGTGCCCTGCTGCTCGGCCATGTGGTCGGCAG
>NZ_JAWJBQ010000358.1:0-274 GCF_046535955.1 Pseudoalteromonas sp. SIMBA_162 | reverse complement strand
CTATCACTTCCCCGAGAAGCTGATCCCTTTGACCATCCTCAATGCCCTGGCGGGCAAGCCACTGCCGGTGTATGGCAATGGCCACCAGGTGCGCGAGTGGCTGTATGTCGAGGACCACGCGCGTGCCTTGATCAAGGTGGCGTGTGAGGCGCCGTTGGGGGAGAGCTACAACATCGGCGGGCATAACGAGCAGCGCAATATCGACGTGGTTCGCCTGATCTGTGAGACGTTGGAAGCCTTGGTACCGCAAAAGCCTCAAGGCCTTGCGCACTAC
>NZ_JAWJBQ010000357.1:0-274 GCF_046535955.1 Pseudoalteromonas sp. SIMBA_162 | reverse complement strand
GCATAGTCTGGAGCGTGAAACGCGCTGTATGCGTCGCTATTGAGCGATACCACGTTGCCACGCTTGATGACCTCATCGAGCTGCGCGAAGCCCGTGCGGGCCTTGTAATAGAAGAATTCCCGAGAGTATGCCTGGGACAGCAGCTCGAACACGTCTCGCAAGCCTTCGTCGTTGCGAATGATGATGTCGTGGTAACTGATCGGGTTCGGCTTGTCGGCGTGTGTCTCGCCCTTCTTGGGTGGGCGATGGAGCGGATCGGGGACGCAGCGGACAC
>NZ_JAWJBQ010000356.1:0-274 GCF_046535955.1 Pseudoalteromonas sp. SIMBA_162 | reverse complement strand
AAAATCGTCGATTTCATGATGCATAAATTCTCTCCATTACCCTGAATCAGAATGACTGGCAGATTCCTCGCATTTATTTGTTTTCACTAATACCCTGCGGGCAAGCATACCTTCCATGGCATCTCTCGCGATAAAGCCTCTTGTTCAATGACAGGGAGTCAAGAATGACAGGGATGACGAAGGCGTTATTGGCAGCTTCCATCACCTTCGTGATGGCCGGCTGTACCTCGGTGCAGGTTCAGCCTCTGGAACGCATGTCCTATCTGGATACCGT
>NZ_JAWJBQ010000355.1:0-274 GCF_046535955.1 Pseudoalteromonas sp. SIMBA_162 | reverse complement strand
CAATGCGCTGCAGGCGCGCGAGCAAGGCGCCGAGATCATGACGGGCACCCGCTGTGTCGGCGCCCGTGATGTCGAGGGCCACTGGGAGCTGACACTTGAAGATGTCAGCAGCGGCGAGACCTTCATCCGCCGCGCACGCACCCTGGTGAATGCGGCAGGCCCTTGGGTGGAGTCCTTCATCAAGGGCGCCACCGAACGCACGCCGCGCTACGGCATCCGCATGATCCAGGGCAGCCACCTGATCGTGCCGCGCATCAACACCGATGACCGCGCC
>NZ_JAWJBQ010000354.1:0-275 GCF_046535955.1 Pseudoalteromonas sp. SIMBA_162 | reverse complement strand
CCTATAGGAGTACTTCTTGCTTTAAGTGCAGGGTTGATGTTTGCACTCTATACGAATTGTAGTAAGCAGCTAACAGAAAAAGAAGAAACATTGCCAGCCGTAGCGATGACCTTCTCTCTTTGTTCTGTCATGCTCTTGCCATTCTCTGGAGATGGAGTAACTTGGGCAATCAATCAGCAAAACTTGTTTCCAATAGTCTTTATGGGATTAGCAGCAACAAGTTTAGCCTATATCTTATTTCTAGCCGGTTTGGAGAAAATTAGTTCTTCATCTGC
>NZ_JAWJBQ010000353.1:0-275 GCF_046535955.1 Pseudoalteromonas sp. SIMBA_162 | reverse complement strand
GCGCAGAGAAAAAAGTTAAAGATTATCGGTAGTTTCAGAAACTTCCGTAAGAAAATGCAAAGCATCTGTTCTTGCACCACCGCTTTCGCCTCAATACAATCACGCAATGGAGCATGGTAAGAACACAGAACCAGTTGCAGTGATGGGATTAGCAAAGCACTTAGGTAAATCAATAGAAGATGATGATTTCATCTACACTTCAAATAATGGTTTTGTTTTCTTCTATGATGATGAGTTCAATTTAGGTGGAACGCCGGACGTGATAATGAAAGCGC
>NZ_JAWJBQ010000352.1:0-275 GCF_046535955.1 Pseudoalteromonas sp. SIMBA_162 | reverse complement strand
CGGCATCTGCCCAGGATTGAATAACGTCTTTGGCGACGGCGTTGCCGTTTTTGGCACGCTGTTCAACATCGTGGAAAGCGTCAAACATCAGCAGGGTGTGTTTTAGCTGCTCGCCAGCTTCGCGGGCCAGTTCTTCATTATCCAGTAGCTCCACCATGGAGACGATGTTGTAACCGCCTTGCATGGTACCTAGGAGTTTAACGGCATGAATTTTATCGATTAACGGAGAGCTGGCTTCTCCTTTGGCAATCGCGGTTAAAAAACCAGCTTTTACA
>NZ_JAWJBQ010000351.1:0-275 GCF_046535955.1 Pseudoalteromonas sp. SIMBA_162 | reverse complement strand
AGCGCCTGCAGACCGACTGGATCGACCTGTACCAACTGCACTGGCCCGAGCGCAGCACCAACTTCTTCGGCCAACTGGGCTACAAGCACCAGGCCGATGAAGACTTCACTCCGCTGGAAGAAACCCTCGAAGCCCTGGACGAGCAGGTCAAGGCCGGCAAGATCCGCCATATCGGCCTGTCCAACGAAACGCCATGGGGCACCATGAAGTTCCTTGCCCTGGCCGAGAGCCGTGGCTGGCCGCGGGCGGTTTCGATCCAGAACCCCTACAACCTG
>NZ_JAWJBQ010000350.1:0-275 GCF_046535955.1 Pseudoalteromonas sp. SIMBA_162 | reverse complement strand
CATTATCAACAATTGGTTCTTTTGCTACGCCATCTTACAATGTCGCTACTGCATTTCGAATGCTACGCTTCCCTTTAATCATTTTAGCTGGAACATTCGGCTTATTAGGATTAGCAGTAGGGATTATTTTAATTCTGAATCATATGATTGCTTTACGTTCTTTCAGTGTTCCATATATGATTCCCTTTTCACCAGGAAATGTATCCTCTGCGAAAGATTCAATCTTAAGAGCGCCGTTAAATTGGCTGAAAAATCGTCCGAAAGAAATTAATCCG
>NZ_JAWJBQ010000349.1:0-275 GCF_046535955.1 Pseudoalteromonas sp. SIMBA_162 | reverse complement strand
GCACCTGGCGGTAACGTCGGCCCGCACTTCGACAACTACGACGTGTTCCTGCTGCAAGGCTTTGGTAAGCGCAACTGGAAGATCGGCCAGATGTGCGACTCCGAAAGCCCGCTGCTGCAACACGCGGACCTGCGCATCCTCGCCGAGTTCGAAGAAACCGAAAGCTGGGTCCTGGAGCCCGGCGACATGCTCTATCTGCCACCGCGCCTGGCCCACTATGGCGTTGCGGTGAACGATTGCATGACCTATTCGGTCGGTTTCCGCGCCCCGAGCGC
>NZ_JAWJBQ010000348.1:0-275 GCF_046535955.1 Pseudoalteromonas sp. SIMBA_162 | reverse complement strand
CTTCGTCCAGAAAGGCTATCGCGTGATCGCGCACGACCGCCGCGGGCACGGCCGCTCGGCGCAGGTATCCGACGGCCACGACATGGATCACTACGCGGCGGATGCGTTCGCGGTGGCCGAGGCGCTCGACCTGCGCAACGCAGTGCACATCGGTCACTCGACCGGCGGCGGCGAGGTCGCGCGCTACGTGGCCCGGCACGGCGAGCCGGCCGGCCGCGTCGCGAAGGCAGTGCTGGTCAGCGCGGTGCCGCCGCTGATGCTGAAGACGGACGCGA
>NZ_JAWJBQ010000347.1:0-275 GCF_046535955.1 Pseudoalteromonas sp. SIMBA_162 | reverse complement strand
CCAGCCAGGCTTCCATGGCCTGGGCGCGACGCTCCAGGGTACGTGGGTCGCCGTAGCCTTCGCCGATCATCCAGCGCAGCAGGGTGATGTTGGACTGCAGGTACTCGGCGATGGCCTTTTCCGGCAGCTTGATGGTGCAGCCGGCAGCGGAACGCTCGGCCGAGGCGTCGGACAGCTCGAATGCTTGCTCGACGGTCAGTTCGTCCAGGCCTTCGATTTCCAGGATGCGGCCGGAGAAGGCGTTTTTCTTGCCCTTCTTCTCGACGGTCAGCAGG
>NZ_JAWJBQ010000346.1:0-275 GCF_046535955.1 Pseudoalteromonas sp. SIMBA_162 | reverse complement strand
AGGATGCTGTCGAGGTTGTCGGACAGCTTGTCCAGACGCTCGTGCAGGGTGCGATATTGCTGGATGAGGCGCTGACAGAGTGGCGCGGCGTCTTCGGAGCGTTCGCACAGCATCTGGGTGCATTGACGCTCCAGCGGAATGATGAAGCCCTGCATGTACTCGAGAATGTAATCCACCACCTCACGCATCATGCGGAAGTCGGGACGCTCACCACTGACGAGCGTCTTGTGGCGGTGCGAAAGCACGTGCAGCAGACGGGCCATGTTGGCGTGGTC
>NZ_JAWJBQ010000345.1:0-275 GCF_046535955.1 Pseudoalteromonas sp. SIMBA_162 | reverse complement strand
CGATATTGGCCACGATGCCCGCGACACCGGTGATGACGGGGTAGGAGATGAAGAAGATGTAGTTCTCGAAGGTGGGTTCCTTGCCGTAACCGAGCAGATAGCCGCCCCAGGCGCCGATCAGCGTCACCGGGCCTGCGGTCCACAGGATCTGCATCAGGCTCACCGACCAGGGCACACTCTCCACGGCCTGGGTAATGCGGCGAATCTCGTCTCGGCCCTCGCGCTCCAGGCGCACCTGGGGCGCGTCATCGGCAGTGTTGGCTAGGGGACGAAAG
>NZ_JAWJBQ010000344.1:0-275 GCF_046535955.1 Pseudoalteromonas sp. SIMBA_162 | reverse complement strand
CGGTATCGTCAACCTGCGCCTGACCGACACGCCCTGCAATGGCCCCATCACCGATGCCCATACGCTGCTTCCGGCCGGCCGTACCATTACTCGCTCGCGTCTGGCGGGGTTTCATCGCGCCCTGGCAGAGCGAGAGGTGTCTTTGCAAGACGTCGCGATGTGGAACATCGAGGAAAACACCTATGAGGTCTGCGCGCCGGTGCTGGCAGAGATACTCGACCTGCCGGCCAGCGAGCGGCCAGACCTCCTGCTGTGCATGTCAGACCGCATTGCTC
>NZ_JAWJBQ010000343.1:0-275 GCF_046535955.1 Pseudoalteromonas sp. SIMBA_162 | reverse complement strand
CCGCCTTGCCGATGGCCGCGATGCGCCCGGCCTTGAGACCGACATCCGCCTTGACGATGCCCCACCAGTCCAGAATCAGCGCATTGGTGATCACGGTATCCATCACGCTGTCATCGGCGCGCTGGCTCTGGCCCATGCCATCGCGGATCACCTTGCCACCGCCGAACTTCACTTCTTCCCCGTAGTGGGTGAAATCCTTCTCCACCTCGATCCACAGCGCGGTGTCGCCCAGACGCACGCGGTCCCCGGTGGTCGGGCCGTACATGTCGGCATAG
>NZ_JAWJBQ010000342.1:0-275 GCF_046535955.1 Pseudoalteromonas sp. SIMBA_162 | reverse complement strand
GTCTTGTCATTCAGGCGTTGCTGGCCAGAGCCCTTGCGAGCTTCCCCGTACAGATTGCGGGGCACGCATTAGCGGGGCGTATTGCCGCGCAGGTGCAGGATCTCGAGCAGATTGCCGTAGCGATGGCGGCTCGGCATCGTGGCCAACCCCGAAAACAGTAGCCAGAACATGCGCCGGCCACGTGTCAGACGATGCGTATGCTGCAGCAGGCGTGACAGCAGCTGGCTGTCATCGAAGCCCTTGAAGTTGGGCGTCATGCTGACCTGTTCTCGCAC
>NZ_JAWJBQ010000341.1:0-275 GCF_046535955.1 Pseudoalteromonas sp. SIMBA_162 | reverse complement strand
GCCCGCTTTATCAGAAGCCAGACATTAACGCTTCTGGAGAAACTCAACGAGCTGGACGCGGATGAACAGGCAGACATCTGTGAATCGCTTCACGACCACGCTGATGAGCTTTACCGCAGCTGCCTCGCGCGTTTCGGTGATGACGGTGAAAACCTCTGACACATGCAGCTCCCGGAGACGGTCACAGCTTGTCTGTAAGCGGATGCCGGGAGCAGACAAGCCCGTCAGGGCGCGTCAGCGGGTGTTGGCGGGTGTCGGGGCGCAGCCATGACCCA
>NZ_JAWJBQ010000340.1:0-275 GCF_046535955.1 Pseudoalteromonas sp. SIMBA_162 | reverse complement strand
AGCGACGCGCACCTACGGCGACCTGATTCCGCAGCAGCAGCGCGGCAAGCGGCTGAGTGCGGTCAAGGAGCCGATCGGCGTCGTCGCCGCGATCACGCCGTGGAATTTCCCGCTCGCGATGATCGCGCGCAAGATCGCGCCCGCGCTCGCGGCCGGCTGTACGGTCGTCGCGAAGCCGGCGGAAGACACGCCGCTCACCGCGCTCGCGCTCGCCTTCCTCGCGCAGGAAGCCGGCGTGCCGCCCGGCGTGCTGAACATGATCGCCGCGTCGCGTG
>NZ_JAWJBQ010000339.1:0-275 GCF_046535955.1 Pseudoalteromonas sp. SIMBA_162 | reverse complement strand
ATAATTGAACACTTGAAGCTGTATTTTGCTTGCTTTGCTAGAACCGTTTCAGGGATTAATTTTAACAAGACAAAGAACTAGTCATGTAAACCAATGCAGCAATTCCGCGGACAAATGTCTTTATTGCAAAATGAAGTAGAACGTTGGAACCACGAAAAATTTACTGTCCTTTTTGTTGCAGATGGAAAAGAACGTTTGAAAAAATTACAAACTACATTAGAAGAATATAACATTAATAGTTTACTAGGATCTCCTCAAGGGGCAGGGGTTTATTT
>NZ_JAWJBQ010000338.1:0-275 GCF_046535955.1 Pseudoalteromonas sp. SIMBA_162 | reverse complement strand
TCGTTTTTTGAGTTGTGTTTTTATTATTGATTTGCTTCTGGTCGTGCATCCCCTGACATGATGGCGGTCTGGTTTTCGTGATCCGCGACATAATGTTATACTGCTCCTGCTCTTTTATGGCCTTGCCAGAAGGTTGTATTCGTCATGCAGGACTCTTGACTACATGTAAGTGAGAACCTCTCCTGGCCAGGCAAAATTCGTATTGTCGATTCGACGAAAGCGAATATTCAGCCACCACCTTCACAAGCATCATTGTCATATAGCGATGTCATGCG
>NZ_JAWJBQ010000337.1:0-275 GCF_046535955.1 Pseudoalteromonas sp. SIMBA_162 | reverse complement strand
AGCAGAATCTCGGCATCGAAGCGTCGCGACAACGCCGGTGAAGGCACCAGCGCCGTGCGTTCGACGCCCGTGGCCGTCGATGAATGAAACAGCCGCTGGCGCGCGGCATAGATATCGGCCAGCGCCAGCGGCGTTTCCCGTGTGCTCTTGAGCGGGGGTAGGGTCAATGCCATAACCTACTTGTCACCAGAAGCGGGGTCACCAGAGGCGGGATCACTGGAAGAGAGATCGCCATTGTCGACAAGCTCCTGATGCACCTTGTCCACGGCGCGACG
>NZ_JAWJBQ010000336.1:0-276 GCF_046535955.1 Pseudoalteromonas sp. SIMBA_162 | reverse complement strand
CATTCCGCCCGAATGCCTCCGCCATGGGCCTGCACGATCGACCGGGTAATCGCCAAGCCCAACCCAGCATGCTCGCTACTGCCTTCGCGCCGTGCCGGGTCCACACGGTAAAGGCGGTCGCACAACCGCGGCAAAGCAGCTGCCTCGATGGCCGGCCCGGTATTGGCCACGCTGATTCTCGGCCCAGGCGCCAGCGTTACCCTTATCTGCCCGCTCGCCGGGGTAAAACGCATGGCGTTATCCAGCAGGTTGGACAGCGCCCGGCGCAGCATATGC
>NZ_JAWJBQ010000335.1:0-276 GCF_046535955.1 Pseudoalteromonas sp. SIMBA_162 | reverse complement strand
CTGGCTGGATGGTGTCGATGCCTGGCGGCGTGGCGAGCGCCAGTCGGTGCTGGTGGCCCTGCTGGCCGTCGAGGACAAGGGCCTGGCGCGGCTGGGCAATGCCGTCTGGCAAGCCGCGACGGCGGTGTCGCCGCAGTCTCTGGTCGAACAGGGCCTGAAGGGGGCGGAGATCGGGCGTGCGCTCAGTAAACAGCGCCAGCAGGCCATCGAGCAGGCGCTGAGCGAATGGCAGGCCATGCCGGAAGTGCACGCGCCTCATTGCGGCTGCGGACACAG
>NZ_JAWJBQ010000334.1:0-276 GCF_046535955.1 Pseudoalteromonas sp. SIMBA_162 | reverse complement strand
CCAGCTGCACCACAAAGGTTTCATCCTCGGTGGTGCTGCGCTCAGGGGACACCAGAGTTACCGCATACGGCGCCTCAAAGACATCCGCATCCACGTCTGCGCCATCATCCGGCAGTGCCTCACCACGAGCGATAGCATCCAGAAGATTGCGGATCAGGCCCGGACGCTCGTAACCCTCTGCCAGCGCGGAGAAAGGAAGATAGTTGTCGCCCAGCGACCAGTACACATCCTCGGTCCCCTGCAAGGATGCGGTATAGCGCCCGTCAGGCGTATAGG
>NZ_JAWJBQ010000333.1:0-276 GCF_046535955.1 Pseudoalteromonas sp. SIMBA_162 | reverse complement strand
GCCAAAGGCCGGGTCGGTGGTGGGCGTGCCCTTGATCTGCATGGTCACGCCGCCCGGGTCGATCGCCAGCCACTGGCCCGGCATCGCCACGCCGTGGCCGATCTCGACGCCGGACAGCAGGATGCGGTAATCGTTGGGCTTGAGTTCGAGGTTGTCGCGGATATGCACCACCGGCGGCAGGAAACCCACGTCCTGGGCGAATTTCTTGCGCAGGCTGCGGATGCGGTGCAGCAGCTCGCCGTTCTGGGCATGGTCGACCAGCGGGATCAGGCGGTA
>NZ_JAWJBQ010000332.1:0-276 GCF_046535955.1 Pseudoalteromonas sp. SIMBA_162 | reverse complement strand
AACGCTTCGCGACATGGGCCTGGAGGACTATCGCCATCTGGGCGTGCTCGAGGCCATCGATGCCATCCAGGCAATCACAGCCGCCAAACACCTGCATGCCGTCGGCTATTGTCTCGGCGGCACCCTGCTCTCCATTGCCGCCGCAGCGATGGGTCGCGATGGCGATGAACGCCTTGCCAGCGTCAGCCTGTTCGCCGCGCAGACGGATTTCACCGAAGCCGGTGAACTGCGTCTGTTCATCAGCGATTCCCAGGTCACGCTGATCGAGGACATGAT
>NZ_JAWJBQ010000331.1:0-276 GCF_046535955.1 Pseudoalteromonas sp. SIMBA_162 | reverse complement strand
CCTGAAAAGGTTTGGACTGATTGTGTAAACTGCCCAAAAATTAATAATTGTGATGAAATCGCGTTAGTGAAATATTTGAAAAATCATGATTCTAAATCTGCAATCGTTTAAAAGGAGAAGATGCCAATGCAAAAAGTGAAAGAAGAAAGTAAAATTCAAAAACAAATGCCTAAAGGGTTCTATTCATGTGTGAAAAACCTTCGGATTAAAGATGAAACGCTTGATTTCACTGTCATCTTGTCTTCTGTGAAAGCCAATGCAGCCGCAATGTTTACG
>NZ_JAWJBQ010000330.1:0-276 GCF_046535955.1 Pseudoalteromonas sp. SIMBA_162 | reverse complement strand
GGATATTACCATCGTCAATGACAAAGTTATCGGGATAAGGTCCGATAAAGTAAGTTTCAAGCTCGCTGGCAAGGAGGTCCCTGATCCTGATGAGGGGCACGCCTTCTTCTTGTGAAAACCCTTCTGATGGGAAGGGGAAGCCAGAAAGGACGTTGGCGTAATCGCCAAGCTGGATTGATTTCCTATCAGACATATCCCAGCCCCTTCAGATACTGCTTAAGCTCTTTAGCGGCGGCATCCCGCTCAGCCTCGATATCGGCTAGTGTCACCCTGTAC
>NZ_JAWJBQ010000329.1:0-276 GCF_046535955.1 Pseudoalteromonas sp. SIMBA_162 | reverse complement strand
GCGGCCACCGTTTCGGCCCGCAGCACGCTGTCGGCGCGGGCCAACTGCACCTGCACCTGACCGGAGGCGTCGCTGAGCAAATACACGCGCCAGCGCATGCCGTCGATCACACTGTCGCGGAAGCCATCATCGAAATGCGGATTGAGCGGCTGGGCCGGCGATTCCGGCGAACGCAGCGCCAGGCGCCGGTCGGCCAGCGACCAGATCTGCACCGAGGCGCGCTCGCCACGGAAATGGCTGGACGGCGGCAGTTCGAAGCGCTCGTCCGGCCGTTCC
>NZ_JAWJBQ010000328.1:0-276 GCF_046535955.1 Pseudoalteromonas sp. SIMBA_162 | reverse complement strand
CTTGATGAACATCATCGGCGGCAGGTCGTCCAGGTACCAGTTGGCCGGGATCTCCACCAGGTCGGTTTCCTGGCCCCGCACCAAAGGTTTCATCCAGGTGTCGGGGTGCTGGCTGTAGTCGATCTTGGTCCAGCTGTCGCCGACCCGCACGTAGTAGGGATGGAAGTCGTTGTGCATCAGGCTGTGGTCGTACTTGATGCCCTTTTTCAGCAGCAGCTCATTGGTCACCTTGCTGAATTCCCACCAGGGCGCAACGTAGCCGGTGGGGCGCTTGCC
>NZ_JAWJBQ010000327.1:0-276 GCF_046535955.1 Pseudoalteromonas sp. SIMBA_162 | reverse complement strand
ATGAAAACGCTGATCCGCCGCCTGCGCGACGATTACACGGTCGTGCTGATCGAACACAACATGGGAATCGTGATGGACATCTCGGACACGATCACGGTGATGCAGCAGGGGCGCGTGCTGGTCGAAGGCACGCCCGAGGCGATTCGCGGGGACGCGCGCGTGCGCAGCGCGTATCTCGGCAACATGATCACCGGAGGCCGCGCATGATCCTTGACGTGAAGGCGGTGCACGCGTGCTACGGCAAGAGCCACGTACTGCAGGGCGTTTCGCTCAACG
>NZ_JAWJBQ010000326.1:0-276 GCF_046535955.1 Pseudoalteromonas sp. SIMBA_162 | reverse complement strand
GAGTAAAAATGCTTGAACGTCCACGGCGTGAAGAGGTGGATACCGCGGCATGGATGCCGTCACTCACAACCGATAAACAAGGCAAAGCGTATTTCACGTTCCTGATGCCTGATTCGTTAACCCGCTGGCGTATCACCGCGCGTGGGATGAACGGCGACGGGCTGGTCGGGCAGGGGCGTGCTTATCTGCGTTCGGAAAAAAATCTCTACATGAAGTGGAGTATGCCAACGGTGTATCGCGTGGGCGACAAACCGGCGGCAGGACTGTTTATCTTCA
>NZ_JAWJBQ010000325.1:0-276 GCF_046535955.1 Pseudoalteromonas sp. SIMBA_162 | reverse complement strand
CAGTAGGGCAAGAAGGAGATCAACATCACGATGGAGAAGCCTGACACGCCGGCCTTGATGGCCACATCTTCACTTTCGGAGGCGAAGATGCGTTGCCAGGTGCACTGCCAGACGAGGTAGAACGGCGCCACCGTCAGCGCAAAGGTCACTACCTCCATCGTCTTGCCCTCGGGCAGCAGGGCGAGGAACTCGATCGGCGTATTGAGCAGGGCATGTTCCAGCCCCCCGGCATAACTCAGGGCAGTGAAGCCCAGCACCATGATGCCGGCGATCAAC
>NZ_JAWJBQ010000324.1:0-276 GCF_046535955.1 Pseudoalteromonas sp. SIMBA_162 | reverse complement strand
CTCGAAGGCCAGAATCAGCATCTCCTCCACGTCCTGCAGGGTCATCAGCAGGTCGTTGTCCTGCTCGATGGCGGCCAGCACACGCTCGATGAAGTTCTCGTCACGTGGCACACCGCTGTGCAGGTCGGGCGCGCGGCCTTCGAAGCGCTCACGCAGCAGGCCGATGGCCTCTGGGGCCAGCTCGGCCAGCTCATTGAACTGGGGCTCGAGCCATTCGCGGTTGAGGCTGTTCATGTCGCGGATACGCGCATGCAGGCCCACGCGACGGTAGACATC
>NZ_JAWJBQ010000323.1:0-276 GCF_046535955.1 Pseudoalteromonas sp. SIMBA_162 | reverse complement strand
CGTGCGATGTCTTCCGACGCCGCCTTGAACTCCATCGCCACCACGGCTTCGGCGATCAGGTCCGACGCGTTCGCCGCGATCACGTGCACGCCGAGCAGTTCGTCGGTCTTCGCGTCCGCGATCATCTTCACGAAACCGTCCGGCGCGTTCATGCCGAGCGCGCGACCGTTGATCGAGAACGGGAACTTGCCCGACTTGATCTCGCGGCCTTCGGCCTTCAGCTGCTGCTCCGTCTTGCCGACCCAGGCGATTTCGGGGTACGTGTAGATCACCCAC
>NZ_JAWJBQ010000322.1:0-276 GCF_046535955.1 Pseudoalteromonas sp. SIMBA_162 | reverse complement strand
CCTCGCCTGATCGCTTGCCTGGCGCAGAACGTATAGCGCAGGCATGCAGAAAAACAGCGGCCACCTTCGGGTGGCCGTTTTGCGTTTTCTGCAATCTGCCATCGCACAATATGACACGACAGATGGCAACGACATCATTGTGAAAAGGCTGGCGATATGCAGCACGACCATTCCATAAGGCATGAGATGAATTATCGCGCCAAGCCCTGCCACTGCGGGGTTCTTCAACCACCAATCGCGCACCTCACCGTTAGTTGCCCATCTAAATATATAGCC
>NZ_JAWJBQ010000321.1:0-276 GCF_046535955.1 Pseudoalteromonas sp. SIMBA_162 | reverse complement strand
GCCCCATTGTTGCCGACCCAAGCAGTATTCAACTTTTAGAGTTAGCAAGGAAAGTTGCACGGTCTGATGCGGGCGTTATGGTGCTAGGCCCAAGTGGTTCAGGTAAGGAAGTGCTGGCACGGTATATTCATGATAAATCGAACCGATGCGATGCGCCGTTTGTTGCGATTAACTGTGCAGCAATTCCTGAAAATATGCTTGCAGCAACCTTATTTGGGTATGAAAAAGGCGCGTTTACAGGCGCAATTCAAGCGTGTCCTGGTAAGTTTGAGCAAG
>NZ_JAWJBQ010000320.1:0-276 GCF_046535955.1 Pseudoalteromonas sp. SIMBA_162 | reverse complement strand
GATCTCGGCGAACATCAACAGCAGTCCGGCATCATCACTCAGCGACTCGGTCGGCGCCGGGTCTAGCAGCAACTGGCGAATGGCTTCCGCTCGCTCGCTGCCACCCGGCTCACGCGTGCGCACGACCTCGAGGCCATGCGCCTCGAGCTCGGAGACCACGAAGGCGACATTGGTGCTCTTGCCGACGCCTTCACCGCCTTCCAGCGTGATGAAGCGACCACCGCGCGAAGCCTGGGTGGCCGCCGCGCTGGCGGCGTGGCGAGAAGACGTCGTGCT
>NZ_JAWJBQ010000319.1:0-276 GCF_046535955.1 Pseudoalteromonas sp. SIMBA_162 | reverse complement strand
CGATTTTTCTCTTCTTTAAACTTTCTACTAGATATTGTGTTGAATCCGAAAAGAAATAGTATGTCCCAAATGTAATTAATATCGGTATTAGTACTGAAAAGGAGAAAAGATTTGATTTCGTCATCACGATTGATAACCAATAACCTAACAAGATTAGGACAATTCCTAAAAAAGCTCTTCCTTTCGTATAAGTAACGTTATAGTTACCACCTTTTGGTCCCTTCATCAAATCAATAATTTTTCGATGCGGCGAAAAATGCACACTCACCATTGAAA
>NZ_JAWJBQ010000318.1:0-276 GCF_046535955.1 Pseudoalteromonas sp. SIMBA_162 | reverse complement strand
TCTGAACCTGCCCAGCCCTCAGTGGTGAAAAGGCCAGCGCCTGAACGAGCAACGCCCGCGACGGTCGATCACCGTCGCGGGCGTTGCTGTCTCTGACTCGTACTATCTCAAAGTCGTGCTATCCGATCACGTGACGGCTTGCGGACTGTTGCCGTCAGTCTGACCCGTGGCAGGGAATCAGAGCCTCACGGCTTGCGGCGGCTCTTGAAGAAGGACACCAGGAACAGCACCAGGAAGATCACGAACAGGACCTTGGCGATGGTCGCTGCGGTGCCG
>NZ_JAWJBQ010000317.1:0-276 GCF_046535955.1 Pseudoalteromonas sp. SIMBA_162 | reverse complement strand
CGATGTTGTTCCTGGCGGGAGCGAAATTGTGGCAGTTCATTGCCATTATCGGTATGGGCATTTCAGCGGTTGTGTTGCTGATACTCGCCGAACCGTACCGTATCCGCCGTGTTACCGCATTCTGGAACCCGTGGGAAGATCCCTTTGGCAGCGGCTATCAGTTAACGCAATCGCTGATGGCGTTTGGTCGCGGCGAACTTTGGGGGCAAGGTTTAGGTAACTCGGTACAAAAACTGGAGTATCTGCCGGAAGCGCACACTGACTTTATTTTCGCCA
>NZ_JAWJBQ010000316.1:0-276 GCF_046535955.1 Pseudoalteromonas sp. SIMBA_162 | reverse complement strand
CCCAGTCTTACAGGCAGGTTACCCACGTGTTACTCACCCGTCCGCCGCTAACATCAGGGAGCAAGCTCCCATCTGTCCGCTCGACTTGCATGTATTAGGCACGCCGCCAGCGTTCGTCCTGAGCCAGGATCAAACTCTCCATAAAAGTTTGATAAAGCTCAAAAAATTGCTGGCATCAAAATTGATGTCCAAAATTTGTTTCTCAATTTAATGAAAAACTTATTCATTAACGTTTTGTTGTTCAGTTTTCAAAGTTCATTCATTTTTATTACACAC
>NZ_JAWJBQ010000315.1:0-277 GCF_046535955.1 Pseudoalteromonas sp. SIMBA_162 | reverse complement strand
CGCCCAGTCACGCGTGCTGGAGGAGACGCTGATCCGCAAGGGCATGCCGTATCGCATCTATGGCGGCCAGCGCTTCTACGAGCGTCTCGAGATCAAGAACGCGCTCGCCTATCTGCGCCTGATGAACAGCCGCGAGGACGATGCCGCCCTGGAGCGCGTGATCAACGTGCCGGCGCGTGGCATCGGCATGCGCACCGTCGAGCAGCTGCGCGAGCGCGCACGCTACGGCAACCTGACCATGTGGCAGGCGATGAGCGATGCGGTCTCCGATGGCGCC
>NZ_JAWJBQ010000314.1:0-277 GCF_046535955.1 Pseudoalteromonas sp. SIMBA_162 | reverse complement strand
CATCACATTGAGGCGGTAGTACAGGTCGAGGCGGAACTCGCCGCTTTTAGAGAGGGAGCGTAGGTCTCGGTGCGTTGCTGCGATTAGGCGCACGTTCACATGGCGGGTTTCTACCGAGCCAATCTTACGGATCTCGCCTTCTTGCAGCACGCGTAGCAGTCGCGCCTGGGCATCCAGCGGTAGCTCACCAATCTCATCCAGAAAGAGCGTGCCGCCGTCGGCAGCTTCAACTAACCCGGTGCGCGAGGCGCTTGCGCCGGTAAACGCGCCTTTTTCG
>NZ_JAWJBQ010000313.1:0-277 GCF_046535955.1 Pseudoalteromonas sp. SIMBA_162 | reverse complement strand
ATTAAAGTGATGTACCTATTGAGCTATTAGGGTTTCCGGGGAAAGGAGTAATGGAGCTAATTATTGAATGGGATTACATCGTAGTAGGAAGTATCGAGATTGTGATTAGTTAAAGGTGGCTGCACAGTTTACTGCATTGACTGAACAAATCTCAGCTTCGATCTCAGCATTTCATTGAACACATAGCACCCCTCACAAAGCGAGATGAGAAAACAAGTAGAGAGCACCGCGAACATTTTAGAAATGATTCATTCAGTGGCTAACGCGCTAATGAAAT
>NZ_JAWJBQ010000312.1:0-277 GCF_046535955.1 Pseudoalteromonas sp. SIMBA_162 | reverse complement strand
CTCCCAGTACTGCTCACACAGCGCCGTCATCAGCTCCAGTCCCCAGGCCAGGCCCGTGAAGTGATCACGATGCGCCAGGCCTTCGCAAAGCCAGCCCGCCAGCGACAGGTCCTTGCTCTGCTCGGCCAGGCCGTCGGCAGTCAACGAGATGACGGCGTTCCAGTCGGACTTCTTGAGATCGGCCTGCCATTCGCCCTGGCTCAGGTAGGCCGGGTCTGCGCGACGCGCTTCCTTGATCTCATCAAAGAGCAGCGAGAACCCCAGGTCCTCTCCTGTC
>NZ_JAWJBQ010000311.1:0-277 GCF_046535955.1 Pseudoalteromonas sp. SIMBA_162 | reverse complement strand
CGTATCGCGAAGCCGCCTCCGGCAGAGGCTGCTTCCCTGCCTGGCGCTGTGCGTTTCATCCATCGCCTCCCTGACCTTCCTGCCTCGCCTGGCGGCCCAGTCCTTGCCCGCGGAGGCGGCCTCTCGCGCCAACGACATCCAACGCCGCCAGGAGCAGGAGCTGGATGCCCAGCGGGCCCGCGCCGCCGAACGGCCGGACGTCCTGTCGGCGCTGCCCGCCGTTCCCGGCGAGGGGCCGCTCGTCTTCCCCGAGGAATCACCCTGCTTCACGATCGCC
>NZ_JAWJBQ010000310.1:0-277 GCF_046535955.1 Pseudoalteromonas sp. SIMBA_162 | reverse complement strand
CAGCATCGCCCTGGCCAGCCTCACCGTGGGGGTGGTGCTGTACCTGTCCAACCGCATCGAACGCATCCTCGGCGACCAGGGCTTGCAGATCGTCAGCCGGTTGATGGGGCTGTTCGTCTGCGCCCTGGCGGCGCAGATCATCTTCACCGGGGTCAGGGGCTACCTGGTCCCTTAGGGCCCCGGCCACCCTCCCATCAAGCGACAGGCAACGGAATGCAGACTCTTCAACGACCCACTGGCACGGGCCCCGCCGCCGCGCGCGCCCTGTGCCTTGCGC
>NZ_JAWJBQ010000309.1:0-277 GCF_046535955.1 Pseudoalteromonas sp. SIMBA_162 | reverse complement strand
AGGAAGGCATGAAGGAAGGGCAGAAGCTGGCATACAGCGGCCGTCCGGCTTCGGCCTCGCCGGCGGTTGGCTACTACGCGAAGCACTACGAGCAGCAGAAGGCACTGATCGAAGGTGCGTTCGGCCGCCTGAAGAGCGCATCGATCGCGAAATAACCGACGGAAGCGAAACGGGAAGGCGCGCGGCGCTTTCCCGTCTCTTTTGGCCCGCCGGGCGCGTCGCGCGCCGCTCCGGCCGAAGGAATCGCACGAACCTCGTCATTACCCAGATTAAGCAT
>NZ_JAWJBQ010000308.1:0-277 GCF_046535955.1 Pseudoalteromonas sp. SIMBA_162 | reverse complement strand
GGGATGACTTCACCGAGCTTTCCGCGGTGGTGCCGAGCCTTACGCGCATCTACCCGAACGGCCAGGCCGACATCAATCACTTCCAGGCGGCCGGCGGCATGAGCTTCCTGATCCGTGAACTGCTCAAGGCGGGTCTGCTCCACGACATCCCCACCCAGGCCGGTGGCACCCTGGCCGGCTATGTCCGCGAGCCCTTCCTCGAGAACGGCAAGCTGGTCTGGAAGGACGGCCCTACCGACAGCCTCGACGAGGATGTGCTGCGCCCGGTGGCCAACCC
>NZ_JAWJBQ010000307.1:0-277 GCF_046535955.1 Pseudoalteromonas sp. SIMBA_162 | reverse complement strand
AAAGGCATGCTGCCGAAAGGTCCGCTGGGTCGCGCCATGTACTCCAAGTTAAAAGTGTACGCCGGTGCCGAGCATCCGCATGCTGCCCAGCAGCCGCTTGAACTGAACATCTGAGGAAATCTTCGCCATGACACAGCAGTATTACGGTACCGGGCGCCGCAAGACTTCTACCGCGCGCGTCTTCCTGAAGCCGGGCACCGGCAAAATCACCGTCAACCAGCGTGACCTGAACGACTACTTCGGTCGTGTGACAGGCCGCATGGTTGTCCGTCAGCCG
>NZ_JAWJBQ010000306.1:0-277 GCF_046535955.1 Pseudoalteromonas sp. SIMBA_162 | reverse complement strand
ACTGGTCTTTCTGATAAATGCGTTCTCAGCTACGGCGCATTCCCGGATATTGCCAACGACTTTGGCGAGAAAAGTCTGCTGATGCCTGGCGGCGCGGTGATTAACGGCGACTTCAACAATGTGCTGCCAGTGGATTTGGTTGATCCGCAGCAGGTGCAGGAGTTTGTCGACCACGCCTGGTATCGATATCCCAACGATCAGGTCGGGCGTCATCCGTTCGATGGCATCACCGACCCGTGGTACAACCCCGGCGATGTCAAAGGCAGCGATACCAACA
>NZ_JAWJBQ010000305.1:0-277 GCF_046535955.1 Pseudoalteromonas sp. SIMBA_162 | reverse complement strand
ATAAGATAATTGAAATCCTATTTGGTAAATGGACCATGGCTCAATCAATACAAATAGAATAAACGTTATGGATAATGCATCATCCACAGATAAACGCCCTTTTATACGGCTTAATAGAAGGAGTTCAACGACTGTAACAGCTCTCCAAACAGATGGTGCACCACCAGCAAGAATACCGTATAGCGGTAGAATCAATAGAAGAATCACCGTCGCTAATTCTCTTCGTATTTTCAAACGAATTAACCCTTGAAAAAAAATAAGTGTTACGATCGCAACA
>NZ_JAWJBQ010000304.1:0-277 GCF_046535955.1 Pseudoalteromonas sp. SIMBA_162 | reverse complement strand
CCAGCCGCTGCGGGGCAATGGCATACCTCTGCAGTTCGTTCAGCAGCCGCATGGCGAAGTCGCCTTGGCGCAGTTGCAGGGCGGATACATTCACGGCCAACCGCGTTTCCCGGCCCTGCACGTCCCAGCCCGCCAAGGCTTCACAGGCCAGGCGCAACACCTCCCAGCCCAGATCGACAATGAAGCCGCTGCGCTCTGCCAGGTCGATGAAGCGGTCCGGGTACAGCAGGCCGAACTCGGGGTGGTCCCAGCGCACCAGCGCTTCGTAGCCCAGTAC
>NZ_JAWJBQ010000303.1:0-277 GCF_046535955.1 Pseudoalteromonas sp. SIMBA_162 | reverse complement strand
AGCTAGATTTACCGCAACTATCAATTGTAAGACCTTCCCTTTTAGTAGGGAAACGTAACGAATTCCGTTTTGGTGAAAAAATGGGCGAAACAATTTTAAAAATCTTAAATCCTGTGTTCATAGGTCCACTGAAAAAATTCCGTTCAATAGAAGCGAAACAAGTAGCTCTTGCAATGATGGTGATTGCATTACACAGTAAAAAGATACCCATAGCAATCTATGATTCATCGGAACTTGCAACATTAACGATGCCTTCCAAAGACAAGGAGGAAGAGGC
>NZ_JAWJBQ010000302.1:0-277 GCF_046535955.1 Pseudoalteromonas sp. SIMBA_162 | reverse complement strand
GAAGCGCGCGCAGCGGCGCTCGACGGCGAGCGCGGCGAGGTGCCGCAACAGCGCGGTGCCGAGCCCCGTGCCGCGTTGCGCCGGCTGCACGTACAGATCCTCGAGATACAGGCCGCGACGGCCGACGAACGTCGAATAGTTGTGGAAGAACAGCGCATACGCGACGATCGCGCCGTCCAGTTCGGCGACCAGCGCCTCGGCGGCCGGCCGTTCGCCGAACAGCGCGTCGGCCAGATCGGCCTCGGTCGCGACGAACAGGTGCGTGAGCTTCTCGAAC
>NZ_JAWJBQ010000301.1:0-277 GCF_046535955.1 Pseudoalteromonas sp. SIMBA_162 | reverse complement strand
CAGGAACAGAGCATGGGAATCCACTACAACAAGGACAACGACGTACTGGATTATCTGGTCGACAAGGATGCGTTGGCGATCAAGGACGGCTTCTGCGCCATTCCGCAGGGCCCGGGGCTGGGCGTCGAGATCGACGAAGCCTTCGTCGAGGAGCGTGCCAAGGTCGGCCATCGCTGGCGCAACCCGCTGTGGACCCACGAAGACGGCTCCGTCGCCGAGTGGTAATGCCGAGCATGCCGCAACGCACACACTGACAACACAGACGCCATGCCAGGAC
>NZ_JAWJBQ010000300.1:0-277 GCF_046535955.1 Pseudoalteromonas sp. SIMBA_162 | reverse complement strand
CCTCAATATCTGGACCACCCAGGACAACACCATCTACAACTTCGCGATCGCCGGCTGCAATCTGCTGCGCACCCCACATCGTCAGCGTGTCACCCTGGGCGGCGCGGCCATCGGCACAGTGCTGGCGGTACTCGGCATGTATGAGTGGCTGATTCCGTTCCTGATTCTGCTCGGCACCTTCATCCCGCCGATCGGCGGCGTGATCATGGCCAACTTCTGGCTCGGTCACAAAGGGCAGTATCCGCGCCTCGCCGAGATGCCCAAGGTCGATTATCAC
>NZ_JAWJBQ010000299.1:0-278 GCF_046535955.1 Pseudoalteromonas sp. SIMBA_162 | reverse complement strand
AAGCTCTCGGCCTTCACGATCGGTGCGAGCTTCGCGGGCTTCGCCGGCGCCTTCTTCGCCGCGCGTCAGGGCTTCATCAGCCCCGAGTCCTTCACCTTCATCGAGTCGGCGATCATTCTGGCCATCGTGGTGCTGGGCGGAATGGGCTCGCAGCTGGGCGTGATTCTGGCGGCGATCGCCATGACGCTGTTGCCGGAGCTGGCACGCGAATTCAATGAATATCGCATGCTGCTGTTCGGGCTGATGATGGTGTTGATGATGGTCTGGCGTCCTCAGGG
>NZ_JAWJBQ010000298.1:0-278 GCF_046535955.1 Pseudoalteromonas sp. SIMBA_162 | reverse complement strand
CCGGCAGCTACTTCTTCCTCAGTGAACTGTTCGTCGACCTGCCCCTGCCGGTGGACGCGCCCCACGCCACGGAACACTGCGGCCGCTGCACCGCCTGCCTGGACATCTGCCCGACCAACGCCTTCGTCGGCCCCTATGTGCTGGATGCCCGACGTTGTATTTCCTACCTGACCATCGAGCTCAAAAGCGCCATCCCCGAAGACCTGCGCCCGCTGATCGGCAACCGGGTATTCGGCTGCGATGACTGCCAGATCGTCTGCCCCTGGAATCGCTTCGCC
>NZ_JAWJBQ010000297.1:0-278 GCF_046535955.1 Pseudoalteromonas sp. SIMBA_162 | reverse complement strand
GAAGGCGCTGACGAATTCGCCGTGGGGCACGTTCACCGTCGCCGCGACGATTCCGATCGCGCTGTTCATGGGCATCTACACGCGCTACATCCGTCCGGGCCGCATCGGCGAAGTGTCGATCATCGGCTTCGTGCTGCTGATGGCATCGATCGCGTTCGGCCAGCACGTGCACGATTCGGCGACGCTCGCCGCGTGGTTCACGTTCAACGGCACGCAGCTCACGTGGATCCTGATCGGCTACGGCTTCGTCGCATCGGTGCTGCCGGTGTGGCTGCTGC
>NZ_JAWJBQ010000296.1:0-278 GCF_046535955.1 Pseudoalteromonas sp. SIMBA_162 | reverse complement strand
GACCGAAGCCGTGCCAGTGGTCATTCGGCTTCAGCATCCAGTCCTCGCGCGAACCGATGCCTTCTTCCGACAGGTCGTCCGGACCCCACACGCTGAAGAACCAGTCGTCGCCGTATTCGGCATCGACCTTGCGCATCGCGCGGCGGAAGTCGATCGCCTCGGCGATCGATTCCTCGACGAGCGCGGTGCCGCCCGGCGGCTCCATCATCGCGGCCGCGACGTCGCACGACGCGATGATCGCGTACTGCGGGCTCGTCGACGTGTGCATCAGGTACGCC
>NZ_JAWJBQ010000295.1:0-278 GCF_046535955.1 Pseudoalteromonas sp. SIMBA_162 | reverse complement strand
CATGTCATTGTCGCCAACCCCTATGGCGTGAGCTGCAACGGCTGCGGCTTTATCAACACCCCGAAAGCCACCCTGACCACCGGCAAGCCGGTGATCGAGAACGGCCAGGTCCAGCGTTACCAGGTGGACCAGGGCAGCGTCGCCATCGAAGGTGCGGGCCTCAACGCGAGCAATATCGACCAGTTCGAAATCATCACCCGCAGCGCCAAGATCAACGCCGAGATCCAGGCCCGGCACCTGGCGGTGATCGCCGGGGCCAACGACGTCGACGCCAAGAC
>NZ_JAWJBQ010000294.1:0-278 GCF_046535955.1 Pseudoalteromonas sp. SIMBA_162 | reverse complement strand
CGATGCCCAGCAAGGCCCAGTCGCGCCCGCTCAGACGCAGCGAGACATGCCACTTCAGGCGTGCCAGCCACAGCAGGAACAGCCCCGCCAGCAGGCTGCGCCAGGTGGTGATATCGAGCGCCGAGAGGGGCACGCCTTTCGAGAACAACGCCGTACCGCCGAGCAGCGCGATGCCGAGATGAATCGACATCAGTGCCTGGGGCTGGTTGGAGGGAGGGGCAGCAGGGCCGGGCATGAGGTTCCTCGTCATCAGGGGATAGTGATAAAGCCGCCATCTC
>NZ_JAWJBQ010000293.1:0-278 GCF_046535955.1 Pseudoalteromonas sp. SIMBA_162 | reverse complement strand
CCGTTGGCAAGCCGCGTAGCCATTTCCTGAACCCGATCATCCAGCGCCTCGGGGGCGACTGCGTAATTGATCAGGCCGATTTTTTCGGCAAGCTCGGCGGTTAACGCATCACCGGTGAGCAAGTACTCTTTTGCTTTGGCAAACCCGACCAATTGAGGCCAGATCGCTGCCCCACCGTCGCCCGCAACGAAGCCAACAGCGACATGTGGGTCACCAATCTTGGCCGGCAACGCCGCGTAGCTGATATCGCAGTACAACGCCAGGGTCGCGCCCAGGCC
>NZ_JAWJBQ010000292.1:0-278 GCF_046535955.1 Pseudoalteromonas sp. SIMBA_162 | reverse complement strand
GCCGTCATCATGGCCAGCTGGAAAAGCAGAGCTTCTCCAATATCAGTGGCGTGAGTGACGCGCGTACGGTCACGGGGGTAGGCGTCGATTACTCCAATCAGAACAATAATGGTATGCAGTACGGCTGGTACCTGGAGCTACCGGACTCTGGTGAGCGTCTGGTGACCATCCCGGCTGTCCGTGGTGATCTGATTGTCTTCAATACCACCATCCCGGGCTCCAATGGCCCCTGTACTGGCGGTGCCAGTGGTTGGCTGAATGCGCTCAGCTTGCGCAAC
>NZ_JAWJBQ010000291.1:0-278 GCF_046535955.1 Pseudoalteromonas sp. SIMBA_162 | reverse complement strand
CGGCCATTGGTTCCGCGGCGGCAGCGCCGATGACGGTATCGCTGTCGCGGCACCCGCCGCGCAGGGCAACCCGGTCGACCAGTTGTGGGCCGCGTCGCTGACCGGCGTCGACGGCAAGCCGGCATCGCTCGCCTCCTTCAAGGGCCAGAAGGTCGTGGTCAATTTCTGGGCGTCGTGGTGCGGCCCGTGCGTGGAGGAGATGCCGGAGCTCGTCGCGCTGTCGCATCAATACAAGCAGAAAGGCATTCGCTTCATCGGGATCGGCGTCGATTCCGACC
>NZ_JAWJBQ010000290.1:0-278 GCF_046535955.1 Pseudoalteromonas sp. SIMBA_162 | reverse complement strand
CCGATGGCCTCCAATCTCCACGACCTGCCTGACAGCCCCTGCATCGGCGTCTGCTCGACCCTCTTCGACGAAGTCTGCAAGGGCTGCGGCCGCACGGCCGCCGAAGTATCGAACTGGGTGTTCCTGAGCGACGACGAAAAGCGGGCCGTGTGGGAGCGCATCACGCGCGAAGGCACCGCGATGCGCTTCCAGTACGACAAGCTGTAAGCCGTCCCGCGTCGGCGCATGCCGACGCGATGCGCCCGCCCCGGGCGCCGCTGGCCCGATCATGGGCCGGC
>NZ_JAWJBQ010000289.1:0-278 GCF_046535955.1 Pseudoalteromonas sp. SIMBA_162 | reverse complement strand
ATTTGAATGCCGTAGTGCACTAACCCGCCCAATACCAATAGGCAGCACAGCACAATCGCCACTTCCAGCATCATGAGCAGACGCGCAGGCATCCATTTATAGATGACCTCGACTGCCATCATATAGCCACCGCGAAACGTGGCGGCAGCGGCCATAAACACACACCAAATCATGGACGTTCTGGACGCCACTTCGGTCCAGGTAGAGGGCGCATTAAACAAAAATCGTGTAAGCACCTGATAGAAGCTGAGCGTGACCGATATGACCAGCATCAACAC
>NZ_JAWJBQ010000288.1:0-278 GCF_046535955.1 Pseudoalteromonas sp. SIMBA_162 | reverse complement strand
GCAAGGCTTCGGTCGGGATCGGCGCGAAGTTGCGCAGGGCCGGCGCGCAGGTCGGCCGTTCGACGTCTGCCGGAGCCACCAGCAGTGCACCCCGCACCTGCCGCCGCAAGGCCGGACTGGCCTGCGCAGCCCAATGGGCGACAGTGACGCAGCCAAGGCTGTGGGCAATCAGGATCACCGGCGAGCGCTCGGCGGCAATCGCCTGCTCCAGCGCCTGCACCCAGTCCTGCCGTTGCGGGGTGAGCCAGTCTTGCTGCTCGACCCGCGCACTGTTGGGC
>NZ_JAWJBQ010000287.1:0-278 GCF_046535955.1 Pseudoalteromonas sp. SIMBA_162 | reverse complement strand
CACCACTTCGTCGATGGCGTCGTCGATGGCCTGGCGTTCAGCCTTGCCGGGACGTCCGAGCACGAAGTTGGTCACCAGCTTGGCATTGCCGGGGTGGCCGATGCCGATGCGGGCACGATGGAACGACTTGTCGTTGCCCAGTGCACTGATGATGTCGCGCAACCCGTTGTGACCGCCATGGCCGCCACCCTGCTTGTAGCGGGCGGTGCCGGGGTCGATGTCCAGCTCATCGTGGGCGACGAGCAGTTCATCCGGGGCGAGCTTGTAGAAGTTGCACA
>NZ_JAWJBQ010000286.1:0-278 GCF_046535955.1 Pseudoalteromonas sp. SIMBA_162 | reverse complement strand
GGGAGAACCAAGGGGAAATAAAGAGAGAACAAAGAGCGAACCAAGAGAGAGCAAAGAGAAAGAAAAAACCCAGGTATCGCGGAGAAATAGCAAAGGAATGGTGACGGAAACGCCCGGCATCGCGCGGGCAACGACAATGCTGAACCCTGACCACGATAACGACACCGCGAACGACACAAAGAACGACACCAGGAGCAAGGCATGGGGCCATACGCCCTGCCCTGCTCCCGATGACTCGCTCGGCGCCTTGTACGGCGTCTTGTACGACGCGTATCCAC
>NZ_JAWJBQ010000285.1:0-278 GCF_046535955.1 Pseudoalteromonas sp. SIMBA_162 | reverse complement strand
GCTTGCCAATTCCGTCAAAGGCCATGGCCACGGCAGCCCTTGAGCGAGTCAGACGCCGATTGGCAGCACGAATCAGGGCGTGAATATTAGCGCTTTGCGTCATGATGGTGCGAAGAGAGGGCTTTGGGCACCGAAATGATGCCTATTTCGAGAAACGGGCAGGAATTCACTCAGGATCACTTGGCGTTTCCTGTGGGGTAAAACGAGCTTGGAAAATAAATTTACATGTAAAACAGGAGGTTGGTGAAAAGCTCTGGGCGGCAACTGGCGAAATGGCA
>NZ_JAWJBQ010000284.1:0-278 GCF_046535955.1 Pseudoalteromonas sp. SIMBA_162 | reverse complement strand
CTGGCGGGCCTGCAGGCGCACACGGCGGATTTCGTCGGCCACCTGGTCCAAGGGGCCGCTGATGAGGATTTCATCCGCGGTGCCCAGGTAGGCCCCCCAGTAGATGTCCAGGCCCTGGTTGCGCAGGTGGCGGTAGGAATCCTCGGCGTCGAGCATCACCACCAGGCTGTCGGCGGAGCCGGCCTGCCCCGCTGCCAGGCGGCGTCCGGTGGTGATTTCCACGGAGCGGCCAATGCGGTTCAGCGGCACTTTGTGCCGGGCCGTCAGGGCCTGGACAC
>NZ_JAWJBQ010000283.1:0-278 GCF_046535955.1 Pseudoalteromonas sp. SIMBA_162 | reverse complement strand
CCTGGTTGCCGGTTCCCGACTTCCACCATGCCTTGGCCGTCGACCATCAGGAACACGACCCGGCATCGCTGTTGAATGCCAGCCGGGAGCTGCTCGCCTTCCGCCGCCGTCACCCCGCTCTCAGCCGAGGGGAGATCCACTTCCACTCGCTGCATGAGGAAGTCATCTGCTTCACGCGTCACTCAGGCGGCGAGTCGTTGCTGATCGCGCTCAACTTCTCTGCTCAGGCCCTGACTCTGAAGACCGCCTGGCGAGCGGAAGCCCTCGAGGATGCCCCC
>NZ_JAWJBQ010000282.1:0-278 GCF_046535955.1 Pseudoalteromonas sp. SIMBA_162 | reverse complement strand
CCTCGTCCATCAGGCTCTCGATCTCGAACGCGTTCATGTTGCCGCCCACCATCAGGCGCAGGTAGTCGGTCAGGAATTCGACGATGTGGCGATCGGCGAGGATCTTCGGGTATTGCGTGAAGATCGGGCTCTTGTCCGGATCGTCGATGTCGGCTTCGAGCGTCAGCGTGCCTTCCTTGCGCTCCTTCGCTAGCAGCACGTACAGGAGCGCCATCAGCTCCATATAGACGTCCTTCGTGTACTTCGAGCCCTTGAAGAGCGTCGGCAGCACGAGCAGC
>NZ_JAWJBQ010000281.1:0-279 GCF_046535955.1 Pseudoalteromonas sp. SIMBA_162 | reverse complement strand
CTGGACATCGACTACCACCACGGCAACGGCACGCAGAGCATCTTCTACGAGCGCGGCGACGTGCTGACCGTGTCGGTGCATGGCGACCCGACCACCGAATATCCCTTCTTCCTGGGCTATGCCGACGAACCCGGCCAGGGCGCCGGCCTGGGCGCCAACCTGACCCTGCCGCTGGCGGCGGGCACCGACTTCGCCGGCTGGACCGAGGCGCTGGAACAGGGCCTGCCCGCCATCGGCCGCTTCAAGCCGGACGCGCTGGTGATCGCGCTGGGCGTGGAC
>NZ_JAWJBQ010000280.1:0-279 GCF_046535955.1 Pseudoalteromonas sp. SIMBA_162 | reverse complement strand
GAGAACGCCATGCCTGCCCGCGAACTGCAAGAACAACTCGACACCCTGCGCGAGCAATTGGAACAGAACCCACCGCTTTCCGAAGCCGAGCGCAACAATCTGCAAGAGCTGATGCAGCAGATCGAACTGCAACTCAAACTGGAGACCGGCACCCAGAACGCCAGCCTCGCCGACGGCGTCAACCTGGCCGTGGAACGCTTCGAACTGGAGCACCCGGCGATTGCCGGAACCCTGCGCAATATCGTCCAGACCCTGGGCAACATCGGCATCTGAGCAACC
>NZ_JAWJBQ010000279.1:0-279 GCF_046535955.1 Pseudoalteromonas sp. SIMBA_162 | reverse complement strand
CTGCTCTTCCAGCTTGCCGACTTCGCGCTCCAGCGCCTGCACGAACAGGCGCATCAGCAGCGACACCTCCTCGGCAGGCCGGCGCCAGTTCTCGGAACTGAAGGCGAACAGCGTCAGGTAGCGCACCCCCGCGCGGCCGCAGGCCTCGACCACGCGGCGCACCGCCTGCACCCCCTTGGCATGCCCGGCCGTGCGTGGCAACAGCCGCCGCGTCGCCCATCTGCCGTTGCCATCCATGATGATGGCCACGTGCTCCGGGATGTCGCGGGTATCGGGAAC
>NZ_JAWJBQ010000278.1:0-279 GCF_046535955.1 Pseudoalteromonas sp. SIMBA_162 | reverse complement strand
CTGGAAAAGCGCCTGGCCGAGCAGGGCGTGCAGGTGCAGTGGACCGAATTCCCCGGCGGCCCGCAGCTGCTTGAAGGGCTGAACGTCGGCTCCATCGACTTTGGTGTTACCGGCGAAACCCCGCCCGTATTTGCCCAGGCCGCCGGCGCCGATCTGCTCTATGTGGCCTACGAGCCGCCAGCGCCGCACAGCGAAGCGATCCTGGTGCCGAAGGGTTCGTCGATCCAGTCGGTCAAGGAACTCAAAGGCAAGAAAGTCGCCCTCAACAAAGGCTCCAAC
>NZ_JAWJBQ010000277.1:0-279 GCF_046535955.1 Pseudoalteromonas sp. SIMBA_162 | reverse complement strand
ATGCGCTAATCCCACCATGCCTACCCGGTCAGATTCGCATCGCCATCGATCCATTGCGCCAGCCGATCAGCGAGCTGCATATCCGCCAGCTCGACGAAATATCCCAGCTGGCTGACTGTGTCGAGGTGGATGATGGCGGGGTGGCCTTGGGCGTTGAGGTTGTCGATGGTCTCGAAGCAGACCTGCGCTCCCCCTGGCCGCTGCTCCAGATTGGACGTCGCATAACCCAGATGGAAAATGCCTTCCCCCCGACTCTCCAGCCATTCGGATGCGCTGCTC
>NZ_JAWJBQ010000276.1:0-279 GCF_046535955.1 Pseudoalteromonas sp. SIMBA_162 | reverse complement strand
GCCGCCAGCGGCTGTTTGCTCATCCGCCAGCCGGTAAAACCAAGCAGGGCGCTGAACAGCAAAAACGGCAGGTGCGGCATTCCCGGTACCACCGCCAGCACGAACATAATCCCGGTAGCGGTGTAGAGCACCGACGGGCTTGCCAGCAGCTGGTGGCGCACGTCATGGGCGATATCGCCGTTGTCGCTGACGCGGGTGACGATAATCGCCGCCGCCGTGGAGAGCAGCAGGGAAGGGATCTGCGCCACCAGGCCGTCGCCGATGGTCATCAGCACATAC
>NZ_JAWJBQ010000275.1:0-279 GCF_046535955.1 Pseudoalteromonas sp. SIMBA_162 | reverse complement strand
GGCAACAAGCTGACCGGCACTCGCATCCTGTGCATCGACAACGAGAGCCTGATTCTCGAGGGCATGAAGGCGATGCTGTCCGGCTGGGGTTGCGAGGTGTTCACGGCGACCTCGATCGGCGGCGCCAAGTCGGTGATCCGCAACCTGGATGGTGATCCAGATGCCATCCTCGCCGACTACCACCTCGACAACGAGGTGACTGGCCTGATGGCGCTGGACGCGCTGGATGAACGTCTGGCGGGCTCGGTGCCGGGCATCGTGATCACCGCCGACCGCACC
>NZ_JAWJBQ010000274.1:0-279 GCF_046535955.1 Pseudoalteromonas sp. SIMBA_162 | reverse complement strand
AACCAGATGCTTAAATAAAAAGAACATACACTTAATAATATCTCACCTCAGTCCCTCTAAATCACCAACCAAGTCAAAAAATAAAAACGGTTAGAAACGTTGATGTAACACCTTTAATCGCCGTATGATTCCGATAGTCTCGAACCAAAGATCTTTACTCTGTCAAGGTAGTTGATGCCCTGCAGCAAGTATATTCAATTCTCATCAACCCTTTCATTTTGAGACAATGAAGGTTGTAATTAGGAGGGTTAGATAAAAATCTGCAAATATTCCGCCACT
>NZ_JAWJBQ010000273.1:0-279 GCF_046535955.1 Pseudoalteromonas sp. SIMBA_162 | reverse complement strand
GCAGGGCATTGAGCTGGAGCCGAAGACCCTCGACATGCTCGTGCCGTTCATGCTCCAGGTCTTCACGAAAGCGTGTCAGTACCTGGCGATCCAGTGTCTCCAGGTCATCGCCAGTCACGGCTTCGCGAGTTGCGATCGTGATGTCGCCTTGGCGGAGGGTTAGCACGCCGCCACGTACCGCACAGAAGTGTTGCTCAGCTCCCAGTCGCCAGCTGATGGCCGAGATGCTGAGTGCCGTCATGAAGTCGCAGTGGCCCTTGAGGATGCCGAAGCTGCCGC
>NZ_JAWJBQ010000272.1:0-279 GCF_046535955.1 Pseudoalteromonas sp. SIMBA_162 | reverse complement strand
CAACTCATAACACCTGGGACATTAATGGAAGGAAAAACAATTGATGGTAAGTCAAACCATTATATTGCAAGTGCCGAGCAATTATCAAAGCAAACCTTCTCCCTAGCTTATTTGGACGTATCAACTGGTGAAGCAAAGACAACGATTGTAGAAGGTGGAATGAAATCACTACTTCAACAATTAATGTCATTAAATATTCGAGAATTAGTAGTTACTGAACAGTTGCAAATTTTATTAGAAGAACCGGCGAAAAACTTAAACTTAGTGCTATCCCTTGAA
>NZ_JAWJBQ010000271.1:0-279 GCF_046535955.1 Pseudoalteromonas sp. SIMBA_162 | reverse complement strand
GATCGTCGGTGGTCACTCGCAAGATCCGGTCTGCATGGCGGCAGAAAACAAAAAACAGGTCGATTACGTGCCGGGTACGCCATGCAAACCAGATCAACAAAACGGCATCTGGATTGTGCAGGCGCATGAGTGGGGCAAATACGTGGGACGGGCTGATTTTGAGTTTCGTAATGGCGAAATGAAAATGGTTAACTACCAGCTGATTCCGGTGAACCTGAAGAAGAAAGTGACCTGGGAAGACGGGAAAAGCGAGCGCGTGCTTTACACTCCTGAAATCGC
>NZ_JAWJBQ010000270.1:0-279 GCF_046535955.1 Pseudoalteromonas sp. SIMBA_162 | reverse complement strand
CCACTGGCGCGGGCTTTATGTTTAAGCAAACGCAGTACCTGCAACTGCACCGTGACGTCCAGCGCCGTAGTCGGTTCGTCGGCAATAATCAATTGCGGCTCGCAGGAGAATGCCAGCGCAATCATTACCCGCTGGCGCATACCACCTGAAAGCTCAAACGGATAGCGCGACATAACTTCCACGGCATCCGGGATTTGCATCTCTTCCAGCAGGGCAATCGCTTTAGCTCTGGCTTCCCGACGACTTATTGGTTGATGATGGACGTGATCCGCCATCATC
>NZ_JAWJBQ010000269.1:0-279 GCF_046535955.1 Pseudoalteromonas sp. SIMBA_162 | reverse complement strand
CCGTTCGACTCCGGTGGCAGCTCGGCCAAACTGCGCGACGCCTTCTCGATGCCCGCCATCGGCGATCTGCGTTCTCGCCTGATGGCGCTGGCCGATGACAGCGTCCTGGGCCATCCCGATATCTATCGCCTGTTTACCCACCGCCTGCCGCGTGAAGCGCGCCCGGAGATGCTGCACGCCACGCTGCGCGAACTGGCGGCCGGACGTCATCCGTTGACCATGGCGGTCGCGGAACCGATGCGCACCCTGATCTGCCATCAGCTGGGCTTTCTCATCGAC
>NZ_JAWJBQ010000268.1:0-279 GCF_046535955.1 Pseudoalteromonas sp. SIMBA_162 | reverse complement strand
CCGGGAAAAGTTATCGTGCATCCACTGGATCAAGGGCTCTGCCTCTTCGAGCGTGAAGGGGTCTACCTGCTTCTATTTCTTGCGCGGCAACTCAATCGATGCCGCCGGGTTCCTGTCCACCACTTCGTCATACACTGCAGCGCATGGCCACAACCACGGCAGGCCTCGCAGCGCGGTAGTGAATAGAGGGCAGTGGGGTAAAAAAATGGAGCTTTCGTTCGTGGCCAGTGGTCAAGCTAGTTGGATAGGCCTAATTCCAAATGAAGGGGTCTGCCAGTC
>NZ_JAWJBQ010000267.1:0-279 GCF_046535955.1 Pseudoalteromonas sp. SIMBA_162 | reverse complement strand
CGGCCATCGGCATTCATGTCGCTGCCGATATGCAGCACCTGACCGATCTTGTTGGCGAAGAACAGCGCCGAGAGCAGCACGCCGACCAGCACGCCGATCGCCAGGTTGTGGGTCGCGACCACGACGGCCACGGTGCCCAGCATGACGATGTTGGTGGACATCGGGTGGGTCTTGAGGTCACGGATCGACTGCCAGGAGAAGGTGCCGATGGAGACCATGATCAGCACCGCGACCAGTGCGGCCATCGGAATCTGCGAGACCCACGGGCCGAGGAACACG
>NZ_JAWJBQ010000266.1:0-279 GCF_046535955.1 Pseudoalteromonas sp. SIMBA_162 | reverse complement strand
CCGGTTCGACTCCGGCTCGCGCCTCCAAGTAGAACGAGATAAAGCCCTGATTCGTCAGGGCTTTTCTTTTTTCCGCGTCGCTTTCATTCTTGTAATAGAGTTGCCTAGAGTGGTAAAAAGTCGCCTGTAACCAACTAAAAACCGACGCCAACCACCCGTCAATCGGCTAATTGGCAATCGAGGCGAGTTTATCTAGGCATGGCGAACAAACGACTGCGGCCGTCCGGCACGTGGGAATACACGATCAAACGGGCGAAGCTGCTACCAAAGCCACTTTCC
>NZ_JAWJBQ010000265.1:0-279 GCF_046535955.1 Pseudoalteromonas sp. SIMBA_162 | reverse complement strand
CGCCAGATGAATGCCGGAGCCGCGCGTGCACGCGGAGAATGGCTGCTGTTTCTGCATGCCGATACCGACTTGCCCGACAATGCGCTGGCATTGCTCAAGGAGGCCGTCACGACGCATCGCCGCAGCGACTGGGGCCGCTTCGATGTCAGCATCAAGGGCGAGTCGCCGTGGTTACCGATGATCGCCGCCATGATGAATCTGCGCTCGCGGCTGACCAGCATCAGCACGGGCGACCGGACCCAGTTCGTGCAGCGTTCGACCTTCGAGGCCATCGGCGGC
>NZ_JAWJBQ010000264.1:0-279 GCF_046535955.1 Pseudoalteromonas sp. SIMBA_162 | reverse complement strand
AGTCTAAAGCATTAGCACGTCAATTCACTAAATCTTTCTTTGATGGTGATTCAGCTAAGAATCCACTAGAGTTTGATGGTATTGGTAAGCAAGTATCAGGAACAGCACAAGACATCGACAATGCAGAAGGTACATTAACACTAGATAAATTACATGAGTTACTAGATGCGGTTGAAGGTGGGGCAGACGTATTATTCATGTCTAAAGCTATGCGACGTGAATTACAGAAAATCCTAGAAGGACAAAACCATTACATTCAAGTTGGTAAAGATGCTTTCG
>NZ_JAWJBQ010000263.1:0-279 GCF_046535955.1 Pseudoalteromonas sp. SIMBA_162 | reverse complement strand
CACCGGCCCGTGCGGCCCGTCCTCCGAAATCTTCTATGACCACGGCGAAGATGTCGCCGGTGGCCCGCCGGGCAGCCCGGACGAAGATGGCGATCGCTACATCGAGATCTGGAACCTGGTCTTCATGCAGTTCGACCGTGACGCCGAGGGCACGCTGCACCCGCTGCCCAAGCCGTCCATCGATACCGGCATGGGTCTGGAGCGTGTCGCGGCCGTGATGCAGGGCGTGCACTCCAACTACGAGATCGACCTGGTCCAGAACCCGCTGGCCGCCGCGGC
>NZ_JAWJBQ010000262.1:0-279 GCF_046535955.1 Pseudoalteromonas sp. SIMBA_162 | reverse complement strand
GTGGGATAGCGGCGGCTTTATGCCCACAATCTTGAGATCCCGCTCACGTCGGCATACGGGTAAAAACCGCTAATTGCGACTGCACCAAGGAAAATAAAGGCCAGGATAGCGATGACTTTGCACAGTGCCAGCCAGAACTCAAATTCGCCGGAGTTTTTAACGCTTAATAAATTACTGACAGTTAAGGCGAGGGTAATGACGAGGGAAAATAACCAGATGGGAATGCCTGGAACCCACGAGTGCAGGATCATAGCGGCGATGTTGGCTTCCAGTGGGATA
>NZ_JAWJBQ010000261.1:0-279 GCF_046535955.1 Pseudoalteromonas sp. SIMBA_162 | reverse complement strand
TCTCGGTCTGCTCGCCGAGGTTGGCAGTGCCGGTCACGTTGGTCGGGTCCAGTGCCACAGCACCCAATGGCAGCGGTTCGCTGGCCGGGATCAGGCGGTAGCCGCTGTCCTGCGGCATGGCTTGCAGGCCGCTGCCGACCAGTAACTGCTGCAGGGCTTGTTGGCTGCTGAAACTGCCGCGCAGCCCGGCGCTGTATTTGCCGGCCAGGTCACCCGGGGTAAAGGCAATGTTCAGGCCGGTGCTGCGGCTGAGGGCAATCAGGGCTGCATCCAGCGAAC
>NZ_JAWJBQ010000260.1:0-279 GCF_046535955.1 Pseudoalteromonas sp. SIMBA_162 | reverse complement strand
CAGCTCCGGGTTGGCTTCTTCCGCGCGCAGCGCTGCAATCCGGGCACTGGCGCGCTCGGACAGGTACAACGGCGTCGGGATGAAGCTTTGTGCTTCGCTCATGCGGGCCTCCTGGAAGGAGTCGGAGGCCGGACGCTGAAGACAGCGCCCGGCACGGTATAGAGAACGGAATGACGCCTATTATCCCTATATCCGAGCAAAAGGGTCAACTTTGTCTGACGTGCTGCCTTGCGGGCGTACGCTGGCGGTTCAGGGCATCATCGCCGGCGCGCCGATACC
>NZ_JAWJBQ010000259.1:0-280 GCF_046535955.1 Pseudoalteromonas sp. SIMBA_162 | reverse complement strand
GGCTGGTTCGAACAGTCGGCGCGTATTGGCATCACTGCGGGTGCTTCGGCCCCCGAAGTGCTGGTACGTGGCGTGATCGAACAGCTCAAGGCCTGGGGCGCTACCGGTGCTGAAGAGCTGGACGGGCGTGAAGAGAACATCACCTTCTCGATGCCCAAAGAGCTGCGGGTTCGCTCGCTGATCTGACTGAAGCCTGTGCTGGCCTCATCGCCGGCAAGCCAGCTCCCACAGGTAACCCGCTATTTTCAAGGGCTGTGGAATATCTGTGGGAGCTGCCTTG
>NZ_JAWJBQ010000258.1:0-281 GCF_046535955.1 Pseudoalteromonas sp. SIMBA_162 | reverse complement strand
GCCGCCACTTGCTCACCAATGGCGGGAATGCCGTGCGCCCCGATCCAGTTGGGGGTCTGGTAGGTGCCGGTGGCATCGATCACCGCGCGGGCCAGCACATCGCGCGGGCCATCAGGGCCCTCGACGCGCAGCACGAAGGGCGCCTCATCGCGACCGCCACTGCGCAGCACATCATGCTGTTGTCGACTGACATGGGTGACGCGGCTATCGACATGCAGGCGCGAGCTGATCGACGGGTGCGCGGCGAGCGGTGCGACATAGCGGTCGAGAAACTCGGCCCC
>NZ_JAWJBQ010000257.1:0-281 GCF_046535955.1 Pseudoalteromonas sp. SIMBA_162 | reverse complement strand
GAGCTGGCAGAACGTGCTGATTTACCCTTGCTTTCACATAATCTGCCCGCCGATTTTGCTGCGTTGCGTAAATTGATGATGAATCATCAGTAAAATCTATTCATTATCTCAATCAGGCCGGGTTTGCTTTTATGCAGCCGGCTTTTTTATGAAGAAATTATGGAGAAAAACGACAGGGAAAAAGGAGAAATTCTCAATAAATGCGGTAACTTAGAGATTAGGATTGCGGAGAATAACAACCGTCGTTCTCATCGCGTAATCTCCGGATATCGACCCATAAC
>NZ_JAWJBQ010000256.1:0-281 GCF_046535955.1 Pseudoalteromonas sp. SIMBA_162 | reverse complement strand
AGCACTGCTTTCGGCAGAATTAAACCATAGGCGACGACGACCATAACATCAGCCTGCAGTTCGGCGACCAGTTGCTGGTTTTCTTGTGGACGCAGGGAAACAGGTTGAAAAACGGGCAGACCTTTTTCCTCAGCCAGAACTTTAACCGGGCTGGGCATCAGTTTTTTACCGCGTCCTGCCGGTCGGTCTGGCTGGGTGAACACGCCAACGACGTTATGACCAGAAGACAACAGCGCGTCGAGATGACGCGCTGCAAAGTCAGGTGTACCCGCAAAAATAAT
>NZ_JAWJBQ010000255.1:0-281 GCF_046535955.1 Pseudoalteromonas sp. SIMBA_162 | reverse complement strand
AACCCAATCAACGATGCCCCCGTTGCCACTGCTGATACTGCAACCATGAATGAAGATGCAGCGCCTATTACTATTGACGTACTCGCTAACGATTCAGATGTGGATGGCGATAGCTTAGTAATAAGTACTGCGAGCGCTGATGTAGGCACGGCAACTATTGTAAATAACCAAATTCAGTACACGCCTGCTGCTAATGCAAACGGCGTTGCAACGGTAACTTACACTGCGAGCGATAATAACGGTGGAACGGCTAGCAGCACATTAGCGATTACTATCAACCC
>NZ_JAWJBQ010000254.1:0-282 GCF_046535955.1 Pseudoalteromonas sp. SIMBA_162 | reverse complement strand
GCCCGCCTCACTGGCGCAATATCGTCACAAGCTGTTCGGGCTGACCATCGACCCGCGCCGTCTGGCGGCCATTCGTACCGAGCGTCGCCCCAACAGCCGCTACTGCTCGATCGATCAGTGTCTGCAGGAAGTCGAGCAGACCGAGGCGCTCTTCCGCCGCTCCAAGGTGCCCTACATCGATACCACGCGTTTCTCGATCGAAGAGATCTCGACGCGCATGATCGCCGAGACCGGCCTGGCACGCCGCTTCTCACCGCGCTGATCCCGACGCCAGATCATCAC
>NZ_JAWJBQ010000253.1:0-283 GCF_046535955.1 Pseudoalteromonas sp. SIMBA_162 | reverse complement strand
CGCCAATCAGCGGCTTGATATCGACTTGCTTGGCTGCACGGCTGAACGCGATCATTCCCGAGATATTCATGGTGTCCATCAGGCAAGCAGCCTGGTAGCCGTGCTTGTCGGCCTCGTTGAAGATATCTCTGGAGTACAGCGTTCTCTCCCCGATACTGAAATGGCTTCTGGCAAACAGAATCATGCGGTTTCCTCTAGCGTGAGAGCGGCGGTGTATTTTGTGAGTGTCACGACGCCTATCAGCTGACCGACGCCCAGTGCATCCGAGACTCGGCTGGAAGCG
>NZ_JAWJBQ010000252.1:0-283 GCF_046535955.1 Pseudoalteromonas sp. SIMBA_162 | reverse complement strand
CGGTGAAATTATAGTACCTGTGAAGATGCAGGTTACCTGCGACAGGACGGAAAGACCCCGTGGAGCTTTACTGCAGCCTGATATTGAATGTTGGTACAGCTTGTACAGGATAGGTAGGAGCCTTGGAAACCGGAGCGCCAGCTTCGGTGGAGGCATCGGTGGGATACTACCCTGGCTGTATTGACCTTCTAACCCGCCGCCCTTATCGGGCGGGTAGACAGTGTCAGGTGGGCAGTTTGACTGGGGCGGTCGCCTCCTAAAAGGTAACGGAGGCGCCCAAAGG
>NZ_JAWJBQ010000251.1:0-283 GCF_046535955.1 Pseudoalteromonas sp. SIMBA_162 | reverse complement strand
AATCCGTTTCCCGTAAAGGCTGAGCTGTGATGGCGAGCGAAATTTAGTAGCGAAGTTCCTGATTCCACACTGCCAAGAAAAGCCTCTAGCGAGGTGAGAGGTGCCCGTACCGCAAACCGACACAGGTAGGCGAGGAGAGAATCCTAAGGTGATCGAGAGAACTCTCGTTAAGGAACTCGGCAAAATGACCCCGTAACTTCGGGAGAAGGGGTGCTTCTTAGGGTGTTAAAGCCCCGAGAAGCCGCAGTGAATAGGCCCAGGCGACTGTTTAGCAAAAACACAG
>NZ_JAWJBQ010000250.1:0-283 GCF_046535955.1 Pseudoalteromonas sp. SIMBA_162 | reverse complement strand
CGGTCGATGCCCCGTCGGTGAAGACGAAGACCAGCGGGCGCCAGTCACCCTTGGTGTCTGCCGTGGTCTGCTTGACCTCGGCCTGAATGCGCTCGGCGGTCAGCTTCAGTGCAGCACCCAGCGCCGTCATGCCATCCGGCTTGAGGGACGGGGCCTGGAAGGTCATCAGATCGGTCAGCGGAATGGTCTGGGTGGCCTTGCTGCTGAACTGGATCACCGACAGGTGCACGGTTTCCAGCGCGTGCGGGTCCTGGCGGAGCATATCGACCAGCCCGGCCAGTCC
>NZ_JAWJBQ010000249.1:0-283 GCF_046535955.1 Pseudoalteromonas sp. SIMBA_162 | reverse complement strand
CTAGTATGCAAGGGGAACTAATTACAATAATGCGTGTAAACGTAGGGGAAAGTCCTGAAGTGATTGAAGTACCGTCAGAGTTGGAATCATTTCAAGAAATCGTGGGTGGTCGGTTAGAATGTGTTAGTCTTTCACATGGTATAGATTTATGGATTAATGAAGAAGGGCTGATGAATGGATTAGAAATTAACTTCCTAGTAGTATCTATGCATGAAGGTCAATTAGTGCCAATACATGCTATCGCTGGTGATGTATACTTTGCTTCCAGTGATGATAGAGGTAA
>NZ_JAWJBQ010000248.1:0-283 GCF_046535955.1 Pseudoalteromonas sp. SIMBA_162 | reverse complement strand
ACATATAGCACGGCCGAATCTATTTCGCCGCCCTAAAGTCAAAAAAGGGTCAGCTAAAGAAGGTGTCTGGGCTCGTGAAAACCTCAAGCTATTAAGAACCTATGAGTTGTTAAAACAGAATCAAAACCCTGATTTTAGGTTGGCAAAAGTCGATATAAGGCGCTGTATAACGTATGCAAAAATCCTTGGTGACGATGAAACTAAGGTTTTTTACTCTAAACAATTGAACAAAAAAACCATAACGCCTTAATGTTTATACTACTGCATTACGAGTAAAACATTT
>NZ_JAWJBQ010000247.1:0-284 GCF_046535955.1 Pseudoalteromonas sp. SIMBA_162 | reverse complement strand
GGCAGGCGCTTCTTCTGCCCCAGCGGACTGATGCCGTCGACCACATAGCCGGTGGCACGTTCGGCGGCCTCATGCGCGGCCAGTGCCGCCTTGCGTGCCCCGCAGGCGCGTGCCAATGCCTTGAGGTCGAGCGTACCGCTGACCGGCACCACGGCGACCACCAGCGGCTGACGTGCATTGCCGCCTTCCAGCTGGCAGACGAGGGTCTTGAAGACCTGGGCGGGATCAAGCCCCAGCGTGCGGGCAGCCTCTTCCCCGTAGGCGGGGGCACGCGGGTCGTGGGC
>NZ_JAWJBQ010000246.1:0-284 GCF_046535955.1 Pseudoalteromonas sp. SIMBA_162 | reverse complement strand
ATCACCTGACCGACGGAGTGAGCAGTGTCGCTGCCGAGTGCGTCGTCACTGGCATTGCGCGCGATGATGGCGTGGAGTGCCGGCAGGCTGGCGTGATTGTGGAACTGCCAGACGCCGTAGATGCGGCCATCGAAGGAGGCTTCACTGCCCAGTGTCGGGTCGACGGCGAGACCGGCGCCCAGCCCGAACATGTAGAGGCCCGCAAGACGCTGGCCGTGGATGTCGCAGGGATTGCCGTTGGCATCGGAATCCAGCCCGCCGTTCACTTCACGCAATGTGATGGG
>NZ_JAWJBQ010000245.1:0-285 GCF_046535955.1 Pseudoalteromonas sp. SIMBA_162 | reverse complement strand
CCTACAACTATGTCGGGCCAATTATTTCTGTGAGATCTTCGCGCGAACGCCTTGGCGCAGGGCTCGAACAAGGCGGTCGAGCGCGCCAGCCACAGGCGTTACTGGCCCGAAACAAATGTAGGAGCAGCCTTGTGCTGCGAAGCGCCGCGCGGGCGGCGCTCGATCTCACAGGCGCCAAACATCTCAAGATATGCGCCCATAAAAAAGGAGAGCCGAAGCTCCCCTTTTTTATCAACAGCAATCAGCCAATGGTCATCAAGCTGGCATTACCCCCCGCCGCCGCAG
>NZ_JAWJBQ010000244.1:0-285 GCF_046535955.1 Pseudoalteromonas sp. SIMBA_162 | reverse complement strand
AAGCCCAATGCCTTCAACTGGTTGCGCATGTAATCAATGTTTTGATAGGTCCACTTAGCGGGCGGCACCTGGTTTTGAATCGCGGCATTCTCCGCCGGCATCCCGAACGCATCCCAACCCATGGGCTGCATGACATTTTTACCCTGCATGCGCTGGAAACGTGAGACAACGTCGCCGATAGTGTAATTACGCACGTGGCCCATGTGCAGCTTGCCGCTGGGGTAGGGGAACATGGATAGGCAGTAGAACTTTTCGCGGTTGGCGTCTTCTACGGCTTTAAAGCAC
>NZ_JAWJBQ010000243.1:0-285 GCF_046535955.1 Pseudoalteromonas sp. SIMBA_162 | reverse complement strand
CGAAGATGAACGGCGCATAGGCCACCTTGAGCGAACCGAGCAGGTCCAGCGCCAGCAGGCCGCTGAAATCAGGCGCAGCGAAGATACCGGTGAAGTTGACCAGCGTCGGCTGAGCGATCTCCGGCGGGAAGTAGGCGCTGCCATCCCCCCACAGACGCCCGATGGTGGTCGCCATCAGGGTCGTGACGATGATGCCGATGATCAGTGCGCCGTGAATGCGCTTCGCGACCAGGATGGCGGTCAGCGCCAGCCCAAGCAGGAAGACCACCAGCGAGGGCGTCATCG